>NZ_JBFANN010000050.1:0-50608 GCF_040674855.1 Nocardia sp. NPDC049707 | reverse complement strand
GTCCGCGCCCCCCTTCCGTCTCGCGTCCGAGCCGTCGAGACTCGCGACTTCGTCGCATGCGCTTCGACGACTCGGACGCGAGACGGGCCGCGAACGGGTCGCTCGTAAGACTCGCTCCGTGGGGTCGGTGATGGCGGGGCGTTCGGCATCTGGTGCGCGCGCGTCGAGGCTCGTGACTTCGTTGGATGCGCTTCGATGACTCGGACGCGAGACAGGCCGTCAACGGGTCGCTCGTCAGGCAGACACGCTCCTTACCCGAGGCGGTCGATCCGGTGGCCAACGGGGAGAAGTACAATCTCCCCGTTGGCTATATGTGTATGAGGGGTATTCACACCTCGTTTGCATGACAACATTGCACAGCCGTATGCACCCGCGCGTGGCGTCGGTCTTCGGTAGTGGCCTCCCGGCAGGCGAGCAGTCGCCGGCGGGCTTCGATCGATGACCGCCTCCGCGTCGCCGTTTCCAAGGGGATTCGGCCGGGTGTGCGCGTCGCGGCCAGGAGGGTTGCCGCGCGTCCGTATCCGGTACGGCTGACGACAGCTGGATCGCGCCCGCCGGCGCTCGATCCAGCGAAGACGAGAGGTTGAGAGCAGAAAAATGTCCGAAACAACTACATCTTCGGCCATCGAGGTCGAACCCGGTGTGTTCGAATCCGTCGCGTTGATCGATAACGGCACCTACGGAACCCGCACCGTCCGCTTCGAGACCGGCCGTCTGGCCCGCCAGGCCGCCGGCTCGGTCGTCGCCTACCTGGACGACGAGACCATGCTGCTGTCCGCGACCACCGCGGGCAAGCACCCCAAGGATCAGTTCGACTTCTTCCCGCTGACCGTCGACGTCGAAGAGCGCATGTACGCCGCGGGCCGCATCCCGGGTTCGTTCTTCCGCCGGGAGGGCCGCCCCTCCACCGATGCGATCCTGACCTGCCGCCTGATCGACCGTCCGCTGCGTCCGTCCTTCGTCGACGGTCTGCGCAACGAGATCCAGGTCGTGGTCACCGTGCTGAGCCTGGACCCGAACGATCTGTACGACGTCGTGGCCATCAACGCCGCCTCCGCGTCCACCCAGATCGCAGGCCTGCCGTTCTCCGGTCCGGTCGGCGGCGTGCGCGTCGCACTGATCGATGGCCAGTGGGTCGCGTTCCCGACCGTCGAGCAGCTCGAGGGCGCGGTCTTCGACATGGTCGTCGCCGGTCGAGTTGTCGAATCCGGCGACGTGGCCATCATGATGGTCGAGGCCGAGGCCACCGAGAAGGTCATCGAACTGGTCGCGGGCGGCGCGCCGGCGCCGACCGAGGCTGTGGTGGCGCAGGGTCTCGAGGCCGCCAAGCCGTTCATTGCCCGCCTGTGCAAGGCGCAGCAGGATCTGGCCTCGCTGGCGTCCAAGCCGACCGAGGAGTTCCCGCTCTTCCCGCCGTACGAGGCCGATGTCTACGAGGCCGTCGATGGCACCGCCAAGCGCGAGCTGAGCGAGGCGCTGAGCATCGCCGACAAGCAGGAGCGCGAAGCCAAGATCGATGAGATCAAGCTCGCCGTGCTGGATCGGCTGGCCGACGACTTCGCCGGTCGCGAGAAGGAACTGGGCGCGGCATTCCGCTCGGTCACCAAGAAGCTGGTGCGCCAGCGCATCCTGTCCGACGGCTTCCGCATCGACGGTCGCGGGCTGGCCGATATCCGCGCCCTATCCGCCGAGGTCGCGGTGATCCCGCGGGCGCACGGTTCGGCGCTGTTCGAGCGTGGCGAGACCCAGATCATGGGCGTCACCACCCTCGATATGGTGAAGATGGCCCAGCAGGTCGACTCGCTCGGCCCGGAGACCTCCAAGCGCTACATGCACCACTACAACTTCCCGCCGTTCTCCACCGGTGAGACCGGTCGCGTCGGTTCGCCGAAGCGTCGCGAGATCGGCCACGGCGCGCTGGCCGAGCGGGCGCTCATCCCGGTGCTGCCGAGTCAGGAGGAGTTCCCCTACGCCATCCGTCAGGTCTCGGAAGCGTTGAGCTCCAACGGTTCCACCTCGATGGGTTCGGTCTGTGCCTCGACCCTGTCGCTGCTGAACGCCGGTGTGCCGCTGAAGGCGCCGGTCGCCGGTATCGCCATGGGCCTGGTATCGGACACCGTCAAGAACGATAAGGGCGAGGACGAGGTCCGCTACGTGGCCCTCACCGATATCCTCGGCGCCGAGGATGCCTTCGGTGATATGGACTTCAAGGTCGCCGGTACCCACGACTTCGTCACCGCGCTGCAGCTCGACACGAAGCTGGACGGCATCCCCTCACAGGTGCTGGCCGGTGCGCTGAGCCAGGCGCATGATGCCCGCACCACCATCCTCGAGGTCATGGCCGAGGCCATTGCCACGCCGGACGAGATGAGCCCGTACGCACCGCGCGTCACCGCGATCAAGATCCCGGTCGACAAGATCGGCGAGGTCATCGGCCCGAAGGGCAAGGTGATCAACCAGATCACCGAGGAGACCGGCGCCAATATCTCCATCGAGGACGATGGCACGGTCTACGTCGGTGCGACCAACGGTCCGGCGGCACAGGCGGCGATCGACCAGATCAACGCCATTGCCAATCCGCAGCTGCCGAAGGTCGGCGAGCGCTTCCTGGGCACGGTCGTCAAGACCACCGCCTTCGGCGCGTTCGTCTCGCTGCTGCCGGGCCGCGACGGCCTGGTGCACATCTCCAAGCTGGGCAACGGCAAGCGCGTGGCCAAGGTCGAGGACGTGGTGAACGTCGGCGACAAGCTGCGCGTGGAGATCGCCGATATCGACAACCGCGGCAAGATTTCGCTGGTGCCGGTCGATGAGAACGCCGACGAGCCCGAGGCGGCCGAAGCCGTCGATGCGGGCACGGCGGAGACCGAGTAGTACTTGTCTCTGTGACGAAGAAGAAGACGGCAACCCCTCTGCTCCGCGGCGAGCAGGGGGGTTCGTCTCTGGAGCTGCGGATGGACCAGGTGCGGGGCACCGACTCGGGGGTACGGCGCACCGTATTACCCGGCGGGCTGCGCGTGGTCACCGAACATGTGCCCGGCGTGCGTTCGGCATCGATCGGAGTCTGGGTCGGGGTCGGCTCGCGCGACGAGGGACCGACCGTCGCGGGTGCCGCCCATTTCCTGGAACACCTGCTGTTCAAGGCCACTCCGACGCGTTCGGCATTGGATATCGCGCAGGCGATGGACGCGGTCGGCGGCGAGCTCAATGCGTTCACCGCGAAGGAGCAGACCTGCTACTACGCCCACGTCCTCGACGAGGATCTTCCGCTGGCCGTTGATATGGTCTCCGATGTCGTACTCAACGGCCTGTGCCGGGCCGAGGATGTGGATGTCGAGCGGCAGGTGGTGCTCGAGGAGATCGCCATGCGCGACGACGATCCGGAGGATCTGGTCGGAGACGCATTTCTGTCCGCGCTCTTCGGCGATCATCCGATCGGACGTCCGGTGATCGGCTCCATCGAAACCATCGAGGCGATGAATGCCACGCAGCTGCGCAGCTTCCATCTGCGCCGGTATCGGCCGGATCGGATGGTCGTCGCGGTCGCGGGCAATGTGGAGCACGACCACACCGTGGAATTGGTGCATCGCGCGTTCGCATCCCGGCTCGACCCGACCGCCGAGCCGGCCCGCCGTCGCGAGGGCCGTTTCCGGCCGCACTGCACACCGGGACTGCACTGGAGCCATCGCGACAGCGAGCAGGCACATCTGGCCTTCGGTGTGCGGGCCTTCGGACGGCACGAGGGGGAACGGCGCTGGCCGCTGTCAGTGCTCAATACTGTGGTCGGCGGCGGCCTGAGTTCGCGGCTGTTCCAACGCATCCGGGAGGAACGCGGACTCGCGTACTCGGTGTATTCCAGCGTCGACACCTTCGCCGACACCGGAGCGTTCTCGGTGTACATCGGCTGCCAGCCGGAAAACCTCGGCAAGGTGGCGTCGCTGGCGCGCGGGGTGCTGGAAGAGATCGCGGCCAATGGCATTACCGACGCGGAATGCGCGCGCGCGAAGGGGTCGTTGCGTGGTGGACTGGTGCTCGGCCTGGAGGATTCGGCATCGCGGATGAACCGGATCGGTCGCAGCGAATTGAGTTATGGCAACCACCGCAGTGTCTCGGAGACGCTGACCCGCATCGATGCGGTGACCACCGACGAGGTTTCGGCGATCGCCCGCACCCTGCTGGCGCGGCCGTTCGCGGCCTCGGTGGCCGGACCGTATCGGCGTACGCGGGACTTACCGGCCACGGTGCGGCGATTGGTCGAGGGCTGAGGTAGATCACCAGGGTGGCCGGTAGCGTTCGCGCCGGCCACCGATCCGATCGGGGGTGGATATGACGAGTTCGGCGCTCGGTCGTGCCGAGGTGGCGGCCGAACTCGGTCGGCTCGACGAGGCGCGTCGGATCATCGGCGAGGCCTTGATTGCCCAACCCGATGACCCGGTGCTGCTGGAACGCATGGCGGATATCGCCTATCGACTCGATCAAACCGATGCGGCGCTGCGCTACGCGAACGCGGCGATCGCGGCCGATCCGGCGCGCATCGACGCGTATCTGACCGCGGCCCTGGCCTACGACGCGGACACCATGCGTGCTGAAGCGCAACGACACGCCCGCATGGCGACTCGGTTGGCACCGGACCATGTCGGCGCGCTACTGGTGCTGGCTCGGGTCGTCGCCAATGCGGCAACGTCCGACAAACCGCGCGCTGAAGCCCGCGACGCTCTGGAACGGGCGACCCAACTCGCCCCCGCGCATCCGGGTACGCATGCCCACGCGGCGGAAACCTATCGCCGACTGCATGATTCGGATGCCGCCCGGCGCCACGTCGAGGCCGGTCTCGCCGAGGATCCGGTACATGCCGAATTGCTGCAGACCCGGGCGCGGCTGGACTTCGAGAACGTCGCTACCAGGGATAAGGCCATCGCGACGCTGCGTGGACTGCTGGGCTCGAATCCGGGCAATGTCGGCGCGCAGCGGCTGCTCGCCGAAATCATGTGGCGGGCGCTGATCGGGCTGGCCGCTTGGGGGTGGTTCTTCGCGGCGGCCGTGGTGGCGCTGTCGATGTGGATTCCCCCGGGTGGCTTGCGGGTGCTGACACCGGCGCTGTTCGTGGGTGTGCTCGGTGCGTGGTTCGGTGTATTCCGAAAGCTGAATCGCCATTTGCCGCAGGGGTATCTGCGCAAGCGACTGCTGCGGCGTCCGGAAGCCTTGCTGGCGTTGGTGATCGGGCTGGTCTCGAGTTCTGTGGTCGAAATCGGTGCGGCGGTTGTGCGATCGGAATGGTCGGCCGAGGCGGTCCGCGGCGGGTACATTGTGGTGCTGGTCGGCATGATGGGTGCCGCGCTGGCGCATCTGCTGCTGTTCACGGCGTGGGTCGGACGGCGCGACGGCGAGTCGGATCGGCATGCGGGGGAGGAGTTCGCACTGCTGAGCGTGATCATCGTGATCGGTGGCGGGCTGCTGCTCGTGGGAATGCTCGCCGCGCTGCGGCATTGGGCTCGTCAGCCCGCGGCGTTCGGAGTGTTCGTCGCGATCGTCGGCATGGTGGTCGTGACATTGCTGCTCGAGATTCTGCTGGTGCAGGCGCTGGAGTACCGGTGGCGGATGTTCGACGCGTACGCCGGGGGCGTGCTGTTCATCGCGGCATTGCTTGCACTCGCCATCTGGTGGGGTTGGCAGCAGACCGCGACGCAGACCTTCCACAGCGATGAGCGGGCTCCGGTACCGACCGCCCCGAAATCACCGCCGCCCATTCCGACCTTCCACTTCACCCCGTCGGTGCTGCCGCCACCTGCGGGTTAGATCAGTCGTTGCGGGCGCGGTTCGCGGCCGCGACGATCGGTGGCAGCAGTCCGGGTAGGGCATTATCGAGGTCCTCGGAGCGCAGGCGCTGGCAGGTCTGGCCGTCGATAATCAGTCGCTCGATGACACCGGCTTCGCGCAGAATCTTGAAGTGATGGGTAGCGGTCGACTTGTTGATCACCTCATAGAGCGCACCGCAGCGCACGGCGGTGCCCGCATTGCTCAGTCGTCGCACCATCTCCAGCCGCACCGGATCCTGGAGTGCGCCGAGTACGGCGGGTAACGAGGCGACCGGCGGCGCCTCGCTGGCCGATTCCTTGGTTTCGGTCATGATCTACCTCACAGTGGTTTGATGGGCATCGTACCGGCTGTATCGTCGATCAACGTTCGATCATCATCAAACTTACCTGATCGGGGTTCCGATGGCAGCGACAATGACGGTGGCGGCCGACCAGCAGACCACGCAGCGCTGGGCGTATGCGCTGATACTGGCGGCGAGCGGGGTGGCGCTCGGCGTCTCCGGTGTGCCCGCGCCGCTGTACGGGATGTACCAGAAGGAATGGCATTTCACGCCGCTGACGACGACGTTCGTCTTCGCGGTCTACGCATTCGCGGCGCTGGTCGCGGTGCTGGTCTCCGGGCGAATCTCCGATGTGGTCGGTCGCAAGCCGGTGCTGCTCGGCGCATTCGCCACCATGATCATCGGGCTTGTGGTGTTCCTGTTGGCCGACAATGTCGCGATGCTGCTGCTGGCGCGGGCGCTACATGGGTTTGCGGTCGGTTCGACAGTGGTCGCCGGGGCCGCGGCGCTGCTGGATCTACGGCCGAAGCACGGTGCGCGGTCCGGTCAGCTCAGCGGCGTTGCCTTCAATGTGGGTATGGCCGTGGCGATTCTGGGTTCGGCATTGCTGGCGCAGTACGCGCCGCATCCGCTGCGCATGCCCTATGTCGTCGTCACCGTGGTGTGCCTGCTCATCGGCGTCGGTGTCATCGCCTTGCGGGAACCGCATACCGCCCGGATCGCCGGACGCATCACGATCGCGAAACCAGCGGTGCCGCAGGAGATTCGCGGTGACTTCTGGTTCTCGGCGCTGGGTGTGATGGCGGCCTGGTCGGTGCTCGGCGTACTGCTGTCGCTGTATCCGTCGCTCGCCTCGGCGGAGACCGGCATCCATAATCTGGTCTTCGGCGGCGCGGTGGTCGCGTCGACCGCGGTGGCCGGGGCCATGGCGCAACTGTTCGCGACCGGAATTCCGGCGCGGCGCGCGGCAATCGGCGGTGATACCGGTATGGCGGTGGCATTGGTGCTCACGGTGCCCGCCTTGCACACCGGCAACTGGGTCATGGTGCTGCTGGCCGGAGTGTTGCTCGGTGCGACCTTCGGGCTCGGATTCGGTGGTTCCCTGCGGCATCTGTCCGAGGTTGTGCCGCAACACAAGCGGGGCGAGACCATGTCGGCGTACTATCTGCTCGCCTACTCGGCCATGGCCCTGCCGACCATTCTCGCCGGGTGGGCAGCCACCGAATGGGGGCTGAGCGAGGTATTTCCCTGGTTCGTCGGTGTGGTCGCAATCGCTTGCCTGGTAGCGGCGGGGGTGGGGTTGCGTAATCAGGAACCGAAAACGCAAGGGGCGAGGTAGCCGATCTGGTCCGGTAGTCGGCGAGCGACAACCCGACTACCATGCGGTGATGCGATGGGGGCGGTTGGGTAACCGACTACACCGCGCGGCACTGTTGCTCGCGGTGTTGGGTGCGGTGGTCGGTGGTTTGGCGATTGCCGGGCTGACCTGGTGGTTGTTGTGGTGGTTGCTGGGGGCGAAGGCCGAGACACCGAACCAATTGGACCTCACCAAGATTGCGCTGTCAGTTGCCGCCGGGGTTGGCGCGGCGGTCGCGCTGGTGGTGGCGTATCGGCGGCAGCGGGATCTGGAGCGCGGGCGGTTCGCGGAGTTGTTCGGAGCGGCGGCGCGGCAGTTGGGAGATGCGGACCCGGCTGTTCGAATGGCCGGGGTGTACGCGATGGCGGGGGTGGCGGATGAGTTCTCGACGCCGAGTCGCAGGCAGCAGTGCATCGATGTGTTGTGCGGCTATTTGCGCATGCCGTACAGCCCCGACGATGGCGCGAACCACCTTGTGTCGCTGACGGAGTCGACGGTGCAGGCCGGAATCACGATGGAACGCACATACCGGTACCGGCAGAACGATCGGGATGTGCGGCGCACCATTGTGCAGCTGATCGCGAATCACCTACGGCGCAGCGCCGAAGTGTCGTGGTCGGCTTGCGACTTCGACTTCACCGGAGCACTGCTCGAGGATGCCGACTTCTCGCATGCGATATTCGCCGGTCAGCACACCTACTTCACCCGAGCGAAGTTGGCCGGCTCGTCGAGTACGCGCTTCGATCGCGCGAAATTCGTCGGCACCCATGTGACATTTCGCGGTGCATTGTTCTGCGGCGGCGCAGCAATATTCGACGATGCGGAGTTCAGTCCCGGTGGCGCCGGTCGATCTGAACTCGGCGGATTTGGTACCGCGTTCGTCGACGCGACCTTCCGATGTTCGATCTCGTTCGAGCGTGCGATATTTCGCGGTGCGCGGACCACCTTCGAAGGGGCACTGATGGAAGGTACCCGGGCCTCGTTCATGGGCGTCCGGTTCGAGGGACAGCTCACCAGCTTTGTCGGTGCGCGATTCGTCGGCCCCGAGACGTTGTTTACAGATGTGGCATTCCGTGCCGAATTCACCTCGTTCGAACGCGTGATCTTCGACGGCGATCACATCGCATTCGACCGCGCCGAATTCTCCAGTGCGCGGATCATGTTCACCGGCAGCCAGTTTCGCGCCACAACTGTTGCATTCGACGATGCGCGGATCGGTGTGACCCCCCGGCTGCGCGTGCGCGGAACCCGCGAAACCGATTTCACCCTGGCCGAGTTCCACGGGGCCATCACCTTTGCCCGCACCGTGCTCGGCGGGCGCACGGTCGACTTCACCGAGGGCGACTTCTTCGGCGACATCTCGTTCCTCGGCACGCGTTTCGCCGCCCAGGAAATCCACTTCGATCGGCCGAAGGCGTGGGTGGGCACGCATTTCGACTGGGATGACGTGCCCACCCGCAAACCGACCAGCGTCAAACCGAATCCGTGGCCGCCGGCCACCTCGGCGTGACGGCTGGAGTGCGCTTACGTCGGCCAACCACCGTAGGGAACGGTGATCAGTTCCATGAAGTGCCCACTGGGGTCGAGGAAATAGACGCCGCGACCACCATCGTTGTGATTGATCTCGTTGACGCCCTGTCGGCGGGGGTCGGCCCAATGTTCCAGTTTGTAGCGTTGGATCTTGGCGTAGGCCGCGTCGAACTCGGCCTCGGAGATCAGGAATGCGTAATGCTGGGGCTGGATTTCGGTGATGTGCGCTGGCACATTCGCGAAGTCGAAGGTGACTCCATTACCCGTGGGCAACGGGATAAACGGACCCCATTCCTTTCCTGGTTCCAAACCCAGGATGTCCGACCAGAATTCGGCGGACACCCGATTGTCGTGGCAGCCGACAATGGTGTGATTGAACTGTACAGACACGGATTTCTCCTTATGTCGTGACGGTCCCGACCCCGGGCTCGGTACAAGGCGGCCTACGGGAGCACCGTCACGGGCGTCGAGGTTAGCTAATCGCACTCCACGGTGCCACCCCCCCGGGTGATGTGGGCCATGGTGGTCTGTCTGCGACGCCGCGCGGTAGCGTCGGTGGAATGAAGATTCGAGGGGCGGTCCTCGAGCGGATCGCAGCGCCCACGCCGTTCGCCGAGTCGGCGCCGATCACCGTCTGTGAGCTGGACCTGGGGGAGCCGGGTCCGGGTGAGCTGCTGGTGCGGATCGAGGCCGCCGGGCTGTGTCATTCCGACCTGTCGGTGGTGGACGGTAACCGGGTGCGACCGCTGCCGATGCTGCTCGGACACGAGGCGGCGGGCATTGTCGAAGCGATCGGGCCCGGTGGCAGCGATGTCGCGGTGGGGCAGCGCGTTGTGATGACCTTCCTGCCGCGCTGCGGGGAGTGCGCGGGCTGTGCCAGTGACGGCCGCACGCCGTGCGGTCCGGGCAGTGTCGCCAATAATGCGGGTGAGCTATTGAACGGCGGGCGGCGGCTGCACCGGGAGGGCGCGGAGGTGCACCATCACCTCGGCGTGTCCGCCTTCGCGACGCACGCCGTCGTCGATCGCCGATCGGTGGTTCCGGTCGATGCCGATGTGCCGCCGGAGGTTGCCGCGGTACTGGGCTGCGCGGTGCTCACCGGTGGTGGTGCGCTGCTCAACTCCGCGAAACCCGGTGTGGCCGACCGGATCATCGTGGTGGGGCTGGGCGGTGTCGGTATGGCGGCGGTGCTCGTCGCGCTGGCGCTCGGTGAGCACGAGGTGATCGCGGTCGATACCGTGCCGGAAAAGCTCGCTCTAGCAAAGGAACTCGGCGCGAGCGCCGCGTACACACCGGCCGAACTCGCGGAACAGGGCATCTCGGCCGATGTCGTGGTCGAGGCCGCGGGAAATGTTCGTGCCTTCGAAACCGCCGTCGCCGCAACGGGACCCGGTGGTACGACAGTCACCGTCGGACTGCCCGCCCCCGACGCACGTGCGAGCATTTCGCCCCTGGCGCTGGTAGCTCAGGGGCGCACGATCATCGGTAGCTACCTCGGCTCGGCGGTGCCCTCCCGGGATATCCCGGGGTACGTCCGCATGTGGCGCGAGGGTCGGTTGCCGGTCGAAAAGCTGGTGTCCTCGCACGTCGGGCTGGACGAAATCAACCATGCCATGGATGAGCTCGCCGCCGGGCATGCGCTACGGCAGGTCATTGTGTTCGAGTAGTGTCGCGGTGCGTTGCGCCCGGCCCGGTCCGGGGGTGTTCGTCGAGGGCGTCACCGACAACCAGTACGTCGAGACCGTTCGCCTGCTGGAAAAGATGGCCGAGAATATGGCCGGCGCCTGAGTTGCCTGTCGCCGCAGTGTTGCCGATCACCGGAGGTCAGCGGACCGGGGAGGGAGCAGTGTCGATAGGCTGGCGGGGTCAGTGGTGGAATTAGGAGGTGCGGTGACCATTCGGGTCGGAGTGCTCGGTGCGCGGGGGAAAGTCGGTCAGGCGATTTGTGCGGCGGTGCAGGCGGCCGACGATCTGGAGTTGGTCGCGACTGTCGACAAAGACGATTCGCTGGAATCCTTCACCGAGTCAGGCACTCAGGTGGTCGTCGACTTCACCAATCCCGATGTGGTGATGGGGAATCTGAAGTTCCTGGTGGAGCGCGGAATGCACGCGGTTGTCGGGACCACCGGATTCGATGAAGCCCGCCTGGACGAGGTGCGCGGCTGGTTGGCGGGGCGACCGGAGACCGGTGTGCTCATCGCCCCGAACTTCGCCATCGGCGCGGTGCTGTCCATGCGGTTCGCCGAGCTGGCGGCGCGGTTCTTCGATTCGGTCGAGGTCATCGAACTGCATCACCCGAATAAGGTCGACGCGCCCTCGGGCACCGCGTATCGCACCGCGGGCCTGATCGCCGCCGCGCGGGACAAGGCCGGAGTCGGCCGCAGCCCGGATGCCACTACTCAGGAACTCGATGGTGCCCGCGGCGCCGATGTCGATGGCGTGCGGGTGCATTCGGTGCGCCTGGCCGGGCTCGTCGCGCATCAAGAGGTGCTCTTCGGCACCCAAGGCGAAACCCTCACCATCCGGCACGATTCCATCGACCGCTCCTCCTTCGCCCCCGGCGTACTGCTCGGCGTCCGCGAGATCGTGCATCGCCCCGGCCTGACCGTCGGGCTCGACCCGTTCCTCGATCTGTGACTCGAGAACCGGTCCAGCCGGACGACCAGGGTTCGGATACGGACGCGCGCGGCAGCGACGTCCGCAAGGTCGTCGCGTTCATCGCGGCCCTGGTCGTCGTGCTCGGCTTCTACTTCGTGCTGCTCGGCCGCATCGCGTTCAGCCTCATCGGTTCCGGCGACCTCGCTGCCGTCGTCATCGGCATCGGCGTGCTGATCCTGCCGCTGCTCGGCGTCTGGATCGTCGTCGCGACCGTCCGCGCCGCTCTGGCCCATCAGCACCTGGCCCGCCGCATCCACGACGAGGGCCTCGAACTCGACACCTCGAACCTCCCGCGCCGCCCCTCCGGCCGCATCGAACGCACCGCCGCTGACGAACTGTTCAACCAGGTCAAACAGGAATGGGAGGCCGACCCCGACAACTGGCGCGTCTCCTACCGGCTCGCCCGCGCCTACGACTACGCCGGAGACCGCACCCGCGCCCGCGAAACCATGCGCCGCGCAGTAGCCCTGGAAAAACTGGACCGCACTCCCCACGAACCCTGACCTGGCCCGCTGAGGGGCAACGCGGAATCCGGCCCCCGAGGAAAAGACCCCCAATACAGATCAGTCCCCGGTAGTCTCCATCGAATTCATGAGTTTCAGTCGTCGCTGACAGCTCCGATATTCGACTGGCTTGCCGGGGGCCTGGCCAGATCCTTGAAAGTGTGTCCTATGTCTTTGGACGTCTCCTCTGACCTTTCGGCACTTTCCGGTCTTCTGGTGTGAACATCTATTTTCCTCCTATTTTGTCGCCAGTCAAGAGCCGGGCGCCCTTGGATCTCACTTCGAGTTCGAGGGCGGCAGTACGCTGCTGCATGTGCCTCGGCTGCTGATCATTCATCACACTCCGTCACCGCATATGCAGGCGATGTTCGAGGCGGTTGTCTCGGGGGCGACGGATCCGGACATCGAAGGAGTGGAGGTCGAGCGCAGAGCCGCCCTCGCGGTCACCGCGAGCGATGTGCTGGCCGCCGACGGTTATCTGCTCGGTAGCCCGGCGAATCTCGGCTATATGTCCGGCGCGCTCAAGCATGCGTTCGACACGTTCTACTACCCGTGCCTCGACTCGACGCGCGGTCGGCCGTTCGGCTTCTATCTGCACGGCAATGAGGGCACCGAGGGAGCCGAGCGCGGCGTGCGCAGTGTGACCACCGGACTCGGCTGGGAGCAGGTCGCCGCGCCGGTCATCGTGATGGGAGCGCCGGGTAAAGAAGAGATCCAGCAGTGCTGGGAACTCGGTGCGACCGTCGCCGCGCAGCTCATGGGGTAACGCACGTCCCCCGAATTTTGGTGTCTGACCGGTATCCGGCGAATCCGGGCATACTGCGAGGTGACGTTGTAGCGGTGGGGAACTGGACGAGTTTGCTCGGGAACGGAGTGTCGAGGTGATGTGGGCCGAAGGGGGCGAAACAGTGCCGCGCCGGATCGGGCTGGTCGAAGATCACGAATCGGTGGCGATCGGGCTTGCCGCGATGCTGGCGCCGGAATCCGATCTCGATCTGGTGCTGACGGCGGGGACCGTACCGGAACTGCTCGGGGCGGCGGCGAATAGCGCCCCGCTGGATTTGGTCGTTCTCGATCTGCGACTGGCCGATGGATCCTCGCCCGAAGATAATGTGCGCGCGCTGCGCAACCGCGGCGTCGAAGTGCTCGTATTCACCGGCGCGGATAACGCATTCCTGGTGCGCGCCGCGGCCAAGGCCGGTGTGCTCGGGGTCGTGCGCAAATCCGAGGATGTGCCGACGGTGGTCGCGGCGGTGCGCCGCGCCGCCTCCGGTGAGCAGGTGGTGACCACCGACTGGGCAGCCGCCATCGATGGCGATCCGCAACTGTCCAACGTGGGTCTGAGTCCGCGCCAGGAAGAGGTGCTCACCCTTTACGCCTCCGGTGAGAAGGCCTCCCGCGTCGCGCGGCTGACCGGTCTGTCCGAACAGACCGTCAACGACTATCTCGGGCGCATCCGGCAGAAGTACGCCGATGCGGGTCGTCCGGCTCCCACCAAAACCGACCTCTACAAGCGGGCGGTAGAGGACGGATGGCTACCGGTTCCCGAGCGGCATCCGCGAGCATGAGCGAGCGACCATGAACACAGCCGCATTCGCGGGCATACCGGAGCCCGATCGGAGGTCCAAGGGGCGAAGCCCCGCAGTGCGCGGGGTATGGGGGTCTGCCCCACAGGATCCGAGCGCCAGCGAGGCGCAGGTATGACCGCGTCCGGCGCGCTGGACACCTCTACACCCACCGCGGGCTCCGCCGCGCTCGACCCGTTCCGGGCGAGTCGGTGGCGCCGTGGGCGGACCACGGTGTCCAGGGAGAAGATTGTCGAGGCGGCCTCGGATCGCATTCTGCGCCGCATGGGTCTGGCCGTCGGTATCGCCGGGATGATCGTCGCGATCGTCGAGCTTCCCGACATTGCCGACCAGTCCGAATTCGTCTCCGGCCCGGGGGCGAGCCTGGTGGTCGGCATGGCGCTCGGCTGGTTCCCGGTGCTCGCGGTCGTCTCGTTCACCATGGGCCGCAGGGCGATTCGCGTGGTGGCCGGTGTGGCCGCGGTGAGTTATCTCGCGGCGCTTGTGACGATTCCGTTCATCTACGCCGTGCCGTTGATCGACATCACCTCGGTGTGGATGTATCGGGTGCTCGCGCTCGGCGTGCTGGCGGCGGTATTGGCCTGGCGTCCGGCGCTGGCCACCGGCTATCTCCTGGTCGCCGCGGCAACCGCGGCCCTGGCGAACCGGTATGTGGTGCCCGATGCGACGGTCTTGTCCCTGATCGGCGACTTCGCCCGGGCCGCCGGGCTGTGCGCACTGTTCCTGTGGTGCTGCATCTTCGCGCTCGCGGCGGCCGCGCGGGTGGACCGGGAATCGGTGATCGCGAGCCGCCGCGCGGCCTCCGTGGCCGGTGCCGCGGCACGGGATCGCGAGCGCGCCCGCTTCGCCGCATTGATCCATGACGGGGTGCTGTCGACCCTGCTCGACGCGTCGCGCGCGGGTGCCGAATCGCCGGTGCTGCGCGGTCAGGCCGAACGCACGCTGGAACAACTGGACGAATGTCGCGGCACCAATACCGAACCCGACCTGCTGGACGCGCAATCGGCGATCGGCTTCCTGCGCTCGGCGGTGTACGAGGTGAATCCGGGCATCCGGTTCACCGCGAGCCGCTGGGCCGGACTCGATGACCTGCGCCTGCCGGTGCACGCGGCGGGCACCATCGCCGCCGCGCTGGCCGAGGCGGCGCGAAACAGTCTGCGCCACGCCACCGTTGTGGGTCGTACCGTGCAGCGCACCGTCACGGTGACCATCAGTGCTGGCGGTATCCGCGTCGTATTCCGTGATGACGGCACGGGATTCGATCTGGACCGGGTGCCCGCCGACCGGCTCGGCGTTTCGGTGAGCATCCTCGGCCGGATGCGTCAGTTGGCCGGTGGCGCCGGATTCGTGGAATCCCAACCGGGGGAGGGGACCACGGTGACCCTGGTCTGGGGCGGCGATGGCTGATACCGAGAACGAATTCGGCCTGCGCGATCTGCTCGGCCTTCGGGACCGATCGGCCTGGCTTTTCCTGGTCATCTTCGAGGCCACAATCCTGCTGTACATGGTGCGCAATTTCGCCGAATCGCCGATGATCCTGGCCGTGATCGCGCTGGCGCTGGTGGCCGGTGCCGGCGTGCTGGTCCTGGTGATTCCGGTCGATCCGCTGCCATTGCCCGCCGCTATCGCGGTGGCCGCGGCCGGCCCGATCGCGGCGGCCTTGACCGCCGTGGATATCGACCACGGCATGTCCAAGCAGGTGTGGACCGCATTCGCCTCATCCTATGTGCTCGCGGTACTGGTGGTGCGCGGCCGTCTGGGCGCGGCGTGGTGCGGTGTCGCGGGCATTGCGGTGGTGATCGCGGTGGTCAGCGCGACGAACGGACTGCGGGTGGTGGTCGGATCCATCGTGCCGATCGCCACGGTGGCCGGAGTCTCGATCGGTGCGGCGGTCATGCGGCCCATGCAGCGCTCGTTGCGGCTGCTGCGCGAGGAGGCGACCATGCGCGCCGCCGCCGAGGCGACCATGGCCGCTCAGAACGGCGAGCGGGATCGACAGCTGGCCCGGCTCGACAAGGTGGCCCGGCCGATTCTGGAACGTATTGCCGAAGGCGCCGAACTCACCGCGGTCGAACGCGAAGAGTGCCGGCTGCTGGAGGCCGAACTTCGGGACGGCCTGCGCGCACCGCAATTGGTGACCGACGAGTTGAGCAGCGCCGCCCGCGGCGCGCGTTCGCGTGGGGTCGAGGTGGTGCTGCTCGACGACGGCGGATTCGCCGGGGTGCCGAAATGGGTGCGCCAGCAGGTGATCGAATCGGCGACCCGGGAATTGGATGCGGCCAATGCCGGTTCGGTGACGGTGCGGGTATTGCCGATGGGCCGACGGGTGCTGGCGACAGTTCTCGCGAACGCACCCGATCGGGATCGGCGGACCGAGATCGACACTGCGGGTGAGGTCTCGGTCTCGACATAATCAGTCGTACCGATGCGGGCGAGTCGGCAAATACGCGCCAGCGGGCAGCCGTTGCCAGCCGACGATCCACGCCATACACCTGATCGACTGCGGGGTAGACGCTGCACAGCCACCTGCCCGGTATTGCCCAGACTTCTGGTCGGCTCCACGTCCGTTCAGCGTCTCCCTGCGACTCCGGGCGGCGTATTACCTTGTCGCGTGTTTCGTCTACCGCCGCAGGAGGTGCATTCCCCGCGGACTTGGTTTTCGGCCGCCGGGCCGGATGCAGAGTAGCCCTCATGCCCGCGCTTGCCGGCTCTTGCTGCTCGCTCCGAAGCTGTCGTACCTCCATGGCATTGTCGTGATCATGCAGACGATGAGTGCGGCCGCGGCGCGTCGGACGGCGCTGGCCGCGCAGGGCTTCGGGCGGCGTAAACCGGCCACGCCGACCCGGCGGACGGTCCTCGATGTGCTCGGCAGAACCCAACTGCTGCAACTGGATTCGGTATCGGCGGTGGTGCGGGCGCACTACGCGCCGGTCTTCAGTCGGATCGGCGGTTACGATCGGGCGCTGCTGGATGAGGCCGTCTGGAGCAATGGTGTGCGCCGTCCGCGGCGGCTGGTCGAGTACTGGGCGCACGAGGCCGCGCTGATCCCGGTCGAGGACTGGCCGCTCATGCGCTGGCGGATGCGGAAATACGAACACGGACGGTGGAACGCCATGCGCCGGATGACCGAACGCAATCCCACCCTCGGCAAGGACATTCTCGACGTCATCACCGAGGTCGGCGCCACCACCGCCGGTGAGGTCGAACGCCACCTCGAACTGGACAAGCCGCGCCCTAAAGGCTCGTGGTGGAATCTCAGCGATACCAAAATGGTTTGCGAGGCGCTCTTCGCCGCCGGTGCGCTCTCGGTCGACAAGCGGGTCGGGTTCACTCGCCACTACGACCTCGCCGAGCGCATACTTCCGCCGGAGATCTTGGCGCGCAACGTATCCGAGGCCGACGCGGTGCGGGAATTGGTGCTGCGCGCGGGCACCGCGCTCGGCGTCGCGACCGAGACCGACCTGCGCGACTACTACCGTCTGCACCGCTCCCAAACCGAACCTGCCATCGCGGAGCTGGTCGATGCCGGGGAGTTGGAACCGGCCGAAGTGGCGGGCTGGGGTAAACCCGCCTATCTGCGCTCCGGTGCCGCGACGCCACGCCGGATCGAGGGTGCGGCCTTGCTGTGCCCCTTCGATCCGCTCATCTTCTTCCGGACTCGCACCGAGCGGATCTTCGACTTCCGCTATCGGATCGAGATCTATACGCCGGAACCCAAACGGGTGCACGGGTATTACGTGTTTCCGTTTCTCCTGAACGGAGCATTGGTGGGACGCGTCGACCTGCGTGCCGAGCGCGCATCGGGCAGGCTGCTGGTACCCGGTGCGTTCGCCGAGCCGGGCCACCGCACACCAGAAACCGCTGCGGCACTGTCCGATGCCCTCCGGGAGATGGCGGATTGGCTGGAGTTGGACGAGGTGGTCATCGGCGCACGCGGTGATCTCGCGCCGCTGCTGTGAACTTCTCGCTAACTTCCGGCGGTGTCCTCGTCGGGGCGCTGGGTCGGATCTCTTCAAACGTCGCGCTTGGGGCCGCCGTACCCACGCATCTGGTCGCGCACTGCGCCGCTGACGGCACTCGAGAGCCAGGAGTTCAAGGAGACTCCGCTGGCGGCAGCGGCTTCCTCGGCCTTGGCCTTCAACTGCTCGACCATCCGCAGAGTGACCCGGCTGATATCGCCGGTCATCTCTTCGATCGTCGGATGCTCGCTGTCTGTCGCCGGGTTCTTGCGGACGTCAACGGTCGCGTCGGTGCCGTCCACCGAGACGTGAACTGTGCGGTCGCTGAGCTCCGCGCTGACCTCGGCGGCGAGGTCCGATAGCGCCGCGAGCAGCGCCAAGCGCGCCGAACTCTCCGTCGCTGCGGCCAGGGCAGCGGCGGTGGCCTGGGTCTTTTCATCACCGAGAGCGGCGGCCGCGATCAGGTCCTCGCGCAGCCGGGCGGTGTATTTGTTCAAATCCATGACATCAGTGTGACGCCAATTGTGGTGTCATTCAAGGATGGATTTGACATCAAGGCCGGGGGCTAGGAGGTGAATCACTCGCCGTGGCAGGCCGTTCGGCGATGATGGTGTCGAGGCTGTTCCCGGGAGCGGGTAGCCTTTCTGACCATGACGAACGGTGAATCGACACCTACACCGCGGTGTGAGCCTCAGGCCTGGAGGCGGCAGCATGCGTAACGACGGAGGGTCGGCGAGCGCCGCGAATCCGACACAGCTGCGCGCGTCCGGCACGGTAGGAGTCGCGATGGTGACCCCCTTCGGTGTCGACGGCAAGCTCAATGTCGATGCCGGGGTCGCGCTCGCAGCCCGGCTGGTCGACCGCGGCGTCGATTTGCTGGCGATTTCCGGTACCACCGGGGAATCGCCCACCACCACCGAATCGGAGAAGGCGGACCTGCTGCGTGCCGTCGTCGATGCCGTCGGCGCGCGCGCCACCGTGATCGCGGGCGCGGGTACCTATGACACCGCGCATTCGGTCGAACTCGCCCGCAATGCCCAGCGGGCAGGCGCGCACGGCCTGCTCGTGGTGACCCCGTATTACTCCCGGCCCACCCAGGACGGTCTGATCGCGCATTTCACCGCCGTCGCCGACGCGACCGATCTGCCGGTTACCCTGTACGACATTCCGCCGCGCTCGGTGGTTCCCATTGCCAGCGACACCATCCGCAAACTCGCCGAACATCCGCGCATCGTCGCGGTCAAGGATGCCAAGGGCGATCTGAACGCGGGTGCGGATCTCATCGCGAATACCGATCTGGCCTTCTACTCCGGTGACGATGCGCTGAACCTGCCGTGGCTGTCGGTCGGCGCGACCGGATTCATCAGTGTCATAGGACATCTCGTGCCCGAGCGGCTGCGCGCCCTGCTCGATGCCTATACCGCCGGTGACGTGCTGCGCGCCCGCCAGATCAATGCGAGCCTGCTGCCGTTGAACGCCGCGATGTCGCGACTGGGTGGTGTCGCGATGAGCAAGGGCGGGCTGCGTCTGCTCGGTGTGGAAGTCGGCGAACCGCGGCTGCCGCAATTGATGCCGACCACCGAACAACTCGATGCCCTCGCCGCCGACCTCCGGCTGACAGGGGTGCTTTCATGAGGAGCAAGCGAATCAGAGTCACGGCACAGTCAGACATGATCGAACCGACCAGTAGCGAGGTGCAGTCATGACCGAAGCAACAGGCCGTCGCCCCCGCCG
This sequence comes from Nocardia sp. NPDC049707, assembly GCF_040674855.1. NCBI lineage: Bacteria > Bacillati > Actinomycetota > Actinomycetes > Mycobacteriales > Nocardiaceae > Nocardia > Nocardia sp. NPDC049707. The sequence continues at coordinate 31,187 of NZ_JBFANN010000050.1, read as the reverse complement.
GACCGCGACCAGGGCCGCGGGCGCACCCGAACCCGCCGCGCAGCGTCCGGCCGGCACCGAAAAGTCCGATCAGGCAGCGCAATCCGACGTCGGTGACCTAGTGCAGTCCGATAGCGCATCCAGGCAGACCGCGCCGGAGCAGGCCCCGGCGAAAAAGGCCGCCAAGAAGGCCGCGCTGCAGGCCCCGGCCGAGCAGCCCCGCAGACAGGGGCGCGGTCGTCAGCAGGGCGGTCGCGGACGCGGCGAGCAACCCGTGTCGGCCCCGGTCGAGCGGGCAGCGGCCGACCGGCTCGGTGCCCCGCCGAAGCTGCCCAAGAACGGTCTGCGGGTCTTCGCGCTTGGCGGTATCGGCGAAATCGGCCGCAATATGACCGTTTTCGAATACGGCGGCAAACTGCTCATCGTCGACTGCGGCGTGCTGTTTCCGGAGGACCAGCAGCCCGGCGTCGATCTGATCCTGCCCGACTTTCGGCCCATTGAGGGCCGGATGGACGATGTCGAAGCCATCGTGCTCACCCACGGCCACGAGGATCACATCGGCGCGGTGCCGTTCCTGCTGCGGCTGCGTCAGGATATCCCGGTCGTGGGTTCGAAATTCACCCTTGCGCTGGTGGCCGCGAAATGCCGCGAACACCGGCAGCGCCCCAAGCTCGTCGAGGTGGTCGAGGGCCAACACACCACGCACGGCCCGTTCGGCTGCGAGTACTTCGCGGTCAACCACTCGATTCCCGACGCCATTGCCGTCGCCATCCGCACGCCCGCCGGCGTCGCGCTGCACACCGGCGATATCAAACTCGATCAGTTGCCCCTGGACGGTCGCCTCACCGACCTGGCCGGCTTCTCCCGCCTCGGTGACGAGGGTGTCGATCTGTTCCTGGTGGACTCCACCAATGCCGAGGTACCGGGATTTGTCACGCCGGAACGCGAAATCGGCGGCGTACTCGATACGGTGATCGGCAAGGCCGGGAACCGGGTGATCGTCGCCTCGTTCGCCAGCCATGTGCATCGCATCCAGCAGGTGGTCGATGTCGCCCAGAAGTACGGGCGGCGCGTGTGTTTCGTCGGTCGCTCGATGGTGCGCAATATGGAGATCGCGCAGGAACTGGGTTATCTGACGGTGCCCGATGGTGTGGTCGTCGATCTCGATGTCGCCGCGACCCTGCCGGGCGATCGGCTGGTGCTCATCTCGACCGGCTCGCAGGGGGAACCGCTTTCTGCGCTGTCGCGGATGGCGCGCGGTGAACACCGCCAGATCAATATCCGCGCCGACGATCTCGTGGTGCTGGCCTCCTCACTGATTCCCGGCAATGAGAATTCGGTATTCGCGGTGGTGAACGGTCTGGCGCGGCTCGGCGCTACGGTGATCACCCAGCAGAATGCGAAGGTGCACGTCTCCGGACACGCGTCCGCGGGTGAATTGCTGTACCTGTACAACGCGGTGCGTCCCACCAATGCCATGCCGGTACACGGTGAATGGCGGCATCTGCGCGCCAATGCCGCGCTGGCCGTGGCGACCGGTGTGCCGGAGGATCGGGTGGTGCTCGCCGAGGACGGCGTGGTGGTCGACCTGGTCGACGGGATCGCCTCGATCGTGGGTCGCGTGCCGGTCGGGCATGTGTACGTCGACGGACTTTCGGTCGGTGATGTCGGTGAGTCGACGCTCTCGGATCGGCTGGTCCTCGGTGAGGGCGGATTCATCTCGATCACCCTCGCGGTCGACTCGACCACGGGTAAGGCGGTCAGCACACCCGAGGTGAGTGGGCGCGGATTCTCCGATGATCCGACCGCGCTCGTCGATGCCGCGGAACTCGTCGAGATCGAACTGTTGCGACTGGCGGGCGAGGGTGTGAACGACACCCATCGCATCGCACAGAGTGTGCGGCGCGTGGTCGGCCGCTGGGTGGCCGAGACCTACCGCCGCCGCCCGATGATCGTGCCGACGGTCATCGGCGTCTGACACCTACCGGAAACCGCCGGAAGCCGTTGCTATCCGGCGGTTTCTGCATGTTACGGCACTATTGCTGACCGGCCGCCGAGTCCAGCTCCGCGGATTTCGCCATGCTTGCACGCGAGTCGGTGCGCGATCTGCCACTGATCGCCACCACGAGTTTCGGGGGATTCCGTCCTGTCCGGAGGTCGCCCGGTGCGTCTGTCGGATTCGGACTGCCGCGCCGACACCGCATCCGATATGTTCTGCAGATGACCATGGCGCAACGGGAACGTCGGGCACTGGTGGAGACGATGTCCGCGGTGGGGCCGGACGCGCCCACACTGTGCGGCGGCTGGACTGTGCGAGATCTGGCCGCGCACTTGGTAGTTCGCGAACGCCGCCCGGACGCGTCCCCTGGCATCATGCTGAAACCGCTTGCCGGATATCTGGAGTCGGTGCAAGCCAAGGCGGCGCGGCGGCCCTTTCCGGAACTGCTGGCGCAGGTGCGCTCCGGCCCGCCGTGGTGGTCCCCGCTCAAACCGGTCGATGCCGTCGTCAATCTGACCGAAATGTTCGTCCATCATGAGGATGTGCGGCGCGGCGCACCCGGCTGGGAGCCGCGTGAGCTGCCCGCCGCCGATGAGGACAAGCTGTGGTCGACGCTGCGGCGCGTGGGTCGGATGGCCTATCGCAAAGCGCCGGTCACCGTCGAACTCGCCACGCCCGACGGCCGCCGCGCCGTGGTGCATACGAAGTCCGGAACGGCGCAGGTGACGTTGACCGGCAAGCCCTCGGAACTGCTGCTGCATGCCTTCGGCCGCGATGAGGTCCGAATCGAAACCGCGGGTGATCCGGCCGACGTGCGGGCTGTTCTCGACGCGGATCGCTCCGTGTAGTCGGGGCCCGACACGCCAAGAGTGCGCAATTTTCGTGACGACTGATGCCGTTCGTACATGGGTAGCCCATCGGGTGCGCCCAAAGCTGCCTAGCTCTTACTTCCGGTCCGGTGCGGGTCGTCAGTGGCACGTGCGCCCGGCAAAATACGCGGGGAGGCGGGGGAGCGACCTGCGATACGTGTGTGGTTGATGGTCTTGATGGGGCGTTTGCCGCTAGCCTAGGTCCATGGCAGGTAAGTCCCGCAGCTCCACGACCACTCGTGCGCGGGCGGGATCGACCCGGGGGCGGACCACGGCGGCATCTCGTTCGGCCCAGGCTCGCACCACCGGGCAACGCCGCTCGCCCGCACCGCGTGGCCGCACCACACCGGCGCGCCGCCCGGTCCGGCGCACGTCGAATACCGCACCGCTCGAGGTGATCAACCGCGGCATCAGCAGCGGCTGGAATATGCTCGCCCGCGGGCTCGGAGCCACCACCCGTGCGGTGAGTCGGGCCGGGGAAATCGAACACGGTCATCGTCGCGACGGCATCGCACTTGCCCTCATCGCCGTCAGTGCGGTGATCGCGGCCGCGGTATGGCTGTCGGCGGGCGGACCGATCGGGCACTGGGTCGAGGAGGCGATTCGGGCGGTCTCCGGGTCGGCTTCGGCTGGATTGCCGTTCGTGGCCACCGGAATCGCCGTTGTCCTGATGCGGACCGAGGCGCGTCCAGAGATCCGGCCGCGGTTGGTACTCGGCGGATTGCTGATCGGATTGCCGATTCTGGGGCTGTGGCATATCGCGGCCGAATCGCCGACCGATGCGCACGGGCGTTCGCGCGCGGCGGGTTTCGTCGGATTGGTGGTCGGCGGACCGCTCACCAATGGGCTTACGGCCTGGCTTTCGGTGCCGATTCTGTTGCTGGCCAGCATTTTCGGTGTGCTGCTTGTCACCGGGACCACCGTGCGTGAGGTGCCGCAGCGGTTGCGCGAATACTTCGGCACCGGCAGCGCTGGCGACGAATATGGTGACTTCGACGGCGAATCCGGATTCGATCCGGCCGACTATGATGCTGACGGATTTCCGCTGCATCGCAATACCAAGTCCAAGCGGCGCGGTCGTACGCCCGAGGAGAACTATCCACCCGACGAATTCGGCGGCTCCGACGCGGCCACTGAGATCATCGGCCAACCGCCACTGCGCGATGCGAAACCGATTGCGGCGGCGGCGCCCGAGGAAAAGCCCAAGCCGAAGAAGCGCGCCCCGATCAAGGTCGAAGATCAGACCCCACCGCCGCCGAAGCAACTGGAGTTCATCGCCGACCGCGAGGTCGAGGGTGATTACACTCTTCCGCCGCTGACGCTGCTCACCGACGGCGATCCGCCCAAGAAGCGCAGTGCCGCCAATGAATCGATGATCGAGGCGATCACCGAGGTGCTGGTGCAGTTCAAGATCGACGCGGCGGTCACCGGTTTCGTACGTGGCCCGACAGTCACCCGCTATGAGGTGGAGCTCGGTCCGGGGGTGAAGGTCGAGAAGATCACCGCGCTGGCCCGCAATATCGCTTATGCCGTTGCCACCGAGAACGTTCGGCTGCTGGCTCCGATTCCGGGCAAGTCCGCGGTCGGTATCGAGGTGCCCAACGCCGATCGCGAACTGGTGCGCCTGGCCGATGTGCTCAAGGCGCCGGCGACCCGAAATGACCACCATCCGTTGGTGATCGGCCTCGGCAAGAATATCGAGGGTGATTTCGTCTCGGCGAATCTCGCGAAAATGCCGCATCTGCTGGTCGCCGGTTCGACGGGTTCCGGTAAGTCGAGCTTCGTGAACTCGATGCTGGTATCGCTGCTGGCGCGCTCGACGCCGGACGAGGTTCGGATGATCCTCATCGATCCCAAGATGGTGGAACTCACTCCGTACGAGGGCATTCCGCACCTCATTGCGCCCATCATCACTCAGCCGAAGAAGGCCGCCGCCGCGCTGGCCTGGCTGGTGGAGGAGATGGAACAGCGTTACCAGGACATGCAGGCCAATAAGGTGCGCCACATCGACGATTTCAACAAGAAGGTCAAGTCGGGTGCCATTACCGCGCCGCTGGGCAGCGAACGGGTCTACCGGCCCTATCCGTACATTCTCGCCATCGTCGACGAGCTCGCCGACCTCATGATGACCGCGCCGCGCGATGTCGAGGACGCGATCGTGCGCATCACCCAAAAGGCCCGCGCCGCGGGCATTCACCTGGTGCTCGCGACGCAGCGGCCCTCGGTGGATGTGGTTACCGGTCTGATCAAGACCAATGTGCCGTCCCGATTGGCCTTCGCCACGTCGTCACTGACGGATTCGCGGGTCATTCTGGATCAGCCCGGCGCGGAGAAGCTGATCGGTATGGGTGACGGACTGTTCCTGCCGATGGGCGCGAATAAGCCGACCCGGCTGCAGGGCGCCTTCATCTCCGATGAGGAGATCCACGCGGTCGTCGACTTCGCCAAGAACCAGGCCGAACCCGAATACCAGGAGGGTGTCACCGCCGCCAAGGCCGGTGAGAAGAAGGATGTCGACCCCGATATCGGCGACGATCTGGATGTCTTCGTCCAGGCTGTGGAACTGGTCGTCACTTCACAATTCGGCTCCACCTCCATGCTGCAGCGCAAATTGCGTGTCGGCTTCGCCAAGGCCGGTCGGCTGATGGATCTGATGGAAACCCGCGGCGTCGTCGGCCCCAGTGAGGGGTCGAAGGCGCGCGATGTGCTCATCAAGCCCGATGAGCTCGAGGGGCTGCTGTGGACGATCCGCGGTGGCGGGGGTGCGGAACCGGAGGACTCGGAGGCGTGAAAACGTTTCGGCGGCAAATATTCTCACTGTCGGTGGGCGGCGTCGCTACCGTGGTCCGGCGTGGTGATCCGCGGAATCAGACTGTCGAATCGATGGGATCAGGGCCCATAATGCTGCCGGAAGGATTCGAACCTGCATCCGCCTGGTTCGTCAACAGGTGCTCCATCCATTGAGCTACGAGCGCAGATCCACGCGAGTCGCGCGGACTGGTTCCCTCGGCGAGATTCGAACTCGCATCAACCGGATTCTAAGTCCGGTGCCTCTGCCAATTGGGCTACGAGGGAGTGTTTTGGTGCCCGTGGGTCGGATCGAACCACCGACCTGCGCCGTCGGAGGACACCGCTGGCGACTGCTGGCAGGTCGCTCGAAAGAATCAGCTCTCTCCGCTGAGCTACCCGGCTCAAAACCGCGATGCAGCAGGACTGTTCAAATCCGGTAATACGAAATGTCTGCAGCCGTATATTCACTGTGAAGTTATTCGCACGGATGGAGGGACTCGAACCCCCAGCCTCACGACTTTGGAGATCGTTGCTCTTCCAGTTGAGCTACATCCGCTGGACAAGAAAAGGGCCGCTCCCTGGCGAATATTTCGCCTGGAGCGGCCCCTTCAGGCCTTCTCGAATCAAGACCTCAGGGGCGGCTCCGGATACTCACCTGGCATAGCTGGAACATCAATCGCCAGGTCAGGCGCGACTTCGACATCAACCGTCTGGTGCCGGAAGGCAATTGCCCGGCACCGACGCGGGAGCCTAGTCCCAGGTCTCGGGTGCTGGTCATTGCCTTTGCCTTTCGTGGTTCCGATTACCGCTCGATTACGTTGTAGATAACGCTAACACCGAAAGACGCGATGAGGAACCCATTTATTCGCTACCGGCGAGTTGTCGCTGCGCCTGCAGTGTGTAAGTCAGCGGAAGGCGTTCCGGATGCTCACTGAGTCGCCACTCGCCATTCGACTCGCACGTCATCTGTCCCGGCAATGCCTCCCAGGGAACGCTGCGGTGTTCCACCAGTCCGGTGATCGTCATGCCGTGCTCGAGTAGTGCGGTCACCACATCGCCGAGTCCGTGGTTCCACTCGTGCGTCACGGTCTGTGTGAATTCCGTCTCGGTCTCGACATAAGTCGTTGCGGACGAAAACACAGTGGGTGCAGGCATTTCGAAGTAGGGATAGCCGATAGTCGGTCGGTCGGTGTGGGTTTCGTCCATGGCCCACAGCATCGGATGTCCTTCGCGCAGGAACAGCCGCCCGCCCGGCCGCAGCAAACCCGCGACGGTTCGGGCCCACCGATCCATGCTCGGAATCCAGCACAGCGCGCCGATGCCGGTGAAGACGAGATCGAATTGCCCAGCGCCCAGCACCGATACCGCGTCGTATACCTCCGACTCGATGAAATCCACTGGCGTGCTCGCCATTTCGGCCAACTGACGGGCCTGGGTCAGCGCGGCGGGGGAGAAGTCCAGTCCGGTCATCCGTGCGCCGAGTCGGGCCAGGGAGATGGTGTCGGTGCCGATATGGCATTGCAGATGCACCCCGCGCAGCCCGCGGACATCGCCGAGTAGCGGTAGGTCGAATCGGACCACCTCGCTGAGGAATTCTGGATCGGCGACGAACCGTGACACAGCGTAGTCGGGCGAGGCGGCATGCGCTGGGGCGCGCTCGTCCCAGTTCGCCTTGTTCAGGATGCGGTAGTCGTCGGTCATGCTCGTGAGGGTGACACAGCGGCCGCCGACTCGCATGTGAAATTATAGCCAGCAACTATTCCGCTAGCTCGACAGAACGGACAAATCGGGCATTATTGCTGTCATGGAACGTATTGCCGCCCCGGAACCCGCATGCACGTAACCGCACTCGAGTGGACTCTGACGATCGCGCTGATCCTGGGTCTGTTCGTCTTCGACTTCTTCGCCCACGTCCGCACGCCACACGATCCGACCGTCACCGAATCCGGCATCTGGTCGGCGATCTATATCGGCCTGGCCCTGGTATTCGGCGGATTCGTCGCCTGGAAGTGGGGCTCGACCTTTGCCGGCGAGTATTACGCGGGCTTTGTCACCGAGAAGGCGCTCTCGGTGGACAACCTGTTCATCTTCGTCATCATCATGTCGAGCTTCGCGGTGCCGCGGATCTACCAGCAGAAAGTGCTGCTGATCGGCATTGTGCTGGCGCTGGGCATGCGCGGTGTGTTCATTGCCCTCGGCGCGGCCGCGATCAGCACGTTCAGCTGGGTGTTCTATCTGTTCGGCCTGTTCCTGGTCGGTACGGCCGTAAAACTGTTGCGCGAGAGCGGACACGAGGTCGAGCAGGAGCACAAGCGCGACAGCCGGATCGTGGCGCTGGCCAAACGGGTGCTCCCGACCACCGACCGATACGACGGCGACAGACTGCTCACCCGGATCGACGGTCGGCGCGTGGTCACCCCATTGTTGTTGGCGCTATTGGCAATCGGCTTCGCGGATCTGCTGTTCGCGCTGGACTCCATCCCCGCGATCTACGGTCTGACCGAGCAGCCCTACCTCGTGTTCACCGCGAATGCCTTCGCGCTCATGGGTCTACGACAGCTGTACTTCCTCATCGGCGGCCTGCTGGATCGACTGGTCTACCTGTCCTATGGCCTGTCGGCGATTCTCGCGTTCATCGGCGTCAAACTGGTGCTGCACGCATTGCACGAGAACACCCTGCCTTTCGTCAACGGTGGTCGCCATGTCGAGGTCCCCGAGATTTCCACGCCGATCTCACTGAGCGTGATTGTCGGGATCCTGCTCATCGCGACCGTGGCGAGCCTGATCGAAACCCGCGGCGCGCCCCCGTCCGCCGAGAGCCGGATCGGCGATTAGAACACGCGGTTGTATTCGGGCGCGATCTCGAAGCCGCGCCCGGTCGCGTCATTGCGGCAACTCACCCCGATGGGCTGGGCCTGACAGGTGAAGCCGGACACGCTCAGGCTCGACCCAGCCGGCAGTACCGGCTGGTCAGCATCCGCTCCGGAGGTGGGGCCGACGAAGAAGCCCCGGTTCACACAGAGATATCCGGCGCTCTCGCCCACCGCGAGTGCGGCCGCGCTCGGGTCGCTACCCCAACAGGCCTGCATCTCCGGTGGCACGGGGCTGGTCGCACCCTGACAGCCCACCGGTCGCATCGGCTGCCCGAACGGCTCGTCGAGGAAGCCGCAGGCGATGCTGCGGTCCGCGGTCTGGAAGTAGTAGCCGCCATCGGCGCGGTACTTCAGTTCGTCGTCGGCCCCACCCGGATGCAGCAGTGGGCGACCCGCCACCATGGGAGTTGCCGGATCGCCCGACTTGTTATCCCACCCGGGCCAGGAACAAACGGCCAGCGTCAGAACCGCAGCCGACATCGACGCGAAGATCGCGGCGGGTATGCGCATACGGGGGAGTCTGCGGCTCGACGCTGTGGTTCGACGACACCCGAACCGGTGTGTCGCCGAAAATTCGCTGATCCCGGGTGTCGAGCGGTGACGGGCGGGCTTCTGTCGGATCGGTCAGGAAGCGTCGGATCGATCAGGAAGCGAATGCGCCCATCACGGGTAGCCACTCCACCGCGCGCACATCGTCGATGAGGTGCTCGCGCGCGAACGGATCCTGCACCAGCAGTTGCTCGACGGTCGCCTCGTCCGCGACCTGGAACAGCAGCAGTGCACCGGAACCGTCCGGATAAGGGCCGCTGGTCAGCAGCGAACCCGCATCGATCAGGCCGTTGAGCCAGGCCCGATGTTCGGGGCGGAAGCTGTCGCGCCCCTCGACCGTGGCGTCGGAATAGGTGTAGTGCACGGCGAAGATTGGCATGATCGATCCGTTCCGGTCAGAGGTTCAGCAGCATTCGAGTATTGCCCAGAGTGTTCGGTTTCACATAGCTGAGATCGAGGAATTCGGCGACGCCCGGATCGAAAGTCCGGCACATCTCCGCGTACACCTCGGCGGTTACCGGTGTGCCGTCGATCTCCACGAATCCGTGCCTGCCGAAGAAGTCCACCTCGAAGGTGAGCACGAACAGCCGCCCCAGTTCGAGCTCCCTGGCCACCGCGACCAGCCGCTCCACGATCAGCCGCCCGACACCATGCCCCTTGACATCGGGATGCACCGCGACCGTGCGCACCTCGCCGAGATCGGCCCACAGCACATGTAGCGCCCCGCAGCCGACCACCCGGCCATCGAGTTCGGCCACCCAGAATTCCTGCACCGCCTCGTACAGCGTGACCAGGTTCTTCTCCAGCAGGATCCGACCGGCATACACATCGACCAGGGCCTTGATCTGGGGCACATCGGAGGTTCGGGCGCGTCGCATGAGGGGTACGGATTTGTGCGCGGCTGCAGCCGCGTCTGGATACGCGTCGCTAGTCGAACCACCAAGTGGTCCCCGAGAGGTCATGGGGTGCACAGTAGTCGGCTCGGCTACCGATACTCTGAACGTGTGTCGCACATCCACCCGCTCCGCTCATCGCATCGCATCGGCGTGCGTCCGAGCCTCGTGGCGGTGGATGGTCCGGCCCGCGCGGTCGGGTCTGGCGCCAGCGAGGCGGAGGCGTGAACGTGCAGCCCGAAGAGATCGATCGACGTTGGGTCGAGCCGGTGGTCCGCACCGGATTCGCGCCCGCCCAGGCCGATCCCGTCGTCCCGCTGATGAATATCGCGAATGTGCTGACCATGCTGCGCATCGCGTTGGTGCCGCTGTTCGTGCTCGCACTGTTCGAGGGCGGCGGTCAGCAGACCGGATGGCGGATCGCGGCCGCCGCACTGTTCGGCATTGCCGCGATTACCGATCGCTTCGACGGGCAATTGGCGCGCAAATACGGCCTGGTCACCGATTTCGGCAAACTCGCCGATCCGATCGCGGATAAGGCGCTGATCGGTGCGGCGGTGATCGGACTTTCGATGCTGGGCGATCTGGCCTGGTGGATCACCCTGGTGATCTGTGGTCGCGAGATCGGGATCACATTGGTGCGGTTGGTGGTGGTGCGGCGCGGGGTGATTCCGGCCGGACGCGGCGGCAAAGTGAAGACGCTGGTGCAGTCCGTCGCGATCGCCGTCCTGCTCTTGCCGCTGCACGGCGGATTCGCCACCGCGGGCATGACATTGATGTACGTGGCCGTCGTGCTGACGGTAATCACCGGCCTCGACTATCTGGGGCAGGCGGCGCGGGTGTGGCTCGCGGGAGGTCCGGGTCGGGCGCGCGGCGCATGACCGATCCTTTGACCACCGGAGCGCCCGTCGTCGAATTGGTGCGCGAGCTCGGTGCCGCACGGCAGACCGTGGCGACCGCGGAATCACTGACCGCCGGACTGCTCGCCGCGACCATCGCCGGGGTGCCGGGTGCCAGTGCGGTGCTGCGCGGCGGGCTGGTCGTCTACGCGACGGAACTCAAGCACAGCCTGGCCGGTGTCAGTGTCGAAGTGCTCGAGACCGAGGGGCCGGTCGCCGCGAGCACCGCCGAGGAGTTGGCCGTCGGTGCACGGCTGCGCTGCGGTGCGGATTGGGGAATCGGATTGACCGGCGTCGCCGGGCCCGAATCCCAGGGCGGACATGCCGTCGGCACCGTCTTCCTCGGACTGGCCGGGCCCCGGCATACCGAGGTCATGCGGCTGAAACTGGACGGTGACCGGTGGGCGATCAGAATCGGCGCTACGCACAGCGCGGTACGGGAGTTGCGTCGTATCGTGGGAGGCGACCGTTAGGGAGTGCCTGTAGGTCGCTCGAAAGGGTCAGCTAGCTGGGTGCTTCGGCGCCGAGTTTGCCACCGTGGGAACCAACCGGCCCCGGTTCGACGTTGTGCCAGAAAGGACGGCGTGCGCAGCGCTGGTAGGCGCCCGCGGACCGGTTACTGGGAGCTAAGGAGAACGACATGACGCTGCTGCGAGAGGCGATCGGGGACAGTCTGCGGCGTGCTCGTCTCGCCCAGAGCCGGACCTTGCGTGAGGTCTCCACCTCGGCGCGTGTGAGCCTGGGATATCTGTCGGAGGTCGAGCGGGGCCGTAAAGAGGCCTCCAGCGAACTGCTCGCCGCCATCTGCGCGGCCCTGGATGTGCCGCTGTCGCGGGTGCTGTGGGACGTGAGCACGATCATGGACGGCGCCGACGGCCTGCCTGCCGACACGCCCGCCCGGACCGCTGATGCGCCCGAGGCGGAGCGGACCGCCGCGGCCGAGCCCGCCGAGGCCGCGCCGGAGCCCGCGACCGCGACGATGTCGGTGGCCGGCGCCCGCCCGCAGATCGCCGAGGACACCCGGATCGTCATTCCGGCGCCCAACGCCGACATGCTGGTCCTGGTGAAAAGCAACTGATCGACCGACGATAGGTGGCGTCCGCGGCCGACGCTGCGAACCGGTGCCCAATGCGGATAGATTCTGTACTAGGCGTCGGTTGGGCCGGGTTCGCCCGGTCCGGGTGCCACATGGTGGAGGATAGGCACATAGCAGGTGCGTGACGGTCGCGCACTAGAGTCGCGGTAAAGCGCGGCGCATCTTATGGAGGCGGAATCAATCGATGGCTAATCCGTTCGTCAAGGCCTGGAAATATCTGATGGCCCTCTTCGATTCGAAGATCGAGGAGCATGCGGATCCGAAGGTCCAGATTCAGCAGGCTATCGAGGAAGCTCAGCGTCAGCACCAAGCCCTCTCGCAGCAGGCCGCATCGGTCATCGGCAACCAGCGTCAGCTGGAGATGAAGCTCAACCGTCAGCTCGACGATGTCGAGAAGCTCAATGCCAACGCGCGCCAGGCCGTCATACTGGCCGATCAGGCCGCCGCGGCCGGTGATACCGAGAAGGCGATCCAGTACACCAACGCCGCCGAGGCGTTCGCCGCGCAGTTGGTCACCGCCGAGCAGGCCGTCGAGGACCTCAAGGTGCTGCACGACCAGTCGCTGCAGGCGGCCGCGCAGGCCAAGAAGGCGGTCGAGCAGAACGCGATGCTGTTGCAGCAGAAGGTCGCCGAGCGTACCAAGCTGCTCAGCCAGCTGGAGCAGGCCAAGATGCAGGAGCAGGTCTCGGCCTCGCTCCAGCAGATGGATTCAACGCTGTCCGCGCCCGGTGCTACGCCGAGCCTGGACGCCGTGCGCGAGAAGATCGAGCGCCGCTACGCGAATGCGCTGGGTGCCGCCGAACTCGCGGGCAATTCGGTGCAGGGCCGGATGCTCGAGGTTCAGCAGGCCAGCATCCAGATGGCCGGACACAGCAAGCTGGAACAGATCCGCGCTTCGATGCGCGGCGATGCGCTGCCCGCCGGCGGTGCGCCCGCGCCGGCGATCAATCCGGCTGCGGCGCAGGCGAATCCGGCGCAGCCCCAGCCGCAGATCAACAAGGGGCAGACCGCGCAGCAGTAGCGCGTCGTTCGAAGTAAATACATTCGGCGAGGACTGGTTCGGTGGAAGACATGGCACGGGTACCTGGCGGGTCGGCCGTCGGTCATGCTCGGGCCCTGCCTGTCCGGCCACCGCGGGTCACGCCGAACGCGAGCCCTGGAGGACAGCGATGAGCCCGCAGGGACCTCGCGAACAAGGTAAGGGCGGTCGTCGTCGCGGTGCGACGCTGGTGCGCGCACAGGCGGTGCTCGCGCCACCGCCGGGGAGTCTGCCCGACAGTCTGCGCGAGGTGGGCGAGCATGCGCTGGTGGCGGTGCGGCGCTGGGCGGACCCGCGCGAGCGGGAACTGCGTAAGCGCCGCCGGGCTCGCCGCCGGAGCTTCCAACTGGGTACCGTCGGCGGTCTCACCACCGCGGGAACCGTTGGGCTGATGATGATATCGGCTCCGGTGTGGGCCCTGGTCGTGGTCGGCGGGGGAGCGGTGGCGCTGGTCACCGGCACCGCATTGAGCGCCCGCCGATACCTCCAATTGCGCAGCGCGCCGTTACCGCAGGCCGCCTTCCTGCCGCGTAAGCAGCCACCGCTGTGGTCGTCGGCGCGCGGCCCGATTTCGCGCCTGGTTCGTGCGGAAAAGGCATTACACGGCCTCGGCACGCAGATCGCCCGATCGAATCGGCTGCCCGAAGACGAACTCGCCGACATGATCGAAACCGCGGGTTCGGGTGCGGCAGCGCTGCATGCGCTGGCCGCCGATATCGCCGCGATGGAACAGGCACTCGGCGTCATGGAGCGCTCGAGATCCGTTGCTGCCGTGGGTCTTACCGAGAATATGCAGTTCGCGCTCGATCGCCTCGACAGTGGGGTCGTCGAGTACGAACAGGTGGTCGCCGCGGCGGGACGGATTCTTGCGGTTCCCGAAAGTGCGCTGCTGCGGCACAATTTCGACACCATCGTCGCCGATCTGCGCGATGCGGCCGATCGCCTGGACGGGTGGGCGCAGGCCCTCGCCGAGGTAGCCGATCAGCACGCGTCCACTTCGCGTCCGCCGCAGGGGATTTAACCAGCGAGCGAGTGCTGGACGGCGTCGGGGCGAGGTGCGGCGGGATATGCGTCAGCCGCAGGGCCGCTGGTCACTCTGCGAGCTGGTGGAGGCAAACCCCCTGAGAAGGGCCCGCCGCCAATGCATTCTCGTTAGCTCGATGTGTTGTGTCCTACAGTATCTCGGCTGTGGCATCCGTCCTGTCGCGTGCACCCCTGAGTTCTAGACGGATGATTCCCGTGTAGTGGTGGAGGCTAGGTCGAGGGAGGAACTCCACCAATGCATGCCGGCGGCATCAGGGGTGAGGGGTGGGCTGAACGGGCCATTGATTTCGGCTCGCTGCCCAGGTGGCTAGGTGGCTGGCCGCGGGCGATCCTCGCGCTCAGGTGCGCTGACGACGCGGGGCTCTGGGGTGGTGGGTACGTTCGATTCTGTTTCGACGGAACGGGTTTCCCGTTCATTCGTGTCTCGGTCCGATTCCGATTTCCGGTTGGTCCGTACCCAGGGGGTGGGGCGGGTGGTGCTTGGTGCCGACACCTTGGGTGGGCGGGTGGCCGACCATGGTGAGGTGACCGGCTTGCGGTCGTCCGGCCCGACATCGGCGGGGCGGTTGGCTGCAGGGCGAGATGTCTTGGGCGGTGCGGATTTTCCGGGGGTTGGGTGGGGAGCCGGTGTCCTCGGGGCGGCCGTCCATGGGGTCGCCGGTGCCGACTGGTCCGTCCATCCGGCAGCCTGTGGCACGGCGGGTGTCGGACCGTTGACCATTGACGCGCCGGAATCGCTGTCTGTCCGGCTGCCGAGTGCGATCGGGCTGGATTCGCGGGTATGGATACCGCCTTCGGGTTGCCCGACCGACTGGGATGCGGCTGCGGGGGATTCGGCCGCCGAGACAGTGGTCATATCGCCGCGAGGCGATATTTGCTTCACTGCGGAACCCTCGGCCAGCGGCGAACCCTCGGTGCCGCGGGGTGCGGTTGTGCCCGCTATGTCACCGGTTGGCGAACTCATCGGGTTCGGGAGACCTGCTCGGGGAGCCGATGCTGTGGTCCCCGCCGCACTGGGGTGCTGACCATCCGCAATTCGGGTGGAGTTCTCGGTGCCGGGGGCGGGCTTGTCGGTGCCGGGCTTGTCGGTGACGGGCTTATCGGTGACCTCGTGACCCGGATCGGTTGCTCGAACATCGGCTGGAGCCGGCTGGTTAGCGGTCGACCCGTCCCGCGAAGCTTGCGGCGAGTCGACACGACTCGTCGTCGACGGTAGGTCGAAATCGGTTCGAGTCCGCGGAAAATCGCTTGCCCGGCGCTGAGGCACGTCCGAGTCGTAGGGCGCGTCTGGACCGTCGGTGGTGAAGTCGAGCCTTGCGACCTGGTCACGGAATTTCTCGGCATGGCGCATGATGTCGTCGGCGTGCTCGTCGAGCAGCTTGGAGTAGCGCAACACTTCGTCGGGTTCGATATGCAATGGCAGTGCGGTCGAGCTGCTCGGTGGCGTTACGCCAAGGGCTTTGCTAGCCGCGTCGTAGACGACACCCTTGATCATGTTGTCGATGGTGTGCTCGAGCGGTTCGATGGCCTTCATGACGACCTCGGCGACCAGATATGCGATCAAGTTCTGCTGCATCTGATCGCATATCCGGCGCGCCGCGGTGGTCAGCAGGGGAGCGGTTGTCGGACCTGCTGGTGTCGCGATGATGGCGGCGTAACTCACTGCCAAAGCCCCCAGCTCCGCGAGTACCGCGATCTTCACAACGGTGATCACCTCGGCGGCGATATCCAATGCCGTGCCCACCACCTTGCAGGCCATGTCGAGATCCGCCATGTGAGTCGCACTCATATGCGCCCAGACCGAGATCAACTGCTCGTACGAATACCCCGAATAGACCGATCCCATATCCTTGATCGCACCGGTGGCGGATTCATGCGTCTGCTGGACATTCTCGGCGAATTCACGAACATGTGCACCTAGTTTGCGTACATCATCTTCATTGATATCCGGGTACTGAATACCGCAGAAATTCAGGAAGAGCGCAACCTCGTGCGGCATTTCGATAGGCATCTACATCACCCGAATGTTGCGGACTCATACATGTCACTGGAGCGCGGATTCCAGGTTGATATCCAGTAGATCTGTCCTTGTCTACTACTAGCTCTCCCCTGTTCCATCCGGGCTGTTCTTACCCGCGAACACGGCTCCCGCCGCATTATAGGCAAGAGCGTGATCAGTTGCAGTATCGGCTGCCCATCAGAATTGCGCAACAGATCGAACTCGTCACCGAAAAGCGGGCTGGGATAGCCCATGACACCGTGAATTTCGGTCCCTTCGATCAAGAGAGTGGCATTGGTAGGAGCGAGAGCATACTCTATTCCGCGCCAGTTGCCAGCATCCGGCGGTAAGGGTCTGCATGAGCAACTGGGTCACCGGCGGGCGCGGTCTTCTCGCCGTGCGGTCGTGTCGTTTTCTGCGGCTCGGGCGAGACCGGTTTGTCGGGTCGGCGTTCGGGAGCTGCCGGGTCGTGGTTCGGTGGTGCTCGGAGGTGTGGTGAAGGTACTCGAGTTCGAGGTTTCGGGTTTGGTTGTGCTGAGTCGCAATAGGCGAGCCGGATGACGCGGGCAGGGGATTCCTGAGCTGGGGAACCGGGCGAATGCTTGCTCGAATGGCCCGTTGGGTCTTCGCGTCCAATGAATGGCTATCATGACGGCGGGCACGCAAGAACTGGTCTGGGGCAACGGATTTGGATCGTGAGCGGACCAGCAGGAAGCTTATGACCCGCACCACATGCGCTGCCCGCGTGGGGCAGATCGACGCGACTGGAGTCGTGCGAGCAGTTTGTTGGTAATCCGTCGTCATCAACCTGCCGAAGCTTGCTGCCGTGACGTAACTGAGGCCAGTGCTGGGTCTCGATTGTCAAGGTTCTTTGGTTTTCAGAAGTTCGGAGTTCATCTGTGGCAACGCACACACATCACCCGCCCGAATCACGGGCCTCGGTTGGCGGCTTACCGGGCTTCGGGGCCGGGCCGCGCATCGCGATGTACACCACGGAATTCGCCGCCGACCCGCACCGGGTCTACGAGCGGATGCGCAAGCAGTTCGGTTCACTGGTGCCGGTGGATCTCGCCCCGGGTGTACCGGCCACATTGGTAATCGGCTATTACACCGCGGTCCGCATTCTGACCGATCCGGACCACTTCCCGGCGGATCCCCGGACCTGGGAGCAAGACATCCCGGCCGACTGCCCGGTGTCCGGCATGATGAAGCGTCGGGAAAATGCCCTGCGCACCGATGGGCAGGAACACAAGCGCTATCGCGAGCCGACCAGCGCGGCAATCAATAACGTCGATTTGCTCGGCATGCACGAGGTGATCGAGCAGATCGCGATCCCGCTGATCAACAAGTTTTGTGCAGACGGGCACGCTGATGTGTTGCAACGCTACGTCTTTCCCCTGGTGTTCACCGCGGTGAACACCATGCTGGGCGTCGACTCCGATATCGGCGCGCGGGTCGCGGCGGCGATGGCCGCCATGTTCGATGCCGGGGCCGAGATCGGTGCGGGCGACCACATGCTGCACGAGGCACTGCGGTTGCACATCGATCGCAAGCGGGAGGAGCCCGGTGACGACATCACGACTCGATTGATGCGTCACCCGAGCGGTCTGACCGATGAGGAGGTGATCCAGCAGTTGATGACGTATTACGCGGTCGGTGTCGAGCCGCTGGTCCACCTCATCGGCAACGCCTTGCGGCTGATGTTGACCGACGACCGGTTCGCCGCAGGCATGCACAGCGGTAGTCTGTCGATCCGCGATGCGCTCGATGAGGTGCTGTTCACCGACCCGCCGTTGGCGAACTACTGCATTTCCTACCCGCGCCAACCGATCCTGCTCAGTGGCGTGTGGTTGCCCGCCCACCAGCCGGTCGTCATCAGCATGGCGGCGTGCAACAGCGATCCCACTGTCAATGCCGTCGACGGCGTCGAGCGCGATGGCAATCGTTCACACCTGGCCTTCGGTGCCGGACCGCACATGTGCCCGGCTCAAGACGCCGCCTATCTGATCGCCCAAGACGCGATCGACCAACTTCTCGATGCCTTGCCCGAGATCGAGTTGGCCGGTTCGGCCGCCGAACTCGGTTGGCGCACTGGTCCGTTCCACCGCGCGTTGACCGCGCTGCCGGTCGTCTTCCCGAAGTCCGCTCCGTTCCCGGAGTTTCCGCCGCCCTGAGATGTGCGTCCTGCCACGGCGAGGGCCGAGATCGACGATCTCGGCCCTCGCCGTGGCGGCGGCCGACACCTACATGATGTTCATCGGCGCGGCCGGGGTGAAGACGACCGGGAAGGCCGTCATCGCACGGTGGAAAGGCCCCGGCCGCCAGAGCAGCTGATCCTCGGGTATCCCGAGCTGGATATCGGGAAGTGCGTCGAACAGCTCATCTATGGCGTACTGAACAGTCAGGTACGCAACGCCTTTGGCCGGGCAGGCGTGCGGCCCGGCGCTCCACGCCAGGTGTGAGCGATTGCCCAGACGTGTTCCGCCGGCGTTCTCGGTGCCGCGGATCTCCGGGTCGTTATTGCAGCCGGTGAGGCTGATGACGACCGGTTGGTCCGCGGGCAACCAGATATCGTCGACCATGATCGGCTGGCGCGGGTAGGTTGTGCAGAAGTTCGCCATGGGCGGGTCGTTGAACAGAACCTCGTCGATCGCGGTGATCGTCGACAGGTTTCGGCCGAGCACATCCGCGTACTTGAACCGGTCGTCGGTGATCATCATCAGCAGTGCATTCGTGATCAGGTTGCGCTGTGCTTCGAATCCGGCGCCATAGAAGCTCATCAGCTGGGCGAAGATTTCTATATCGTCGAGGGCGGCCGGGTGGTGTGCCAGCCGTGAGGTGACGTCATCGCCGGGATGGTCGCGTTTGAGCTGGATCAGCTCGAGCAGCGCCTCTTTGAGCATCGCCATGCCCTGGGCGCTGCGGATCGTGTCGAAGCGCGCGGCCATGCCGTTCGCGACGCGCTGCCCGATTTCGGGCGGGCAGCCCACGATGTGGTTGAGGACGCCGAGGACGAGCGGAAATGCGTACTGGGTAACCAGATTCGCGGTCCCGGCCTTGCAGAAGGTGTTGATCAGTGGGATGGCGATCTGCTCGATGATCGACGGCAGTCCGTGCACATCGATTCCGTCGATACTCGCAACGGAGGCATCCCGATATCGGGTGTGGACAGGTCCATCGTTGTACCGTGCGGCCGGAAACCAGGCCATCATCGGTAGCACCGGGCAGTTCTCTGGGATGGTCTTCTGCCAGGTGCGCGGGTCGGCGGGAAAGTGCTTGGGGTCGTTGAGGATTCGCACCGCGGTCGCGTAGCCGAGCACGAGGGTGGCGGGCACTCCGGGGGCGAGCTCGATCGGAACCAGCGTGCCGTACTTGCGCCGCATTTCGTCATAGGCGTGGTGCGGGTCGGCGACGAACTCCGGTGTATACAGCGGAATCCGGTCGGCGGTAGCGCTCGATGATCCGTGCTGAACGGGGCAAACTCCGGTCGTGCTGGTGTGCGGGGCGGATGCTGGGGGATGTGGTGTGGTCAAAGACATACTCCAAACGGTGGAACAGAATTCGACAAAGACTGGATCAGTGGGCGCGGACAGGTTCCTCGAGCATGGTCAGAGGTGCGTCGTCGAGCGATCGAAACGACACATCCTTCCTAGGACCCACCTGGCGAATCGCCTAAGCAAGCAACATATCAATGGGCCGACGGTTATGCCTGGGAAACCGGTTGGTTCGAGCGTGTCCACAACTATTCAACCGGACCGCCGATGGGCACGCGGGTGTCGGGGGCGGCCGGATCGACCCGTGGCGTCGCGTCGACACCGATCAGTCGCAACATCGGTGCCGTCATCGCCGTTGTCACCAAGGCCATCACCACGAGCACCGAATACAGTTGTGGCCCAATCAGACCCGTGCTGAGCCCGACGTTGAGTATGACGAGTTCGGTCAAGCCGCGGGTGTTCAGCAATGCCGCCAATGCCACCGCCGATCGCGATGGCAGACCGGTCAGGCGCCCGGCCACATAGACGCTTGCGAGCTTCCCAGCGATGGCGACCACCATGATCACCAGCAACTCGCCGACGGCGGCCCGGTCGATTGCCCCGAGATCGACTGCGAGTCCCGCCACGACGAAGAATCCGGGCAGCAGTACCAAGCTCAGAATCCGGGCGCCGGATTCGACCGCCTCGCGTCGTGCGCGCGGGAACACCACACCGAAGGCGAACGCACCGAATATCAGATGCAGTCCGATCCATTCGGTTATCGCGCCGAGCAGCAGCGCGCCGCCGACGCCGACCACGATCATCGTCTGCTCGGTGCCCGCTGCGGCTATCCGCGCCAATGCCGGACGCACGATCCACCACGTCACCGCCACCACGGGCACCAGCAGCGCCAGTCGCCACTGGCTGCCCGTTCCTGGGTGCGCGACGGCCAGCACGACGGCGAGTGCCGTCCAGGCAAAGATGTCGACCAGTGCCGCACAGGCGAGGCTGAGCTGACCGATTCCGGTGCGCGTCAGCCCGCGATCGTGCAGGATCCGGGCCAATACCGGAAAGGCGGTTACCGCAAGCGCGCAGCCGATGAACAGCGTGAAGCTCGGTAGGTCACCGGTACGGTGGCGCGTGAGCGCGGTCGCGGCTATGCCGCAGCCCAGGACGAACGGCACGGCGTAGGCGGCGACCGATACCGCCGGTATCGACCGTCGGCTGCCCGCGAACACGCTGCGGTCGAGTTCGAGCCCGGCGACGAACATGAATACGGCGACACCCACATTGGCGAGCAAGCTCAGGTACGAGCGGATCTCATGCGGAAACAGCATGGCCGACAGGTGTGGCCCCAGTACGGTCGGGCCCGCGAGTATCCCGGCGGTGATCTCGCCGATGACCGCGGGCTGGCCGAGGCGCTCGGCCAGCCACCCCAGGATCCGAGCCGCTGCGATGATGAGGACGAGATCCATGAGGAACACGACGATTTGACTACTGTGCACTTACTTCTCCCTCGCGATCGACGAGCGTGATCAGCTGGCCCACATCGCGCTCAGTGTCGTGATGACACAGTGCAGTGCCCGTCGGGTATCGAGTCGGGTGTCGAGGCGGCTGCGGGGTTCGCAGTCGAGGTGCAGGCCGGCCGGCGCGGTGCCGGTGGTTCGGCAGGCACTGACGAAGCCGCGGATCGCGGCGGCGGGATCATCGGCATGCATCGGATCACACACCCAGCACACCGGGGTACCGCATCGGGCTGCTGCCTCGAACAACGCGGGAAGTGCGGCGGCGGTACGGGTCCCGGATAGCGCCGGGACCAGGGTGAGCCGACCGGGTCGACGTTGAGGATTCAAATATCGGCACAGGAACTCGACATAATCCGGCGTTGCGGTAGGGCCGAGGGTTACCGCCAGCGGGTTGCGGACCGTGGCAGCGAAAGACAGGTGCCGGGAAGTGAATTCATGGTTTCGGCCGCCGATCCACAGCAGCTGGGTCGAACGGTCCCACTCCTGCGGTGTCGTGGTCCAGCGTCGAGTCGGATCCGGCTCGCAGGACCTGACGGCGGACGAGATATAAAGGGGCGCAATGGAACTGTACAGTTCACGGGAGGCTGTCGGTGCGTTTGCCGCGATGGGGAGCATCGCGGCGACCTCGACCAGCAGCTCGCGTGCCACTGACGCCGGGTAGTGGTCCGCGGCGTCGCGCAGCATGTCCGCGCAGAGTGCGATGGCTGGGTTCGAGACGCGCCAATTTTCGAGCTGTGCCGCGACTCTGCGGTTTTCCGGCGGCCGCCGCTCTCCAATAGAAGTGTCGCAATCAGCTGGGGCCCTGCATGTTTCTCCGTCATAACCCAACTGGCCGATGGTCACGATCGGCATGTCGAATCCGTGGTTCAGGACGGCGGCGGCACAGATTGCCAGCGCACGGCGGTCCTGCAGGGTCGCGACTTCGAGGGCAGGGGAGCTGTGGGCGCCGAAATGCACCACGAATGTCTGCCCGCGCGCTGCGGCGGCCAGATCGGCGGTGAGCGCTTCGCATTCGGGCGGCTGGACCAGCACCGGCAGCGTTCGCGCACACTGTCCGCCGGTGCGCGGCGATTCGGTATCGCGGGTGCCCCGGCGTGCTGTCGCGGGGTGCGCGGGTTGCGATCGGGTGTAATCCGGCTCATCGGCCCAGCTCAGCTCCTCATCCGAGATGGGGGCATGCTCCGGTGGAACGACACTGGGATTGAAGATCTCGCGGATATAGCACAGCGGCCGATGATCTCCGAGCATGATGACGTACGCCTTGGCCGCGCAGAGGCGACCATCGAGCCATCGTGTGACGCCCGCCCGAAGCACATGTCGCCGCTGGGATACACCCCGCGAAATCAAGCCGCGCCCGATCGGCATGTGCACGTCGTCGGCGCCGGTCGCAGCGGCCGGGCCGCTCACGGCGACGACATAGTTGACCGATGCGGTCACCATGTCGGCATTGATCAGACATGAGCGACGAACGATGACGCGGTCGGGACCGGCCAACCGCAATGCGTCGGCGACGGTGGCGGGGAGTTGTTCGGCCGCGAGTTCGTCCTGGCGCAGCACCCGCACCTGGAGATCGGTGCCGAGTATGGCCTCGAGTCTCGGCTGGGTGAAGCCATGGCTGGCCAGCAGCATCCGGGTAACCGGATGGCCGAATCGCGCGATCTGCTGGGTGGCGGTCCGGTAGCCCGAACCACCGAGCGGGGAATCGCCCGGCGGTTCGGGGTCGGAGCGCGTGATCGTCATATCGACCGGTTCCGCGCTGTGGATTTCACGAAGGCTGGACTAGAGCGCGGTGACGTCGGTCGCCCTCGGGGGTAGCACGGGACGCGCTATGGCCTCGATTTCGGCGGCATCACGGGGCCGCGTGGTCAGGCCGAGTACCGGTTCGGTGGTGATCCGCACATTGTCCAGCACCGTATCCGCCAGCGGATCACGCCAGTGGTCCCAAACGACCGACATATCCAGATGACCCATGTACTCGAGGTTGGCCGAGTCCGCGTGCAGTTTTTCGGTCTCGGTGAGTTCGGCGGCGATGGTGTCGGTCGGGGTCCGCCCTTGCTCTCCCGAGGATTCGTCCACGTCGGTGAGCCCCGCCATGATCCGGGTGAACGACACCTCTGGGGTATCGCCGTCGTGCGCCTCGGTGAGTTTGTCCGCGTGCGAGAAGTATTCGTCGGAACCGATGTACTGTTCGTACATACGCGAGACCAACACGAGGAACCGTGAGTAGGCCCGCCGGGCAGTTTGCTCGTAGAAGGCCAGTGCGTCGGTCTCGCTCATTTCACCACGCAGGGTGGTCGCGATCGCGGCCGCGGCGACGAGACCGCCGTACGTCGCCAGATGCACGCCGGTGGACAGCAGCGGATCGAGGAACGCCGCCGAGTCACCGACGAGGGCATAGCCCGGACCGCAGAACCGATCCGACACATAGGAGTAGTCCTGCTCGGCCTTGACCTCGGCGACCTGCTCCGCGCCCGCGAGCAATTCGCTCATGGCCTTGCTGTCGCGAATCGTATTGAGGTAGTACGCGTCTCGCCCCTGCTCGCGTAACCGCTCGCCGGCCTTGCGTGCGGAAACCACATAGCCGACGCTGAATCGGCCGTTGGACAGGGGGATATGCCAGAACCAGCCACCCTCGGGGGTGGACACGACATTGATCGCGCCTTCCGGGCTGTCCGGGTGTAGATGTGCGCCTTGCCAATACGACCAGACCGCGACATTGCGGAAGGCCGGATGCTGCCGACGCATATTGAAGCGCCGCTTGGCCAACAGGCCGTGTCGTCCCGAGGCGTCGACGAGAAAATCGAATTCGGTGGTCCGAGTGGCGGTGTCGCCAGGGCCGGTCCATTCGACGGCTACCGGACGGTCACCGTCGAAGATGACGTTCTCGACATTGGCGTTCTCGACCACCTGCGCGCCCTGGTCGGCGGCATTGCGCAGCAGAATGTCATCGAACGCGTCTCGCTCGACCTGGTAGGACCAGGCTTCCGCATCCACCAGCTGGGACCAGTCCAATATCCAGTTATCGTCCTGCCACTGGAAATAGCCGCCCCGCTTGATCTGGAAGCCGTGCGCCGCGACCTTGTCGAACGCGCCGGAAAGACGCAGCGTCGACAGGCACGATGCGAGCATCGACTCACCGATGTGGTACCGCGGGAACGTATCTCGTTCCAGAAGCGTCACGCGTATTCCTGATCTGGCAAGCAGGGCCGCGGTTGTCGACCCCGCTGGGCCGCCACCGACAACGAGGACATGCGGATCGTTCGCCATAGCACACTCCTTGGAACAGCGGATACCAATGCGGACTGTGCGCCCACATCAGCAACCGAACAAACTCCGGTTCCACGGTGGTGGATCAACCCGGACCGAGCGTCGCCATCAGTTAGCCATCCGTGGCGATGCCTTCGTCAAAGTGTAGCGGCAACTATCGAATTATCAACCGCCATATGCGATTTCGTGATGATTGCCAATACTCGGCAACCGGTGGCCGGAGGGTAGCTGATACCCCGAATCGGACCTGCTCACCGAACCGCCCCTGCACAGCACGCCGGGACAGGTGTCGGATGCGGCGGCGCGGTGTCTACGAATGGATTTCAGCGCAGGGCTTTTCGTCGAGATCTGGCGCCGCGATCAGTGGGAATCGCCTGGGGCGTGACAGGCAAGGCTGTCGATGTCGTTCGGCATCACCTCGCTTTTCCGGCAAATTCAGGGTAAAGCCCGAATCAGGTCCATGTGAGGCGTTCGCAAAGTTGACTTCTGCGGTTGGCGAGCTCCACGTGGCGATCAGCGCGCGCGGATCCCACTGCGGTGGAGTCGATTTGCCCAGCCGGGAAACAGCAACGCGGGTGCGAACTCTTCGAGTGCGCACCCGCGTTATCTGATCGCTATGCCGATCGAGCGCCTACTCTTCGGCCCGAGCGACCGCAACCGTGGCCTCGGCGGCGTGCCGGGCGACCTCGGGGGTGCAGCGGCCGAGCCCGCATGCGGTCGCGATGCCGAAGGCATTGCGACCCAACGCCTCCTCGAACAGCGCACGCGCTCGGTTGCTGTTCTCGACGGAATCGGTGGAAACCACACCCGCGATCACCGGCCAGTCGGTGGCGAGTGATCGCAGGGGAGCGTAGAAGCGCGGTTCCAGTGGTGCGGGGTCGGAGCCGTACGCACACGGAATATGCACCGGGGGCAGTGGCGCCCCTTGCCGATCCAGCAGGCGCGCAGTGCGATTGAGCAGCGTCACCGCAGGCGCCAGACCACGTGGGGCCAACAGGCTCTCGTGCTGATAGTCGCCGTAGCACAGGTGCACGATGGTTTCCGCCCCGATCTCGTGCAGCTGCCCGAGGACGCCGGCGAGCTGTCGAGCCACCAGCGGGGCCAACGCCCACCGCGAACCGAGTTGTGCCGCTTTGACCATGCTCAACAGAGCGAAGGGGGACTCCAACTGCCAGACGATGCGGTCGCCGTACCGATCGATTACTTCCGATACCTCCTGCAACATCGCTTCGGTGAACACCGGCAGCTGCCGCAGCGCGGCGACCGCAAGATCGAAGTGCCGCAGCGCCTTTCCGACCGGCAGCCCGCCGGATACGGCTCCGCCCGCGAAGACGAACATTGCCAGATCCAGCGGATTCGGCAGGCTTATCTGCACTTTCGTCTCGGCCAACTGCGGCCGTTCGCGTTGCAAGGACTCGAATGCGCCCACCACGGCACCGATGCGCTCGGCGCGGTCCATCGACACGTGCCGCACTTCGAGCTTGCCGCCGGACCGCAGACCATAGCTGGGGAAGTCGCTGTAATCGGCGTACCCGCCCGCCCGGACGACCTCGAAGACATCCGAATGCTGCTTACGAGCCCGCAGATAGTCCATGATCCAGTCGGGGTCCAGATCGCAGGGGAGCGCGGTGACCGGCCACCCCGCTGTGCGGTCGCTGAACCATTGCAGGACAGCGCCATCGCCCATCATCAGATCCGCTGGAAGACTGCCGACGTAGTGTGCGTACCTAGTCATGGGTGGCCCCTTAAGGTTCGGAAAACAAACAATCGGACAGCCATCAGTGTGGCAGGAGTGTGATCGATCACGTTCGATGTTTTCCGTTGTCGCGCTGGCGAATTCGGGAATGCGGCTGCGGAGCCGGGGCTGACCAGACGTCAGGGTGAACCCTGATTTTCCCCGGATATCGGTGCTGAGCTGCTGCTTTATCGTCATCCGGCTGCCAGCATGGAGGAGTCGGATCGTCGGATGGCGGTTCGCCCGAGAACTTCTGGAGGCTGGCATGTTGTGGAAAATCATCGGTGTCGTAGCGGTCGTCTGGATCGCGCTCGCCATCATCGGTGCGTTGATCAAGGGGCTGTTCCCGATTCTGGTGATCAGCGCGGTTGTCTTCGGGCTGTACCTGCTGTACAAGGCAGTCGCGGGCTCGGACAACTCCACCGTGAGCAAGCTGTAGCGTCCACCCGCGGGCCCGCCGGGACTTCGGGCGCCGCGGTTTCGAGAGGTGGGCCGTGTGCCGTCCGCCGCGGGCAGCGCACGGCGCATCCGCGTTCGGAGTCTGCTTGAATGACTCGGGTGGAGCAGGTTCCCGAGGATTGGCAGCGCGGGCTTGTCATCGTGGCGCATCCGGACGATATCGAATACGGTGCGGCCGCCGCGGTGGCGCGCTGGACGGGGCAGGGCAAGGACATTCGCTACGTCCTGGTGACCTCCGGTGAGGCCGGGATCGCGGGCCTGCCGCCCGCCGAGGCGGGGCCGCTGCGCGAGGCCGAGGAGATCGCCGCCGCCAAGGTGGTCGGAGTGCGCGAGGTGGAATTCCTCGGCTACCCGGATGGCCGCGTCGAAGAAACCCTGGCGCTGCGGCGTGACCTGGCCGCCGCGATTCGCCGTCATCGTCCGGAATTCGTGGTGCTGAGCAATTTCGGCGACACCTGGGCTCCCGGCTACGCCAATAGCGCGGACCATCGCGCGGTCGGCCGGGCCGCCCTCGACGCGATTTCCGATGCAGGCAACGAGTGGATATTTCCGGAACTCACCGAGACTCCGTGGTCTCCCCGGCTGGCCGCGGTGGTCGGCCCGAGTGCCACCCATGCCGTGGACGTCACCGCCACCATCGAGCAGGCTGCCGCCTCGCTGGCCGAGCATCGCCGCTACCTCGAGGTGCTCAACCCCGAGCCGGTTGCGGATCAGGTGCGCGCGGTCATCGACATGGCGACCGCCCCGAAGCCCGGATTCCCCGCCGCGCGTGCCGTCGGCTTCGAGCTGTACTACTTCGGCTGATCGCCGTTACAGGAATGTCGCGGAAATCATGTTCGGCTGCGGCGACCGGCCCGGGTTGCGTGTCGAACCAACCATCGAATTGCGTAGCTGGTGATCAGCTGGTTATCTGCACTGATGGTGCGAATGCAGTCGTCAGCGGGTGCTGATGAACCGCGGAGATGCCGTTCGGAGCGCGGAGATTCGACACGTGCGTGCCATTGCTCTGATAGCGAGCGCATACCAATTCGAGGGTTGCGGCCGAGGGTGGGGATGTCGTGGTCGACCTTCACTTAGGCTGTCACAGGCCACGTAGTGAAGTCTGTCGCGCTTCTTCGAGCGGATGCCGTCACTTTCCCGCTCTTGGGGGGAGGGGACAGGTTCGCTCCTGTAAGCTCGAACGCTTGGCTTGCGATCACAGCCGTCCGTAGTGAAGTATGCGCGTTCCATTATGAGGGAGCGGACTTTACGCGCGTAATGGGTGAGAGGTGTAGTACCGGAAATGGCAAGGGATCGTCGTTCCGCCCGGGGTAGTCGTCGCCGAGTCGGTCTGCTCTTCGGAAATTTGCTCGCGGCCGCTGTGGAGTCCGCCGCTGACGCCGTCGCCATCCGGTTCAACCCGTCGGGCGATCCGTCCGATGACCGTCAGCTGACCTATCGCGAACTCGACGAGATGTCGTCGCGGTGGGCGCGCGAACTCATCGCGCACGGGGTTGGCGCGGGTGATGTGGTGGCGATAGGTATCGCGCGCAGCATCGAATCCGTGCTGGCGGTATGGGCGATCGCGAAGACCGGTGCCGCGTATGTGCCCGTCGATCCCGCATACCCGTCCGACCGGATCGCGCACATCCTCGCCGATTCCGGTGCCGTCCTCGGGTTGACCACCACGGCGCACCGGTCGGTGCTCGGCACGACCGTGGACTGGATCGAACTCGACGACCCGGCGCACGCCGGGCGCATCGCCGAACGCCCAGCCCATCCGATCTCCTATGCCGACCGGGTCCGCCGGCTGGACGAACAGCACCCCGCATACGTCATCTACACCTCGGGATCTACCGGGAAGCCCAAGGGCGTCGTGGTCACCCACGGTGGCCTGGCCGGATTGGTTGCCGCGCAGCGCGAGCAGTACGCGGTGACGGCGGAGTCGCGGGTCCTGCATGTGTGCTCGCCCAACTTCGATGTTTCGGTGCTCGAGCTCCTGCTGGCCTTTTCGTCCGGCGCCACCTTGGTGATCGCGCCGCCTACGGTGTTCGGCGGGACCGAGCTCGCGGATCTGCTGCGTCGCGAGCACGTCACCCACATGCTCATCACCCCGGCCGCCCTGGAATCGGTGGATCCGGACGGTCTGGACGAGCTGCGGGTTATCGTGGTGGCCGGTGACAAGTTCGGTCCGGAGTTGGTCGGCCGCTGGGCGGACGAGCGTGCGTTCCACAACGGTTACGGACCCACCGAGGCGACGATTCTCGCCACCGGTACCCCGCCGCTGGTGCCGGGCGAGCCCGTCACGATCGGCACGGCCATCGCGGGTATCGGTGCGTTCGTTCTGGATTCGCGATTGCGTCCGGTGCCTGCCGGGGTGACCGGCGAACTGTACCTGTCGGGTCCCGCGCTGGCACAGGGCTATCTCGGGCGGCCGGGGCTGACCGCGGACCGGTTCGTGGCCAGCCCGTTCGGCGCCGATATCGGCAGTCCGGGCGCGCGGCTGTACCGAACCGGGGATCTGGTGCGGCGCACCGAATCCGGCGGCACGGACGGCGGCGTCATCGAGTATCTGGGTCGTTCGGACTTCCAGGTGAAGATCCGCGGTTTCCGCATCGAACTCGGCGAGATCGACAACGCGCTCACCGGCCACTCGGATATCGACTTCGCGGCGACCCTCGGCAAGACGCTGCCGTCGGGCGCGACCGCGCTGGTGGCCTATGTGCTGCCCAGGGCAGGGGCCGAGGTGGATACCGAGGCACTCGCCGAATTCCTCGGCGAGTCGCTGCCCGCGTACATGATTCCGGCCGCTTTCGTGGTGCTGGACGAGATCCCGCTGACCCCGGTCGGCAAGCTCGACCGCGCGGCACTGCCCGAGCCGGTGTTCGCGGCTAAGGAATTCCGCGCGCCGGCGACTCCGGTCGAACAGATCGTCGCCGACGCGTTCGCGGCATTGCTGGTGCCTGTTGACGGCGACAACTTGGGCCGCGTCGGTGCCGACGACGACTTCTTCGAGCTGGGTGGTAACTCGCTGCTCGCGGCGCGGGCGGCCGCCCGCATCGGCTCCGCGCTCGAAGTCCGGGTGCCGGTACAGTTCCTGTTCGAGGCAACCACGGTCGCGGCGCTCGCGGAACGTGTTGAGCAGCATGCCGGTTCGGCCATCGGGCAGACCCTGCGCCCGATGCCGCGGCCCGCGCGGATCCCGCTGTCGTATGCGCAGCAGCGGATGTGGTTCCTCAACCAGTTCGACAAGGCCAGCGGTGTCAACAACATTCCGGTCGCGGTACAGCTGACCGGCCCGCTCGACGTGGACGCGCTACGTGCCGCGGTGCGGGATCTGGTGGAGCGCCACGAGGTGTTGCGCACCGTGTACCCAGAGTTCGACGGCGAGGGCTACCAGCAGGTGCTGCCCGTCTCGGATCCCCGTGCGGTGCCAGAACTTCCGGTGATCGCGACCACCGAGGCGGAACTTCTCGGACTCGTCGCGGAAGCGGTCATCACCGGATTCGACGTGCTCGCGGCACCCCCGATCCGGGTGCGACTGCTGCGGTTGGCCGAGACCGATCACGTGCTGGTGTGCGTGGTCCATCACATCGCCGGCGACGGTTTCTCGATGGGCCCGCTGACCCGCGATGTGATGGCCGCCTATCTGGACCGCCTGCGTGGAGCCCGGCCGGAATGGGCGCCGCTCGAGGTGCAGTACGCGGACTATGCGCTGTGGCAGCGAGAAAGCCTGGGCGCCGAGGACGATCCGGAATCCGTGCTGTCCCAACAAATCGCGTACTGGCGCAGCGAATTGGCTGGGCTGCCTGAGCAATTGGATCTGCCAGCCGACCGGCCGCGGCCCGCGGTAGCCTCGAACCGGGGTGCCGCCGTCGAGTTCGAGATCGGCGCGCAGGTGCACATGGCGCTGAGCCGCTTGGCGCGCAGCCACAATTCGACGGTGTTCATGGTGGTGCACGCCGCGCTGGCGACCCTGCTGGCGCGGCTGTCGGGCACCCGCGATATCGCCATCGGCACCCCGATCGCCGGTCGCGGTGAAGCCGCGCTGGACAACGTGATCGGTATGTTCGTCAACACCCTGGTGTTGCGCACCGAGGTTGATCCGGGCGTCACCTTCGACGACCTGCTGCGCGTGGTGCGACCGGCCGACATCGCGGCATTCGGCCATGCCGACGTGCCCTTCGAGCGGCTCGTGGAGCTGCTGGATCCGGTGCGGTCCGCGGCGCGGCATCCGCTGTTCCAGGTGATGCTGTCGTTCCAGAACACCGGCCAGAACAGCCTGGAACTGCCCGGACTCACGGTCAGCGCGGTCGAGATGCCGATCGATATGGCCAAATTCGATCTGCAGTTAGTGCTTTCGGAGCAGAGCACCGTGACCCCGATCAGCACCACCAACGGTGCCCATGCGGTCGCACCATCGGGCATTGCCGCCGAATTGGTCTACGCCACTGATCTTTTCGACGCCGACACGATGGCGGCGTTCGTGCGGCGATTCGACCGGTTGCTGCGAGCCGTCGTGGCCGAACCGGATCGGGCTATCGGTGATATCGACCTGCTCGACGAGCATGAGCGGTCGCTGGTGATCGAGCAGTGGAATAGCACCGTGTCTCCGGTGCCTGCGGCGACGCTGGTTTCGCTGTTCGAGGCGCAGGCGGTGCGCACGCCGGACACGGTCGCGGTCAGCTACCAGGGGACAAGTCTTTCCTATGCCGAGTT
>NZ_JBFANN010000049.1:0-52024 GCF_040674855.1 Nocardia sp. NPDC049707 | reverse complement strand
TGCGGTGAGAGCCGCACGTCCGGTTCGGCGGGCGGCCACGGGAGACGGACCCGCGGGCAACCCGGGCACCGCGCCCGTGGCCGACCCAACTGATCCGGTCGGATCAGAATGCGGCTTCGTCCAAATCCATGATGTCGTTATCGATCCCGGCGATAATGTTCTTCGTCGCGGTCAGCTGCGGCAGCGCGTTCTTCGCGAAGAAGCTTGCGACGGCAACCTTTCCGGAATAGAACGCCCGATCCTTCTCCGGCGCTTCGGCGGCCAGTGTGGCGGCCGCGATCTCGGCCTGCACCAGCAGTCGCCAGGCGATGAGCAGATCGCCGACCGCGAGCAGGAAGCGCACCGAACCGAGCCCGACCTTGTACAGCTGCTTCGGATCCTGTTGGGACGCCATCAGATACCCGGTCAGTGTGGCCGCCATCGCCTGCACATCGGCCACCGCGGTGGCCAGTAGCGCCCGCTCGGTCTCGAAGCGGCTGGTCTTCGCCTCCAGGAAGGCGGTGATCTGCCCGTTGACGTGGGCGAGCGCCGCACCCTTATCCCGAATGATCTTGCGGAAGAAGAAATCCTGCGCCTGGATGGCGGTGGTGCCCTCGTAGAGCGAGTCGATCTTCGCGTCGCGGATGTACTGCTCGATCGGGTAGTCCTGCAGATAGCCGGAGCCACCCAGTGTCTGCAGCGATTCGGTCAGGTACTGGTAGGCCCGCTCGGAACCGACACCCTTGACGATCGGCAGCAGCAGATCGTTGACCCGGTGCGCCAATCCGGCGTCCGCACCCGAAACCAGCTGCGCCACATCGGCATTCTGATGGGCGGCGGTGTACAGGTAGATGGCGCGCAGACCCTCGGCGTACGCCTTCTGCATGGCCAGGCTGCGGCGCACATCCGGGTGGTGGGTGATGGTGACGCGCGGGGCGGACTTGTCGGTCATCTGGGGCAGGTCCGCACCCTGCACGCGCTGCTTGGCGTAGTCGAGCGCGGTGAGATAACCGGTGGACAACGTGCCGGTGGACTTGATGCCGACCATCATGCGGGCGTTCTCGATCACCTGAAACATCTGTGCGATGCCGTTGTGCACCCCGCCGACCAGCCAGCCCTTGGCGGGCACCTCGGTCGCGCCGAAGGTCAGCTCACAGGTGGGCGAGGACTTCAGACCCATCTTGTGCTCGACACCGGTCACGTAGACGCCATTGCGGTCGCCCAGCTCCAATGTCTCGTGATCGAACAGGAATTTCGGTACATAGAACAGCGAGAGCCCCTTCGTGCCCGGACCGGCCCCCTCCGGGCGGGCCAGCACCAGATGGAAGACGTTCTCGGCAGTCTCGCCGACATCGCCGCCGGAGATGAAGCGTTTGACGCCCTCGATATGCCAGGAGCCGTCCTCCTGCTCGACGGCTCTGGTGCGGCCCGCGCCGACATCGGAACCGGCATCGGGCTCGGTCAGCACCATGGTGCCCGCCCAGCCGCGCTCGTAACCCTTTGTGGCCCAATGCTTCTGCTGTTCGGTGCCGACATTGAACAGCACCGAGGACATCGCCGGGCCCATATTGAAGAAGCTCGCCGCCGGGTTGGCGCAGCTGAGCATCTCAGTGATCGACCAGATCACCGCGGCGGGCGCGGGTGTGCCGCCCATCCCCTCCGGCATGCCGAGCCGGCTCCAGTCGGCCTCGTGCACGGCCTGGACGGTTTTGCGTAGCGGCTCGGGCACCGAAATCGAGAAGGTGGCCGGATCATAGGCCACCGGGTCGCGGTCGGCCGCGGCGAAGGAGTCCGCCACCGGACCCTCGGCCAGCCGCTTCACTTCGGACAAGATATCCCGCACGGTTTCCGAATCGAGATCGCCATAGGCGCCCGTATCCAGGAGTTTGTCCAGTCCCAACACTTCGAACAGGTTGAACTCGATATCCCTGACGTTCGCCTTGTAGTGACCCACCGGTCCTCCTCGACTCACGCCTCCGCGACCTGCCAGCCACGGGATCGGCGTTTTGACGTTGTACAAAAGGAGCCTGCCGCACCGCTGTCTTGCTACGCAACCGTAGCCGGGCGGGGGTCCACTCCGCGCACCGATGATCGGCCTTCAGAGGGCAGCAGCGTGTGCGACAGACTCGTCACCACGAGATATTCCGATGCACCGCAGTGAAACCGCAAATCGGTGTCGGAACCGAAAGCTTTCAGTCGGCGAGGAGCTTCAGGACGACGGGACGGGACAGCGTTCCCGACACTTGGCGTGCGAGTTGGTTGGCGCTGGTGCCTGCGGCGTGGGCGGCGCGCATCGCCGCGGCGAGTTCGTCGCGGGCGGCGTCGGTCGCGGCCTGGGCCGCGCGTAGGCGTTGGGCGGCGCGGTCTACCGGATCGGTCGGCGCGGCGACCGTGGCGGCGGCGTCAACCCTGCTGGCCGATTCGATGGTCAACTCGTTGACCGGTTCGCGATGCGGGATCGACTTATCCGTTCGCAGCGCCGCCCTGGCGAATTCCATCATGAATTCCCGGGTCGCCTGCTGGTTCTCGGCATCGGCGCCGAGCAGCAAGCGGGTGATCTGCGGGACCGCGAGGCTCCAGTTGGTCAGGCCGCACAGGGCGAGCAGCAGTCGGCCCGCGTGGCTGGGGTCGACATCGAACTGCTCCATGGCGCGGTCGAATTTCCGTAGGTAGTGCTGGGCGCGCCAGTCATCGATATCGTGGGCGTCGGTGCCCCGGTGCAACCCCTCCCAGAGCAAAAGCCTTAGCAGTTGCGGATTTTCGCGGTGGTAGTCGAACAGCTTGCCGATGTACTCACCGGGTTCGGTCTCGGCCAGGGGCTGCACCACGTCCATGAATTCGCGCATGGTGTCGATCACGATGACGTCGAACAGTTCGTCCTTGCTGCCGAACAGGCCGTAGATGCGCTCCTTGTTCACCCCGGCCGCCTCCGCGATCCGGTCCACCCGCGCGCCGGCCAGGCCGTATTCGGCGAATTCGTCGCGCGCGGCACGCAGCAGGGCTTGCTTGGTCGCGTCGCTGCGTTTCATTGTGGCCGTCATGACCGCGACTTTACCATCGCATTAAACCAACTATTTGGTTGACATTAGGTTTGCGATAGGCCTAACTTCGTCCACATGGCAACGCCGACCATTCAGCTTCCGACCGGTATCCCGGCTCGGGCCCGCATTCGTAGCGCGTCACCACGCGCGCACACCGGGCGTACCCTCCCTGTTTTCGTCCTGTCCGCACTCTTGGCCACCGGCCAGATGTACATCCCGATTCCCCTGTTCACGGCCATGAAGGCGGACTGGAATGTGGGTGCGGGTGTCATTACCTGGATCATCAGCGCCTTCGCCTTCGGCTATGCGGGTGGCTTCGTGCTGTTCGGCCCGCTCTCGGATCGCTACGGCCACCGCCGGGTACTGATCACCGGCATGATCGTCGCCTCGATGGTCACACTATTGACCGGTCTGTCGTTCAGTGCGCCGATCGCGGTCGGCCTGCGTGTCGCGCAGGGACTCGTCGTCGGTTCGATTCCGCCCGCGATCATGGCCTATATCGCCACCCGCATCGCACCGGCGCATCGGGCGGTGGTGACCATGTCGGTGGCCACCTCCGCCCTGCCGCTGCTGGCCATCCCGCTCTCGCGGCTGACCAAGCCGGGACAGATGGTGCTCGGTGCGCTGGTCGCCGCGACTGCCATGGTGATCGCCACCTTCGAGGGCACCCACCTCGCGGTGCTGACCATCCTGCTCGCCGTGCTGGTCGGCGGGCTCGGTGTCATCGCGCCCGCGGTGCTGCAGACTGCGGGGGAGTTGGGTGGTGAGGCGCGGGCCGCCGCGTCCTCGGTCGCCATGTTCAGCTTCTATGTCGGTGCTACCGCCGGACCGCTGGTGGCCGCGGCGGCGGCGCCACATGGCTTTACGGTGCTGGCGTGGACACTGGCCATCCTGCTGGTCGCGGCGCTCGGTCTGACCCTGTTCGGGGTGCGGATCCAGCGTTCGACGCTACCGGCTTAGCAGAATGTGCAAGGCCGACATCGGATATCGCCGGTGTCGGCCTTCGCGCGTCACTCGAGCTCACTTGAGCACATACGGTGATACCGAACTTCGATGTTCACTGATATCGAGCACCTTGCCCAGCGGCGGGAATGCGCGCTGTGGGCAATTGGCGCGTTCACAGACCCGGCAGCCCGCACCGATCGGCGTGGCCTTGGCCACGTCGAGATCGATGCCATCGGCGTAGACGACGCGACCCGCGTGCCGTAGTTCGCAACCGAGCCCGATCGCAAAGGTCTTGCTGGCCTGGCCATAGCGGGTCGCGCGGCGTTCGACGGTGCGAGCCACCCACAGGTATTTGCGGCCGTCGGGCATCTGGGCGATCTGCGTCATGATCTTGCCCGGATAGGCGAAGGTTTCGTAGACATTCCACAGCGGGCAGGTGCCGCCGCTCGAGGAGAAGTGGAAACCGGTGGCGGACTGGCGTTTCGACATATTTCCGGCGCGGTCCACGCGTACGAAGGAGAATGGCACGCCGCGCAGCTTGGGGCGCTGCAGCGTCGAGAGCCGATGACAGATCGTCTCGTAACTCTGGGTGAAGAAGGCCGAGAGCCGCTCGATATCGTAGCGGAAATCCTCGGCGACCTCGTGAAAGTGCGTGTAGGGCAATACGGTTGCCGCGGCGAAGTAGTTCGCCAGGCCGAGCATGGCCAGCTTGCGGGTGTCCTCGGAGGCGAAATTGCCCTCCTCCACCAGCCTTTCGAGCAGATCACCGCATTCGAAATAGGCGAGTTCGGCGGCGAGTTTGAAGGTGCGCTGGCCACCGGACAGATGCGGTGCGATCTCGAGTCGCTGGGTCTGCGGGTCGTAGCGGTGCAATACCCCCTCGCCGAGATCGATGCGTTCGATAATGCGCACATCGTGTGCGCGCAGCAGGCGGGCGACCTCACTGTTCACATCGCCGCCGTGGAAGCGGATGCGGGCGGTGAGTTCCTCTGCGGCGGTATCTAATTCATGGATGTAGTTCTGCCGCTGGTAGAAGAAGTCGCGGACTTCCTCATGCGGTTTGCTGATCGTCGCGCTGCCGGAGCCGTCGGCGAAGCGGTCCTCGGTGGCGGCGGCCAGCTGTGCGGAGGTATTGCGGTACCGGTTGTGCATATTGACCAGGGCGCGCGCCATACTCGGATGCGCGGAGACCATATCCGCGATCTCCTGGGTATCGGCCTCGATGCCGAGTTCCTGATCCATCACGACCTCTTGGAGTTCGGCGATGAGCCGGGTGTCGTCCTGGGAAGAGAAAAAGGTCGCGTCGACGCCGAACACTTCGCTGATCCGCAGCAATACCGGTACGGTGAGCGGGCGCACATCGTGTTCGATCTGGTTGAGGTAGCTCGCCGAGATCTCCAGCTTCTGGGCGAGTGAGACCTGGCTCAGCCCGCGTTCGGTCCGCAGCTGACGAAGCCGCGCCCCGACGTAAGTCTTGGCCATGTGTCCAGCCTATTAGCGGATTCGCAAACCTGCCAATAGGTCATTAGCAGCGGGGCTGAGCGATTTGTCACAGGGGCGGGCTACCGTCGACTGATGTTGTTCTCGGATGTCGTGCAGGCTTCGGAGACCGTCCGTGCGACCCGGTCCCGGAAGACGAAGATCGTCACCCTGGCCGCGCTGTTGTCCGCGGCCGCCCCGGATGAGCTGGCGCCGGTGGTGGCATGGGTCTCCGGTGAACTTCGTCAGGGGCGCATCGGCACCGGCTGGCGCACGTTGACCGCACTCGAATGCGAGCCGAGTGAGCTTGCGACGCTAACGGTTTCGTCGGTCGACAACATGCTGAGCGAATTGGCCACCACCTCCGGCCCCGGCTCCACCAACCGGCGCAAGGAATTGCTGTCGGATTTGTGGACCGCTGCGACCGCCGATCAGCAGGCGTTCCTGATGCGGCTACTCGGTGGCGAGCTGCGTCAGGGTGCGCTCACCGCGATCGTCGCCGAGGCGGTCGCGGTGGCCGCGGCGGTGCCGATCGAGCTGGTCCGCCGCGCGTACATGCTCTCCGGACAACTACCGGTCACCGCTGTCGCGGCGCTGACCGGTGGGGCCGAGGCACTGAGCGAATTCCGGCTCGAAGTGGGCCGCCCGATCCAACCCATGCTCGCCTCGCCCGGTGCGACACTGGATGACGCGCTGGCCGAATTCGGTGCCGAGGTGAGCGTCGAACACAAACTGGACGGCGCGCGCATCCAGATACACCGCGCCGGCTCGCGGGTCTGGGTATTCACCAGGACGCTGCGCGATATCACCGCCGGCGTGCCGGAACTGGTCGATCTCGTCGCCCGGCTCGACTGTACGAGTGTGGTGCTGGACGGAGAAACGCTGGCGCTCACCGATTCCGGACGGCCGCGTCCGTTCCAGGAGACGATGAGCCGCTTCGCCGAGGTCAGCTCGACCCGGGAATTGCTGCTGCACCCATACTTCTTCGACTGTCTGCATCTGAACGGCAAGGATCTGCTCGACGCCCCGCTGCACGACCGCCGCAGGGCGCTGACCGAGGTCGCGGCCGCACACAGCATCCCGGCCCTGATCCGGCCCGATGCCGAGGCGGCCGCCGAGTACTTCGACGGCGCGCTGGCCGCCGGACACGAGGGCGTCATGGTCAAGTCGTTGACTGCGCCATACGCCGCGGGCCGACGCGGCCGGTCCTGGCAGAAGATCAAGCCGACGCACACCCTCGACCTGCTGGTGCTCGGCGCCGAATGGGGTTACGGCCGCCGTACCGGATATCTATCGAATCTGCACCTCGGCGCGCGCGATCCCGAAACCGGCGAACCGGTCATGGTCGGCAAGACCTTCAAGGGCCTCACCGATGCGCTGCTGCAGTGGCAGACCGCCGAATTCCCACGGCACGAGCGCACCCGCGACGAGTACGCCGTATACCTCTGGCCGGAACTCGTGGTCGAGATCGCCCTCGACGGCGTCCAGGTCAGTCCACGCTATCCGGGCGGCGTCGCGCTGCGCTTCGCCCGCGTAGTGCGCTATCGACCCGATAAATCCGCCGCCGACGCCGACACCATCGACACGGTCCGCGCACTCCTGCCGTAATCGGACAGCCGAATCGTTATGCGGACCGCACGGTTGTGTTCCCGGTATTTGTGCTGGCCGTAGGTGAGACTGGCTTCGATTCGGTCCGATACCCGCGCGGAAACGAAGGACTCGGCGTTGCTCGGTGCGGCACGAAAACGATGGATGCGATCGTGGTCGGCCATCGGTCGGCCGATGCGGAAGGTGGTGGCGCTCTGTGCGGTGACCTGTGTGGGGGTTGTGGCGGCGGTCGGTGCAGCTGTGCCGGGAATGGCTGGGGCGTACCCGGATTCGGCCACCGATGGCGTGCACCCGGTGCGTGATCCCGCCTCGGTCATGCCGACGCCGCTCGACGACGCCTTCTACACGCCGCCGCCGGATTTCGAGACGCTGCGTCCCGGCACCGTGCTCGCGGCCCGTGGCATCGATATCGGGCCGGAGCCGACGCCGGTCACCGCCACCGAACTGCTGATCCGATCGACCGATGCCAAAGGCCATCCGGTGCCGGTGGTCGCCACCCTGCTCGTGCCCGTCGCGCCGTGGCAGGGTTCGGGACCCCGACCCCTCGTCGCCGACAACGAAGCGATCGATTCACTCGGCAACGACTGTGCGCCGTCCCAGCAACTCAGGAAGGGGCTAGCGGCCGATATCCGCTCGGTGCAGCTGCCACTTTCGAAGAACTATGCGGTGATCGTGCCCGATCATCAGGGGCCACGACAGGCTTACGCGGCGGGTCGCATGGCCGGACATGCCGTACTGGATTCGATACGCGCCGCCGTGCACACGCCCGAGTCGGGTCTGTCGCCCGATACGCCGACGGTGGTCTCCGGGTACTCCGGCGGTGCCATCGCCACGGGCTGGGCGGCGCAACTCGCACCGGAATACGCGGGTGAGTTGAACCTCGTCGGCGCGGTGATCGGCGGCGTTCCCGCCGACTTCGGCATGCTGATCAATTCGATGAACGGCGCCAATGCCGCCGCCGGCGTATTCCTGGCCGCGACCCTCGGTCTTGCCAGGGAGTACCCGGAGATCATGGCGCTGTTCAATGACAACGGTTGGCGGCTGTCGCAATTCGCGAAGGATTTGTGTTTTCTGGACGCGGCGCTGCTCGGTGCGCTCGCGCCCATACCCACGGAGATGCTCACCGATGTGCCCCAGCCGACGAAACTGCCGATGATCAGGGAGATCCTGGCCGAGAACCGCCTCGGTACCGCCGCGCCGCGAGTGCCGGTCTTCATGTACCACGGCATCAACGAGGTGTGGGTTCCCTTCGCCGGAGCCGAACACCTCTACGACGACTGGTGCCGGTTGGGAGTTCCGGTGCGCTTCGAGGCCTATCTCGGCGAGCATATTATCGTCAACAGCGCCGGAGTCGCAGCCGCGAATTCCTGGATCGATCAACGCTTCGCGGGTGCGCTGCCACCGGACGGCTGTACGAAGGTCGGCAAATAGCGACCGGCATTCCTGACCGCTGAATTCGGAATACATCCCCGAATCTGCCTATCCGACAGCGGATCCGCGCGGAAAGCGCCGACGCCTGAATCGAGTTTCGTTCGGGTGGAACGATATTCGCTGTGGCATAGCTCTCGTCCTGTACCGATGTCGGTCGACCGATCGATAGTCCGAGCGGAGCGCGACCCAGCGTTCCGTTTCGAGAAGGAGGACGAATATGGCGTTATGGAAGACGAGTTCGCGCACGGTACGACGGACGCTGGCGCACACCATTGTGGCCGCGACATTGGCAGTCGCTCCCGCGGTGGTCATCGCACCGGCATTCGCCACCCCGGATGCCGGTGCCTCAACTCCCACCCAAGCCTCGATCCCCACGCAGGCGCCCGCGCCGACTACACAGGCGCCCGCGCCGACCACGCAGGCGCCCGTGCCCACCACGCAGGCCCCGACACCTCAGCCGACCCAGAGCCCTACGCCGCCTGATCGCGACGACGCGGACGGTTACGGTCCCGACGGCTTCAACCGCGCCGGCCGTGATCGTTCCGGGTTCGACCGCTTCGGGTACGACATATGGGGCTACGACCGCTCGGGGTACAACCACTCGGGCCGCGACAAGTTCGGCTACGACCGCGATGGTTACGACCGCTCAGGGTACGACCACTCGGACCGCGACCGGTACGGGTACGACCGCCGTGGTTACGACGCACGTGGTTACGACCGCGATGGTTACGACCGCGATGGTTACGACGCATTTGGCTACGGCCGCGATGGTTACGACAGATGGGGCTACGGCCGCAATGGTTACGACGCACTGGGTTTCAACCGGCAGGGGTGCAGCCTGACCGGCGACGACCGTCCGGAGGCCGACCATGCGGAGTGTGAGCGGCAGCGGCAGCAGCAGCAGGCTCATCCGTCGACCGGCAGCGCGGGCTGATCGGTCCAAGGCAATGCACAGCTGGGTTGTCAGCATTCTCGAGGTGATCGGAGCAGGATGATCGGTGTCGGCGAACGAAGCGGCTCCCCGTGAAAAGGAGCCTTACCCGACGGCTTCCAACTCGCTCGACCCCGGCGGTTCACTGCTCGGACCGTCTTCCCGCCGATCGGCGGCGCCCACCCCTCGCTCGCGCCGCCGATCCGCGACGCCCGCATCGGGCAGCTGCACGGCATTCGGCCGGAGCGGAATCAACCAGACGACCGCGGCGATCAGCGCGGCGGTGGCGAGCAGGGTGTACGAATCACCGAGTAGGAATTGCCATAGCGTCCAACGGAATTCCCGGCCCTCGGTCTGCGGTACCTGCCAGATCAGCCCCTGCGGCAGCAGTGGCAGATCCGGATCCCATGCGCCGAACCGATCGGCTCGCAGCGGCCAGGCGAAGACGAACAGGTAGATGAGCGCCGGCACGGCGATCCGGACGGCGAGCGGTCGGTGGCGCAGCACGTGGATCAGCCACAGCAGCGCCGGTGCGATCCACACCCAGTAGTGGGTCCAGGAAATCGGCGAGACCAGCAGCATTACCGTGGCCGCGAGCAGTGCGCCCAGCAACTCGTCACCGCGCAGGTAGGCGATTCGCGCCGCCGCCATTCCGGCCAGTCCGAGCAGTCCGGCGCAGAAGAACGCGGAGGTGGTGTCGTTCCACGTCGTCCATTCCAGGCGGCCGAACATGCCGTTGATCGATTGGTTCTGCACATAGGCGAAGCCGATGCGGTTCTGCGAGCTCGTGGTCGTGGTCCAGAACTGCAGCGCCTGGGTCTGCCGGTACCAGAAGCCGATCGCGACTGTGGCGCCGAAGGTTGCGGCGGCCGTCGCGGCGGCCCGGAACTGGCGGGTGATGAGCAGATAGACGATGAAGATCGCCGGGGTCAGCTTCAGTCCGGTCGCGATGCCGATGAGGATGCCCCGATAGCGGCTCTCCTTGGGCATGGCGAGATCCGCCAGCACCAAGGCCATCAGGATTGCGCTGAGCTGACCGAAACGGAACGTCTGCTGGACCGGCTCCAACCAGATCGCGGCACCGGTGACCGCGATGCTCAACGCCAGCAAACCCGTGGTGCGGCGTAGGTGCTGCAGTTTGGCGGCGCTCCAGACGCTCACGAACAGTGACGCCATGGTGAGCACCGTGATGCCGGTCCCGATGTAGTTGATCGGGAATCTCGACAGTTCGGCACAGATCCACGCGGCGAAGACCGGGTAGAGGAAGGGCAGGCCGAGCGGTCCGCGGCCGTCGTACAGCAGCGCGGGGTGGGTAGCCGCGGCCGTACCGCCCCACATATAGACCTGGAGATCGACTTGGTGCCAGTACATCTGCCAGTTGGGCCGCAGAAATAGCAGCCAGGCGCCGATGGACACGGAGGTGAATACGATTGCGGCACTGAGCATGAATGTGTGCGAGACCTTGGGCTGCGTCCCCGCACCGACAGCGCGCTGTTCTCCTGATTGCAGGATGACAGCCATGGAGTTGTTTTTCCTTCATCAGGTGATACAGCTCGAACGGACAGCAAATCCTTAGCTAAACTAAAAACAATTCAGCCTATCATCGTTGGCCGGTGCCGGCTGCCCATAATTTCCCCGGACTGGTGGGATCTACCCGGCGAGCACCCGCAGCAGATGTTCGACCTCGGACCGGATGGCGTCCCGGGCGGGACGCAGGTATCTGCGTGGATCGGAGATGGTTGGGCCGTCCGCGAGCGCTGTCCGGATTGCCTCGGTGGCAAGGATATTGAGCCGGGTGGCGATATTGATTTTGGTCATGCCGCACTCGACGGCGGCATGCAGACCCGCGTCGGGCACGCCGGAGGAGCCGTGCAGCACAAGGGGGACCGGAACCTTCGCGGCCAGCCGAGAAATCAGGTCGTTATCGAGTTCGGCCGTGCGCGTCTGCATGGCGTGTGAGGAGCCGACCGCGACGGCAAGGGCGTCCACGCCGGTCGCTGCGACGAATTCGACGGCCTCGTCCGGATCGGTGCGGACACCGGGGGCGTGCGCACCGTCCTTACCGCCCACCTCGCCGAGTTCGGCCTCCACAAAGACATCGCGGTCCTGGCACCAGCGGACGATATCGGCGGTGGCGGCGACATTTTCGGCGTAATCGAGGGTGGAGCCGTCGTACATGACCGAGCGGATACCGAGGTCGACCGCGGTGCGGATGAGTTCGAACGAAGTGGCATGGTCCAGGTGAACGGCGATATCGGCGCTGCTGTCGGCGGCGATGTGCAGGCAAGCCAGCGCGATCGGGGCCAGCGCGCCGTGGTAGCGCACCGTGTTCTCCGAAAGTTGGAGCAGCACGGGCCGTTCGGCCGCCTCGGCAGCTGCGGCGATGGCCTCGGCATGTTCGATGGTGATCACATTGAAGGCGCCGAGACCGCCCGGGCGGGCGGTCGTGATCAGGTCCGCGACGGGTCGTGAGGTCATGGGGAGGTCTCCTGCGGGGTGGCTAGTCGTTCGACGATCACCGTCGGTGCGATCTGGGTGCGTAGGCGGCGATCGATTTCCCCGGCGACCGGGATGACGACCGCCGCGGCGGAGGTGGCGACGGCATCGACCAGCGCGGCGGGCCAGTCCGGGGTGTCATTCGCCTCCGACAGTGCCGCGATCACCGCGGCGGTCGCCGAATCGCCCGCACCGGTGGGATTTCCGGCGAGCGGTTCGGGCAGGGCCGCCGACCACGCGCCCTCGGCGGTGACCACGACCATGCCCTCGGCGCCGCGGGTGGCGATGACGGCGCGCACCCCGCGTTCGATGAGCGGCCACGCGGCTGTGGCGACTTCGTCCGGGGTCACCGGTACCCGCCCGGTGAGACGTTCCAGCTCTTCGGTATCCGGCATCAGCACGATGCCGGGGACCTGGGCGGCCAGCCGCAAGGACTCGCCGTCGACGTCGCAGATGGTCGGGACACCGGCGGCGATGGCGGTTCGTGCGATGTCGGCGGGTAGGTCGTTGGCGATACCGCCCGGTAGCGATCCGGAGATGACCAGGCCGTTGATATCCGGCAGCATGCCGGAGACGCGGACCGAGAGCTGTTCGGCGGCATGTGGATTCGAGACCCGGGCGCCGGGTTCCCACAGCGCGGTCGCGGTACCGTCGCCGGATTCGCTGATCACCACCGTGCGCCGCACCCAGGGCAGCGCGTGCACGAAGTCGACCGGCATTTCCAGCTCGGCGGCGGCCGCGAAGGCGTGGTCGGAGAAACCCGTTGCCCTGGCGTACTTTCCGAGCTGATTGAGCACCCGGGTCACATTGATGCCCTTGCCGCCGATGCGTTGCTCGACCGAACGGACCCGATGGGCCTGGCCGCGCTCGAAATGCTCTACCCGGTAGGTCATGTCGTAGGCGGGGTTCATTGTCACGGTGAGGATCACGTCAACAACTGTCCACGTCTGAGCACCCGGCGCAACTGTAGATTGTCATCGACTATCAGCAGGTCGGCGAAATGGTCGGCCCGGAGGTCGCCCACATCGGCCAGTCCGGCCGCCGCAGCCGGTACCGAAGTGGCGGCGATTACCGCCTCGCGCAACGGCACACCGCAGCCGCGGACCGCCCAGGCGAGGCAGCGCAGCAGGTGGGCGGTACCGCCCGCAATGGATCCATTGGCGATCCGGGCCACGCCATCGGCAACGCGAACGACTTGCGGACCGAGTTGGTATTCGCCGTCGGGCATGCCCGCGGCCTGCATCGCGTCGGTGATCAGCGCGACCTGTCCGGGCGCGGCCGCGAAAACCATCGCGCCGAAACCGGAGTCGACGTGCACCCCGTCGCCGATCAGCTCCACGACGACTTGGCGCTGCGCCGCGGCAACGAGTGCGGCCGCCACCGGACCGGGCGTTCGATGATGCAGTGGCGGCATGCCATTCGCCAAATGTGTGACCAGGTCGCCGAATCCATTGGGTCGCAGTGCCTGTCGGAACCGAGTGAAGTCGGTATCGCT
Organism: Nocardia sp. NPDC049707; assembly: GCF_040674855.1. Lineage (NCBI taxonomy): Bacteria > Bacillati > Actinomycetota > Actinomycetes > Mycobacteriales > Nocardiaceae > Nocardia > Nocardia sp. NPDC049707. The sequence continues at coordinate 38,619 of NZ_JBFANN010000049.1, read as the reverse complement.
GTGGCCGAGCGAGACCACCACACCACTGTCGGAAAGGCGTTGGGCGACCTTCTCGAATCCCGGCAGTTCCGGCGCGAGCGTCATGACCCGCAGCTGCCCGTCGGCGGCGCTGAGCAGACGTTCGGTCAGCTCGAGATCGGGATCGCGCAGAAATCGGGGATCCTGCGCACCACACCTGGCGGCAGCCAGAAATGGTCCCTCGGCATGGATTCCGCCGATGGTGCCGTCCGCCGCCAACGATCGCAGCGTCGCGACCTGCGCGACCATATCGGTCGCCGCGCCGGTGACAACGCTGGCCAAGACGGTGGTGGAGCCGTGCTTGTGATGAAACTCGGCGGCCGCTCGCGCCTCGGCGCCATCGACGGTGTCGAACCGGTGGCCGAATCCGCCGTGGTTGTGAATATCGACGAGGCCGGGCAGTACGGTGCCGGAAAATGGCGGCACGGTCGAATTCGGATGTGCGGCAACCCAGTCCGCGAGTGAGCACACCCGATCGATCCGGTCCGCGCGGATCGATACGACACCGTCGTCGAAGGCGCAGGCTGCCGAGACGATCCGGCCGCGAATCTCGACATTCATCCGAACATCCCGACGCGCGTCATGTCAGGGCTCCTTGTCTGGCGAACAGGGCCGCGCCCATGAGCCCCGCGCGGGCGCCGAATTCGCCCAGCACCACCCGCGGTGCGGGCACGACGCGTAGGCGTTCGGCAATGGTGTGGTGCAGGGGTTCGGTGAGCGCGGGCCCGGCCCCGGCCAGGCCGCCGCCGAGAATGATCAGTTCGGGGCAGGCCGCGTGAATGAGGCCGAGCAGACCGTCGGCAAGGGCGCTGATCGCGTCGCCGACCACGGCTTTGGCGTCCGAATCGCTATTGATTCTGGCGAAAACGTCTGCTGCGCTTGCTGTTTCGTGTCCGGTTCGCTTCGCGTAAGCGCGGGCGATGGACGCACCCGATGCTACGGTCTCCACACAGCCGATATTGCCGCAGGGACAGCGCAATCCGTCCGCATGCCGAACCGGGATGTGTCCATATTCGCCGGTCTGGCCGTAGCCGCTGCGCAGCAAACGACCGCCGACGGAAAGCGTGCCGCTGATGCCGGTGCCCAGAATGAGCACGCACACGTCATCGTGGCCGCGCCCCGCGCCGAAACGCCATTCGGCCCACCCTGCCACCGCGACATCGTGCTCGATCAGCACCGGCATACCCCAGCGACCGGTGAACCGATCGCCGATGTGCACATCGCGCCAACCGACATTGCTGCTGAATACCGCGATCGACCGGACCGGATCGACAATGCCCGGCAGCACTACCGCCGCGCGCGCGACCCGACCGCGCTGCTCATCGGTCAACTCGGCCAGCAGCTGATCTCCGAGTACCCCCATGGTTTCGAAGGCCGCCTCGCCCTGCGGTGTGGCCAGCACACCCGAGGCGAGCACCGTGCCCGCGGCATCGGTGACCTCGCCCTTCATCGTGGTGCCGCCGACATCGAGACCGAGCACCAGCAGGTCATCGGTCAGCGCCGGGACCGACTGCCGCTGTTCCGCAACCGGCCCCGGCGCATCCGGCGCGGCCGAGTTCGTCGCGCCGGTGCGATCCGCGAGGTCATCGCGGTGCACTGTGGTCTGGCGCTGTTGCGTTCCCATATCCCGCACAGTAGTTGCCTGGTAGCGGACGCTCACCGATCCAAGACGACGGAACGGTTCAGGTTGCGCGGATGGTCCGGGTCGAGTCCCTGGTCGGCGGCGCGCAGCACACAGAGCTGCTGCACGCGGACCAGATCGGCCATCGGGTCGATATCGCGGTGTTCGAAGTGGGCACCGGTGACGGCCACATCGGCGGCGAAATTGGGGACCAGCGGTCCGAAGGCCCAGACGGCACGGCCGGGGGTGGAGATGCTGATCGGGCCGTGCCGGTATTCGGTCTGCAGATACGCCTCGGTCCAGGACTGGCAGGATTCGCGCAGCTTGAGCCCCGCCTCCTCGGCGATCGCGGCCGCGAAACCCATCCCGACGAAGCTGATCTGCTCGGCACGACGTACGGCGGCGAGCGCGGTCGCCGGGTCTTCGGCGAGTACGGCCCTGGCCTGCTCGATGGCCGGACCCAGGTCCTCGCCAAGATGCCAGCGTAGGATCGACAGCGCGGTGGTGGCGAAGCGGGTCTGCACCACCGACTGCTCGTCGACCTCGTTGATCAGGATCGGATCGCCGAGGTCGAGCACCGGGGTGCCCGGACTGCTGCAGATGACGGCGCGCGGAATGTGCGTCGGAATCGCCCGCATGGCATCGACCACCTCCGTGGTGGTGCCGGAGCGGCAGATGACGAGGTAGCGGTCGTAGTCGCGACCGCCGCGAACCTCGCTGGCCGGCCACGCGTCGGTAATACCCTGCCCCGAACCCTCACGCAGTGACGCGATCGCACGGGACATGAATAGTGAAGTGCCGCAACCTATGACGGCGACGCGCTCGCCCGGTTGGGGCAGTACGGCGCGGTGTGCGGCGGCGGTGGTCTCGGCGCGGACCCAGTCGTCCGGCTGGGTGGCGACTTCGACGGCCAGATGGGACCCAGGGGTGGAATGAGCGGAGATCGGCACGACAACAGAATCGCCCTGTTGATCGTTCTTGTCAAGTTTACGAGCGAATCAGTCACATATGATCACTATTGGGTCTAAATTATCCGTAGCGACTTGCTTGCAGGTCGCTCGAAACGATCGGCTCAGTCGATTCGTTCGCTCCATCATCGGCGGTGCGGTAGCGCCCGGGGTGAAAATTGAAAGGTTCTGCTCGTGAAAAGACCCCTCCACGGCATACTCGCGGGGATCGCGCTGGTCACCGGCGTCGCGCTGGCCGTCTCGTCCTGTGGTTTCGGCTCCAAGAACTCGGCCGACTCCGATAAGTCGATCTACTTCCTGGCTCCCACCTACAGCGACGGTGCCTATGGCACGAAGGCGCTGTGGGATCACATCATCAACGACTTCCAGAAGCAGAATCCGGACTACAAGGTCATCCTGCAGATGGAGTCCTGGGAGTCGATCAACGATGTGGTGAAGACCAAACTGCAGTCCAAGTCCACCACCCCGGATCTGCTGAATATCGACGCCTACGCCAGCTTCGCCGGTGACGGCATGCTCTTTCCGGTGCCCGAGGTCGTTTCCCCGAATGTGCTATCGGATGTGCAGCCCAGCTTCGCCAAGAACGCCTCGCTGAACGGCACGCAGTACGCGATGCCGCTGTTCGCCTCCACCCGCACCCTGTTCTACAACACCGATCTGTTCGCCAAGGCCGGGGTGGCCACGCCGCCGAAGACCTGGGCCGAGCTGACCGACGCCGCCAAGAAGATCCAGGCGCTCGGCGGCGGTATCTCCGGCTACGGGCTGCCACTCGGCAGTGAGGAATCGCAGGCCGAGACGTCGCTGTGGACCTTCGGCGCGGGCGGCAGCTGGTCCGATGACGACAAGATCACCGTGGACACCCCGCAGAACCTGGAGGGGGTCAAGGCCATGCGGGACATCTTCGATGCCGGTGTCACCCAGCCGACCCCCGGAGCGACCAACCGCAAGGATGTCATCAATTCCTTCATCCAGGGCAAGATCGGGATGATCGAGGGGCTGCCGCCCACCATTGCCCAGATCGCCGAGAAGAATCCGGGTCTGAAGTACGCCACCGCGCCCACGCCGACCAAGGACGGTACGCCCGTCACGCTCGGCGTGGCCGATCACCTGATGGCGTTCAAGAAGGACGGCAAGAAGGCCGACACGATCAAGAAATTCCTCGACTTCTTCTACTCGGCGAATGTGTACTCGAACTTCGTCAAGAACGAGCACTTCATTCCGATCACGACCAGTGCCACGAAGGTGCTCGCCGACGATCCGGTGACCAAGGCCTTCGCGTCGACCCTGCCCGTGGCCAAGTTCTACCCGAGCAATAACCCGAAATGGGCCGCGGCGCAGGGTGCCATGCGTCAGCAGATGGGCACCATCGCGCAGGGTGCGGACCCGGCGCAGGTGTTGCAGCGGATACAGGAAGCAGCGAAATAGCGTGGGTCGCCAAGCGGCCCGAGCGACGGGCCCGGAGGAGGTAGCGCAGCGTGACCACACAGGGTCCCGGGCGGGCCGCACAGTGAACGGGGCGATCCGGGTGCTAGCGGGGAAGAATTCGACGCTGCGGGCCGTCCCCTGGATCGGGCCGTCCTTGGTGCTGATCGCGGCCATCGTCGCGTTCCCGGTCGGCTATATGGTCTGGACCAGCACCCGGGACCTGAGCGCCTACGGTCAGGACCGCGGTCCCGCCGGCTTGGCCAATTACCGAAACCTGTTCGATATCAGCGAATTGGGATCGGTATTGGCCCATACCGTGGTCTGGGTGGTCAGCGTCGTGCTGATCACCCTGGTGCTCTCGGCGGGGCTCGCGCAGTTCCTCAATAAGGAGTTCCCGGGACGCACCGCCGTACGGATGGCGATTCTGGTGCCGTGGGCGGCGTCGGTCGTGATGACGACGACCATTTTCTATTACATGCTCGATCCCGATGTCGGCATCGCCAACCGGTTCCTGGTCGATATCGGGCTGCTGGATCGCGGCTACGGTTTCACCAAACAGCCGACGCCCGCCTTCCTGGTGGCGATCGGCGTCGCGGTCTTCGTCTCGATCCCGTTCACCACCTACACGATTCTGGCTGGACTGCAATCGATTCCGGCCGAGATCGATGAGGCGGGCCGGGTCGACGGCGCCAGTGCCTGGCAGCGCTATCGGTATCTCACCCTGCCGCAACTGCGTCCGGCGATCGCGGTGGCCACGATCATCAACATCATCAATGTGTTCAATTCGCTGCCCATTCTGCAGGTGATCACCGGCAGTATCGCGGGTTTCGGTGCGGATACGACGACGACCTTGACCTTCAAGCTGATTCGGCAGAATCAACAGCTCGATACCGCGGCCGCCATGAGCGTGTTGAACTTCGCGCTGATCGTGGTCATCATCGCGATCTATGTGAAGGTCGTCAAGCCGACCCAGCAGGTGGATTGATGAGCACGAACGCCTACTCAGGTGAGGTGAGCCCATGACCGCGCAGGCGGACATACACATCGACGGTGTGGAAATCCCGCCCGACACAACGGCTGCCGAAGCGCGGACCGGGCGACCTCGGCGGCGGCGTTGGGAACTCACCGCGGTGGGCGTGGTGCTCGCGGTCGTCTTCCTGACCCCGTTCGTGGTGATGGTGCTCGGCTCGTTGAAGAGCCGCGCCGAAATCCTGCGCATCCCGCCGACGTATCTGCCCGAGACCTGGCATCCGGACAACTACGCCACCATGTGGAGCACCCCGGAGACGCCGCTGCCGTTCAATCTGGTGAGCACGGTCGTCATCTCGGTCTGTGCCACCCTGCTTGTGCTCTTCGTGGCCGTCCCGGCCGCGTATTACACAGCGCGGCACAGATTTCCGGGCCGTGCGATATTTCTCGCGCTGGTGCTGGTCACCCAGATGTTGCAGCCGACGGTATTGGTTACCGGCTTGATCCGGGAGTTCTTCGCCCTCGGCATCAATGACACCTGGCTGGCCATGATCCTGGTGAACGCCGCGTTCAACCTCTCGTTCGCGGTGTGGATCCTGCACAGCTTCTTCGCCGCCATTCCGGTGGAGATCGAGGAGGCCGCGCAGCTCGACGGTCTGAGCCGCTGGCAGATTCTGGTCCGGGTGAGTCTGCCGCTGGTCTGGCCGGGCATCGTCACCGCGACGATTTTCGTGGTGGTGGCCTGCTGGAACGAATTCGCGGCGAGCCTGGTGGTGCTGACGACCCCGGCGAATCAGCCGCTATCGGTGGCGCTGACCAAATTCGTCGGACAGTACGACACCGCATGGCAGTACGTCTTCGCGATCTCCACGGTCGGCATTGTTCCGGTGGTCATCCTGTTCGCATTCATCGAGAAGCGCCTGGTCGCGGGACTTACTGCGGGCAGCGTCAAGTAATCGCCCGGAAGACGGCGGGTGGCCTTGTGCCCCCGCTGTTTTCGTCGCCGCGTCGGCGGGCTGACGGTGCACCGAAGTAGCGGTCACTCGGATGTCCGTGCCCAGGGTGGGCGCTTGCCGACCGGTAGCATCGGAGCCGTGGCACGGCAGGATGACGAAACCAAGGAGGGCCGCAATTACGGCGGGCTGTCCAAGCCGCAGCGGGTAGCCCAGCGGCAGGCGCGACTTATCGATGCCGCGTTGGAATTATTCGGCACCCAAGGCTATGCGGCCACCTCGATCGAACGGCTGTGTGCCGTCGCGAATGTTTCCACGCGCAGTTTCTACGAGGATATGGGCAGCCGCGAGGCATTATTGATCGCGCTGGTGAACCGTACTACCGCGCATGCGGTCGAGCGAGCGCTGGACAGTATGGCAAGGACTGCGGGACAACCGCTTTCTGTGCGGGTCCTCGACAGTTTCCGGGCCTATCTCGAGGTGACCTGCGCCGATCACCGGTCGGCGCGGGTGTGTTACGTCGAAGTGGTCGGGGTCAGTTCGGCGGTGGAGGATTGGCGCAGGCAGCAGCAGCTACTGATGACATCGCTGCTGATCAGCGAGGCGGAGCGAGCCGTCGAGCGCGGCGAGACCAAGTGGCGGCGGTTCGATCTGTTCGCGATCGCGGTTATCGGTGCGGCGAATTCGCTGGCCCAGGAGTTGGTGCGGAGCACGCATCCCGATGCCGAGGTGTCGCTGGATGAAATATGCGAGGAGATAGCGCATTTCGTGAATTCCGGACTTGGGTTGACCTGATTCACGCGGCATGCCGGGTTCGATTGCGGATGGCGGTGACCGCGGGCAGGACGCGAGTTGCGGTATTGCGCAGTACGATTCCGGCCCGTGTCGCGGGAATGAGCATCGAAGCCGCGGTGGCCACGCCATGGAGTCTGGGGTCGACCAGTACCCGGTGCCGGGTCTCGTAGCGCTGGAACGCCGCCGTGTGGTCCTCGGGTGTGGCTGCCAGTTCTTCCGCCAACGTGTACGCACCGGCGATCGCGAGGGTGGAGCCGTCGCCGAACAGTGAGACGCAGGACGCGGCGTCACCGAGCAGGGCGATGCGTCCGTCCGACCAGCGCGGCAGTTCGCCCTTGCTGACGGAGTCGAAGAACAGGTCGTCGGTGTCGCGAACGCGGTCCAACAACTCCGGGACGCGCCAGCCCTGATCGATGAAGGCCTCGATGACCAGGCGCTTGTGCAGTTCGGTATCGCGGTGGTCGAAACCGGGCACGCCCTTGTGTCGGAACATGAATGCCGCGATGGCGCGCCCCTTCGTCGGATGCACCGACAGTGCCCGTCCCGGTGTGTTGTAGATCAGGACTTCGCGCTCGCTGCCGAATGGCTCATCGAGCCGAATGGTGGCGATGTAGATGCCCATATGCCGAACGAATTCGGATTCGTCACCGAAGGTCGAGCGGCGCACCGTGGAATGTAGGCCGTCCGCACCGATGACGAAGTCGAAGCGACGGGGTTGGGCTTGTTCGAAGGTGACATCGACGCCGTCGGCATGCTGGGTCAGGCCGGTAATGGTGTCGCCCCACAGGAATTCGGCATTGTCGCGGCTCGCGTCGAGCAGGATTGCGGCGAGATCCGCGCGGGGGATCTCGACTTCGCGCTCGCCCGCCGATCCCTGGAAAGCCCTCAGGTCGACCCGGGCGACGCGGCGGCCGCTCGCATTGACGAAATTCATCTGGGACACAGCAGAATTCGCGGCGCGCAGCGGCGGCATGATGCCCATGCGCTCGACCACATCGATGGCGGGTCCCTTGATGTCGACCGGATTTCCGCTGGAGCGTTGGCCCGTTGCCCGCTCGACCACCGTGACCTGGAAGCCTCGGTCGGCCAGCCAGTACGCCAGGGTCGAGCCGCCGACGCCCGCACCGGAGATCAGCACCGTCTTCTTCATGCCAACACCTTTCGCTAATCGGACGAAATTCGTCCGTTTAGCGAAAGGGTACAGTAAGCGGAAGGATTTCGTCCACTTAGTCTTGGAGGTGAGGGCGACGACCGGTCCGAAGCGAGCGGATGCCAGGAATAACCGGGATCAGATCATCGCCGCGACCTTGGTGACCTTCCGTGAACACGGTGTCGAGGTGCCGATGAAGGAGATCGCGGATCGGGCGGGTGTCGGTGTCGGCACGCTGTATCGGCACTTCCCGGATCGGGATGCGTTGATCGCGGAGACCGCGCAGTCCTATCTCGCGGATTTGGCGCAGTCGGCGGCGACCGCACTGGCACAGGAGGGTGCGGCATGGCCTGCGCTTTCGCGGTTCCTGCACGAATGTGCACAGCGGCGGGTCGGGGCGCTGGCCGCGGCGATCGAGCCGAATCTGCATGCCGAGATTCGGGCCGATCCGCGGTTGCACGAGGTGCGGGGGCGGATTGTCGAATTGGTCTCGCGGATGACCACGGAGGCGCAGGCGGCCGGTGTCATGCGTGCCGATATCGAGCCAGGGGAAGTGGCCGGGCTGATGACCTTGCAGATCTACACCCGGGCTGGTGAGTCGTATCCAGAGGCGGTCCGTCGGGTGGTCGAGGTCGTCCTCGATGGGTTACGGGCCCGGTGATGCGGGTGTCCGGCTCGGCGATACGGCGACCGACTAGCTACGTTCGGCTCGTGCATGTGGTCATATTGTCTGCGTGCAAGCAAAAATGGCAGGTCGCCCGCGTGGGCTGGAAGACGTGAGATGACCGGACCGACGGACCGGCCGCAGCGGTGGAACCGACTGCTGGAACTGCTCGCCGACTCCGGGCGGCTTTCGGTAGAGGAGGCCGCCGAACGCCTCGGGGTTTCCCCGGCAACGGTGCGCCGCGACTTCACCGCACTCGCCGAACAACAGTTGGCGACCAGGACGCACGGCGGTGTGGTCGCGACTTCGGTCGCCTACGACCTGCCCGCGCGCTACCGGCAGGGCGCGGATGAGCCGAAGCAGCGCATCGCCGAACACGCTGCGGGGCTTATCGAACCGAATGCGGTAGTCGGAATGAACGGCGGAACAACGACGACCGCCGTGGCACGGGCATTGGCCGGACGAACCGATCTGGCCAATGCCGGCGGGGATCCGCTGACCATTGTTACCAATGCGCTCAATATCGCGGGTGAAATGGTGTTGCGGCCACATATGCGCACAATCGTCCTCGGAGGAGTGGCCCGGCGTGAGTCCTATGAGCTGCACGGACCATTGGCCGAGCGGGCTCTGGCCGAATTGCGTTTGGACGCATTGATTCTCGGAGTGAATGCGATCTCCGCCGAGGGCGGCGCACAGTGTCGGCATATCGACGAAGCAGGGGTGACCGCCGAGATGGTGCGGCGCTCCGACCAGGTGCTGGTCGTCGCCACCGCCGACAAGCTGGAGCGCTCGGCACTGGCCCGGATCTGCGGAATCGACCAGGTCAACGTGCTGGTGACGGATTCGGACGCGGACCCAGCCGCGGTCGCGACAATCCGAGCGGCCGGGGTCCGCGTAGACGTGGTGTGAGCCGTCGAGGCGCACGCAAGGGCCGGATTCCGAGGACCACATCATCGCGCGGTAGCTCGGCGAATTCGGCCATATCCGCATTGCCGCCGTGGCACCGATTCATCAGAGGTTGCGAAAAAAGTTCTAGGCCCGCGCGGGTGCGAGATCGGCTGCCATGGGCACAGCCGATTTGCGCAGTGTGCGCACCCAGACGGCGAAGCCCCACGCGACGAAGCCCGCGTAGATCAGATACAGCGTCGCGGAAGGGTAATAGTTCGCCCGCAGCAGCAATGGCACACCGACGAGATCGACGGCGATCCAGATCAGCCAGAATTCGGCGAGCCCACGCGCCATCCCGTAGGTCGCCAGCACCGATCCGGTGAAGATCCACGCCTCCGCCCACGGCCCGTAGGAGCCGATCAATGCGAACACCTTGGCGAATGCCGCCGTGCCGACCACCATCGCGGCCACCAGCGCCAGCCGTTCCCGCGCACTGGCCCAGCGCGGCACGACGCCTCGGTGTTCGAGTCCGGTCTCGGCGCGGGCATGCCGATACCAACTCCACCAACCATATGCGCTGACCGCGATGAACATCAGCTGCCGCCCGGCCTGTCCGGCCATATTCAAATGCTGTGGCGTGTTGAAGATTCCGCCGACGAATACGGTGAACAACAGCGCATTGCCCGCGATCCCGATCGGCCACGCCCACACCCGCCGCCGCATACCGCCGACCGCGGAGGCCAGACCGAAGCCATTGCCGATGATCTCGCGCCAGAGGATTTCCGAGCCCGCGATATGCAGTTTGGCGTCGAGCAGCGCGAAAAGTGGATTCACCTCCGCTGTAACCCGAGCGGGTCGATATCTCATCCCACAGTCGGTTGCTGCTGGGCCGCAGGCTGCTGTCGCAACTGCCCGGTCCCCGGATCATCACGGCACGGCAGGCGATTTTCGCCGATCTGCGGATCACCCTGCCAGTTGTTCGACCTCTCGGTGCTGTGCGAGGTGTACGCGGAGAATCCGGGCTTGCAGTAGCGCTAGAGCGCCACCGGGGCTTTGGTCGGCAATTCGCTGAATTGCGTTGCGGCGTAACGGTTTTCGATAGTTTGCTGCCTGGCCCCGGAACGGGCGGCAAGTAGTTCGGCGGCGATCGAGACGGCGACCTCGGCGGCGGTGCGCGCCCCGATATCGAGACCGGCGGGGGAGTGTAGACGGGCGAGCGTCGCGTCATCGAAGCCGCCCGCCCTCAGGTCTTCGATGCGTCGAATATGTGCGGACCAGGAACCATTTGCGGCTAGATAACCCAGCTCGGGCAATCGCAGCGCAACGGTGAGCAGCGGGATTTCGAACCTCGGATCGTGCCCGAGGACGACAATCGCTGTGCTGTTATCGATTTCGCCCGCCGCCGACAAAGTGTTCAGGTATCGGTGCGGCCAGTCGACAACCACTTCGGCGCCGGGAAAGGTCTCCGGCGTCGCGAAGGTGTCGCGGGAATCGCAGATCGTGACGCGGTAGCCGAGCAGTCTGGCCTGGACGGTCAGCGCTGCGGCAAAGGCGTTGGCGCCGAAGATGATCAGCCGCGGCGGCGGGGGGAATGACGCGACGAATACATCGGAATCCGGCAGCGCGACCAGTTCGGTCGCATGCCGCTGCGGGGTGATCAGATGCTGTCCGATCAGATCCGGATCCGGATTCCACACTACCGTGAAGACGGTGACCCTGCGGTGCGCAGCGATTTCCGCTGCGACGGAGGGGAATTCGGGAAAGTCGCGACGCGAGAACGGCTCGACGAAGACATCGACCATGCCGCCGGAGTCCAATCCGGGTTCGCCGGGCGGGACGCCGAAGCGGTGCAGTCCGCGCCGACCGCTGCGCACGGCATCGGCGGCCGCCTCGACCACGGTTGCCTCGACGATGCCGCCGTGGATCGAACCGTAGACCGCGCCATTGGCATCTACCAGGATCGATGAACCGACCGGCAGTGGTCCGGAACCAACGGTGCGCACGATGGTGGCCAGTCCGCCGGTCCGGCCGGAATGCCATACCCGCAATAGGTCGTCGACGATGTCGCGCATCTGCTCAGCTCCACTCACGCATGCGGCGTGGCCGGGAAGTCACGATCATCGCCTGTCGCCAAGTCGTCGCACGTGACGCACACCATATCGCTATTACCCGCCAAATAGGTGCGCCCGCCGGAATCTCTAACCGCAGCTTGATAAACCGAGGTCCAGTGCTTGTCCGACATGACGACCGGATGCCCAGGTGTGGCGTGGAACACAGCTCTTGCCAGGCCGGTCGGTGCCGCGAAGGCCGCGGCGACCACCCGGGCGACCACATCGGCACCGACATCGGGAGTATCCACCGGCATGATCGCGACGTACTCGGCAGGCGTGTCCGCAACGGCGCGCAAACCCGCGCGCAGCGAGGCCCCGAGTCCGGTCGCCCAGTCCGCCGCCCACACATGATCGACGCCCTCGGGTAAGTCGACCGCGGCCGGAGCCGGTCCGGTCGCGCCGAGCACCACGATCACCGGATCGCAGCCGCCGTCGCGCAGTGCCGCCACCGCCGACCGCAGCCAGGCACCGCCCTCGGCCAAGGCCTTGGGCATCCCGTAGCGCGTCCCGGCGCCCGCGGCCAGGACGATGCCCGCGCAGACCGGGTCGGATGGTGCAGCCATGACAAGACGGTAGCCCGACCATGTGGCCAATGGGTTACGGAAAAGTACTGTGACGTCGACAATCGGATACCGCGACACGCCGGATCTCTTTAGAAAGGCGACCGGGTTGGTCGTATTCGATGCTGGTCCGATGACATACGACGGGTTGGGCCTCGCGGAATTCAACGCATTGCCCGCGGCGGAGCGCAGGTCGGCTGAAGGCGAATGCGACCTTGCTCGTGTGCTGGCCGCCGGGCGGCCGTATGCAAGCATCGATGCGGTATTCGATGCGGTGCCGGCCGATTTGTCCGAGACCGAGATCGATCGCGCACTCGACAGACATCCGCGCATCGGTGCCCGGCCCGATACCGCGGCATCGGCGCGCGAGCAGGCCGCGGTGGCCGGGGCCGAGGATACGGTGCGGATCGGGTTGGCCGAGGGCACTCTGGCCTATGCGGAGAAGTTCGGCCATGTCTATCTGGTGTGCGTGACCGGTAAGTCCGGGCAGCAGCAGCGCGGTGCCGGCGTCCCAGTACGCGGTTTCCAGGAGGGGACGAGCTGATGGCCTTGCTCTCCGCCCGGCTCCGAATTGATCCGGCGACCGAAAGGCGGGTTATGCGAGTGGAATTGGCGAAGATCAATCGGATTCGGTTGGCGTGGCTATTGGTCGGGGCTGCCGAATGAGCACGATCGGTACGCATGTGCTCGATGCCGTCGCGGGTGTGCCCGCGGCCGGTATCGCGGTGGCGCTCTATCGGGGCACCGAGCTGCTCGGTTCCGCGACCACCGATGACGGTGGCCGGATCGCCGCGCTCGGTGCGGCACTGCCACCTGACACGTACCGGCTGGTGTTCGATACCGGCGCGTACTTCGCCGAGCGCGGGATCGAATCGTTCTATCCGGAGGTCGCCATCACCTTCGTTGTCATCGAGGAGCGGCACTACCACGTCCCATTGCTGTTGTCGCCCTTCGCCTTTTCCACCTACCGCGGGAGTTGAGCCAGCTATGGAATTGACCGGGCCGATCGTGCTGTCCGACAACCGGTACGGCAAGGCGGAGAACCGCATCGTCCGGATCTACCGGGACCGGCCGCGCCACGAGATCCGCGATGTGAACGTCTCCACCGTGCTGCGTGGCGATTTCGCCGCTGCCTATGTCGCCGGTGACCAGTCGAAGGTGCTGCCAACCGATACCCAGAAGCAGACGGCCTACGCGTATGCGAAAAAGCCTGGGCTGCAAACGATCGAGGACTATGCGCGCACCCTCGCCGCGCATTTCGTCGACGAGATCGCACCGGTGGACAGCGCGCGCATCGAGGTCGAGGAATATGCCTGGCAGCGCGTCACTGTCGACGGCAGCGAGCACGATCACACCTGGGTGCGGCAGGGCCCCGAGGTGCGGACCGCGACGGTCACGGTGGCAGGTAAGGGGAGCCGGCAACGGGCCTGGGTGATCGGCGGGGTCAAGGATCTGGCGATCCTCAAATCGACCGGTTCGGAATTCGCCGACTTCCTCACCGACGACTTCACCGTGCTCGCCCCGACGCGCGACCGGATGCTCGCGACCTCCCTAGTCGCGCAGTGGCGCTTCGCCGCCACGACCGGTGTGGACTGGGATGCGGTGTACGCGGGCGTCCTGCAGCGGATGGTCGAGGTCTTCGCGACGCTGCATTCCAAGGCACTACAGCAGACACTCTTCGAGATGGGCAAGGCCGCACTCGCGGCCTTTCCGGTGCTCGCCGAGATCCGGCTTGCCGCGCCGAACAAACATCATTTCGACTATGACCTGGGTCGATTCGGTATCGAGAACCAGGGCGAGGTCTACCACGCCGATGACCGGCCCTATGGACTCATCCATGCCACTGTCCAGCGCGAAGATGCCCCGGACCCCGGGCCCGCATGGCTACCGTAGGCACATGGCGACAACGACGGTCATCGACGGTTGCGCCGTCGCGACCGTCGATCCGAACGGCAGCGAATACCGCCACGGATATGTGACGGTGCAGGGTAACCGGATCACCGCGGTCGGTGCCGGCGATGCGCCCGATCCGGGCGCGGATGTGCACCGCATCGCCGGCCGTGGCTGCCTGCTCACGCCGGGTCTGGTGAATGCCCATGACCATCTCTACCAGTGGGTCACCCGAGGTTTGGCCGCGGATAGCACCCTGTTCGAATGGCTCACCACGCTCTATCCGATCTGGGCGGGCATCGATGCGGATGCGGTTCGCGTCGCCGCGACCGGTGCGCTCAGCGCGTTGGCCCGCACCGGCTGCACCACGTCCAGCGACCATCACTACGTCTTCCCGCGCGCCGGCGGGGACCTGCTCGGCGCGGAGATCGCCGCGGCCGCCGAGGTCGGGTTGCGATTCCATCCGACGCGTGGCTCGATGGATCTCGGGCAGAGTTCCGGCGGGCTGCCGCCCGACGACGTGGTGGAGACCCTCGACGCCATTATGGCTGCGAGCGCGGATGCCGTCGCGCGCTGGCATGATCCGTCGTTCGACTCGATGCTGCGGATCGCACTCGCACCATGTTCGCCGTTCTCGGTGACTACCGAGTTGCTGCGCGAATCCGCCCTACTGGCACGCGATCTGGGTGTAGGTCTGCATACGCATCTGGCCGAGACGACCGATGAAGCGGAGTACTGCGCGGATAAATTCGGCTGCACACCCGCCCAGTACCTGGAGCGGCTCGGCTGGCTCGGCCCGGATGTCTGGTACGCGCATGGCATTCACCTCGACGATGCTGCCATCGACGCCATGGCGAAAACCGGTACCGGAGTGGCGCATTGCCCCACCTCGAATGCGCGTATCGGTGCGGGTACGGCGCGCACCGCGGATCTGGTCGCCGCCGGGGTGCCGGTGGGGCTCGGCGTGGACGGTGCGGCGAGCAATGAATCGAGTTCGATGATCGAGGAGCCGCGCAATGCGCTGCTCTACGCCAGAGCCAAGGGCGGGCCGCACGCGATCAGCACTCGAAAAGCACTGGAGCTGGCCACAATTGGTGGTGCACGGGTTTTGGGGCGAGAAGCCGAAATCGGGTCGATCGAACCGGGCAAACTCGCCGATCTCGCGCTGTGGCGGCTCGATACACCCGCGCACGCGGGGATCGATGATCCGGTGACCGCGTTGATTCTCGGTTCCGCACCGCCGCTCGCCGCCTTGATCATCAACGGGCGCATGGTCGTTCGGGATGGTGCGGTGCGCACGGTCGACGAGGAGAAGGTCGGCGGCGAGGTCGCGCGGGCACAGGCGGCGCTGGTAGCGAAGGCCGGATAGCGCCGTCACAGGCCGTCGCGTGTGGACGTTCTGCTGGCATCGGAGAAACCAGCACTCAACGAGACCGGGCACAGTGCTGTTGGAGAGTGCACAGTGGTTGGCGAACCGGGGCGGGCCGTTCAGATCAAGCAAGCTCATTTCTGAGCGCAGGAGCTCGGGGTGGAATCGGCGACCCACACGTCGTCGGTCCACAAGGCGGTGTCAGTTGCGAGCAAGCGGATCACGGTGCGGATCAGCCCGGTGGCGATGCGGAGCCGCTTGTTGTAGCCGGGCTGCTGAGGCAGATACCGGAACAGGTGTCGCAGATGGGTGCGGGCACAACGTAGCCAGCGGGCTTCGGAGGTGAACCCGAGTAGGGCCTGCATCACCGCCAGGGTCACCAGCTCGGCGTGGGTCAACCGTGGGGCGAACCCGATCGATGGTCGCCACGGCCGCAGATCCGGGCGGGCGGTCAACAGGCCGTCGGTAGTGACATACAGTGCAGTGGCGAGGGTGTCGATGTCATTGCTCACACCCTTGATCTACGGCACCCCTCGCCCCGCAATCACGCCGGAACGCGCGCAAAATCCTTGCCCGGCAATATCTCTCATGATCAGCCTGGCTTCGCGACGCCGACTTCTGCAAGCAGCCACCACAACCTGAGGCAATGAACATGCGCATGCACCCCAACTTTTACACCGTTGACCATCGGGGTCCCGGACGGCTGAGCATCATGGCAAAGCCACGCGGCGGAGAGTGGCTCGACGACGAGATGACCGCTCTGAAGGCGTCCGGCGTCGACCACTTGGTCTGCGCGCTCACCACCGCTGAACTCTACGAATGCGACCTCGGAGCCGAAGAGCGCACAGCGTGCGAGGCGGGCCTGCAGTTCGTTTCCATCCCGATTGTCGACCGCGGCGTCCCCGACCGGGCCAGTGTGCTGCCGACCCTCCAGCACCTCGCGGCCGAACTGAACGACGGCGCACACGTCCTCACCCACTGCCGCTTCGGCATCGGCCGCGCATCGCTGCTGGCCGCCGCGCTCCTCGTCATCAACCGAACCGACCCCGACACGGCATGGAATCGACTCGAGCAAGCTCGTGGACTCACCGTCCCCGACACCCCCGAGCAACGCGAATGGACCAACAAACTGCCTCAACGGCCGCTGTCCTGACTTCCGGCTGGAGATCCACCACACCCCTTGGAATCACTCATCTAGCGGTCTGTGTCGAAGTGAGTTGAGGGGTGGCACCGCTGCGCGGTACCACCCCTCAACTTGTTGGTGAAAGTTGTTGTCCGCGTTGGTAGATGGGTGAGGTCTCAGGTAGGTGGTTTAACGACCAAGAAAAACCGGAGACCTACCGGAGACCTCGTGAACAGCGTAACGGTGGCGGGGCGAGCGGACCTGACCGATGCTCAATGGGCGCGGTTGGAACCGTTGCTGCCCCGGAACAAGAAGGCGGGCCGCCCGCCGCAGTGGACGAAACGGCAGATCATCGACGGATCCGGTGGCGGACCCGGGTCGGTTGCCCCTGGCACGACATTCCACCGCAGTACGGGTCCTGGTCGGCGGTCAACGGGTTGTTCCGCCGCTGGCAGCGCGGTGGCGTGTGGCTGGTGATCGTGAAGTTGTTGCAGGTCTTCGCCGAAGCTGGCGGGCGGATCCGATGGCAGGTGAGTGTCGACTCGACGAACCGGAACCGGTCAGACCGCCGTGTGCGGACACCGGTCGGTACAACGTAATCCACGAACTCCCCGGGGGCGTGTGATTCATACTCACAGGGCCAGCCATTGATCGATGAGGTCGAGCGTCGCTGCCGAGTGCAGCGGTTCGCCGTCCTCGGCGTCAAGCAGGATCCAGGAGTATGGCGGCCAGGGGTCGCGCATGAGCCGGTAGCCGGCTCGCTCGGCCCGCTCGGCCCGCTCGGTGAGCAGTTGTACTCGTGTGGATTCCGGATCTTGTGTCACCACAAACCTTTCGTTGAGCGTCTGCCGGAACGTCATCCGTACTCCGGCCCGCTTCGGCCGCTGGGTTGACCGGGACCGCGGCCAGAGCCCCTGTTCCGCTGGTGCGAAGTCCGTCTCAGCTGAAATCCTGTCGACCGATGAGCTCGTCGACGGTGCACTGGAGATTCCGCGGCCGAACATCTCTGGGAGGCAAAGAGTTGAGGCCGGTTATGCCGCGGCGGTTGCGGGGTCGTGCGGTTGCTGGACCGGAGTTCATGCCGGGACCAGGTCGGGCCGTGGCTCGGCATATCGACGAACGCGTACGGCTTCGACAGGTAGAGGTCATGCTGCTGCCGCGCGCCGGCTGTCCACGAAGGCAGCGATGGCGTTCTGCAAATCCCAGTGTGACGGTGACCGCACTGCTGGACCGCGGCCATATGGTGACCGCGCTCGGCGGCATTTCGGATCTGTGTCGGGTGAGACGATGGGGCGGCATGGCGAGCCGTCAGATTGTGCCCTGTGAATGTTCTTGCGTTACAAAGAATTTCGCCCAATACTCGTGCCGGATCGCATCCCACAGCGGCGTTATTTCCGGGAACCGCTCACGCATCCGGACCAGATCCGGCGCGGCGCTAGGTGCACTGACCGACATCAGCGGATGCGGTTCCGAGGTATTGCGTACCAGCATGATTCGAATGTGATGGTGGTCGATCCGCCATTGCGCCACCCAGCCGCCCACCTCCGTGCGATGCTCGCTCATGCCCGCGCCTCGCTGGCGTTCGGCTCCGGCACGAGCGAGTGCTCGGCTGTGTTTATTGTTCGCTCGCTGCGCTCGCTCATGCCCGCGCCTCGCTGGCGCTCGGCTCCGGCACGAGCGAGTGCTCGGCTGTGTTTATTGTTCGCTCGCTGCGCTCGCTCATGCCCGCGCCTCGCTGGCGCTCGGCTCCGGCACGAGCGAGTGCTCGGCTGTATTCATTGTTCGTTCGCTCATCCCGGCCCCCTATTGAAGCGTTGGTTGTCGCCGTCGTCGGTGCTGTCCGCGCGGGGGACCGGTAGCGCCAGCTCGGAGAGCCTGTCCAGGACCTCGCGCAGCGTGTGCGGTGTCGGTCCGCTGTGCGGGAGTGGCTCACCGTCCAACGGCGGGAACGCGATTCCCCGCGCGGCGGCTCGCTCGCGCGGGGTCGACGTCTGCGGAACGATCCGGTTCGCGTCGACCAGGGTGTAATAAGCCGCTGTCTTCCACACGCATCGCACGACTCGGCAGGCACGGTGTGCACGCAGTAGTTCGTGCGCCAGTTCGACATCGGCGCACCCGCATACCTCGGGTGGCGTCACGATCATGTCCTCGCCCATCACTGCGCACGCGCCCCGATCGATGTCGGATGCTGCGCCCGTGCCCATGTGGTTGCGGGGCAGACGGTTTCGAGATCGAAGTCTTCGCACACCCGTGCCCATGTGGTTGCGGGGCAGACGGTTTCGAGATCGAAGTCTTCGCACACCCGTGCCGGTTGGCTGTCGACGCAGGCCAGGTCGTAGACCACGATCGCCGTCACATCGAGCCCGGTCGCGATACTCAGGGCGTACCCGATCGGGTCGGGGGTATCGTGCGGGGGACGCACGGTATAGATGTACTGATATCCGAGGGTTCGGGCGTGCCGCTGGATTGTGACGGCGTGCTGGGGTGCCGCGAGTCCGGACAGCTCATCGCGCACGAGTCCGATCGCCTTGCGCTGGCGTGTATCACCTTCTGCCACTTCGTTATTCGCCATTGTCATGACCTTCCGTTCCGGTGCTTCGGTAGTCTGCGTGCCGGTCGGGCACCGAAGCGCCGACCTCATCGTTGTCGTCCGGGACATGGGTGAACCTCACTGGTGTGACGGTCGGTTGACGCGCGGCACCCGGCGGTGTCAGTCCCGCATCGCTCTCGGGCACTGGAGAGTGGGTCTGGCGAACGATGGGGTTTGCTCCCTGCTGTCACCGTGTGCCGCGCAGTGACAACGATACCAGCAACTCTGACCAGGCACAACGCAGACTTGGAAACCCGTCGGATATTTTCCGTTGTGCCAGCGACGTTTCCGCGAACTGTGGCAAACTGGTCCCGCTCCCTGCTGTCCGATATTCCGTCTACCGAGGGATAACTAGAGATGGTTGAGGAAGACAGCACCCTGCCCCGGCGACAGCTGGGGCGCATCCTGCGTCAGCGTCGCGAAGAAGTGGGCATGACGATGGCGCAAGCGGCAAGGCTGGTGGAGATAGGGACCACCACCTTGCACCGGCTCGAGAAGGGCACGGCAGATAAGATTCGCGTCCGCATCGTGCAGCATCTGTGTGAGATCTACGAGCGTGGGGCGGAAGAGACCGCTGCGTTAAAACACCTTGCAGAGCAAGCGGCCGTGGAGAATTGGTATGTGGAGTACAGCGATGTGCTGCGCGGCAACTTCGATAACTATGTCGAGCTGGAAGGTGCGGCGCGGCACATGGTTTCGTATCAGGAACTTGTTCCGGGGTTGCTACAAACAGCGCCTTATGTACAGACGATGAGTTGTAACTACCTTCGTGACCCGAGCGATAGCGATGTCCGGCGGGCGGTCGAGCTGCGGATGAAACGGCAGGCGATCATCAAGCGGAAGGTCGAGCCGGTTACGTTGGATGTTGTGCTGCACGAATCCGCACTGCGGCGCGTTGTTGGCAGCCCGAAGATCATGAGTGATCAACTGCGCCATCTGGCCGACGCCAGCACATGGCCGAATGTGGAAGTTCGGATATTGCCCTTCGCTGCTGGGATTCCGATGGGCCTGTTGCCTGGCCCGTTCGTGATTATGGACTTCGGAACCGACAGTAAGGGCAGGCCGGTGGAACCGACGGTGGTCTACGTCGAGGGCTTGGTCACCGCGAATGTCTACCTTCAGAAACAGGTTGATGTCGAGCGCTATTGTGCGGTGTCGGCGGCTCTGCATGATGCCGCGCTGAACCCCGTGGACAGCAGAGCACTGCTGAGGAAGACGGCAAAGGAGTATCAACAGTGGACACGAAACTAACTGGTGCTGCGTGGTTCAAGAGCAGCTATAGCCAGGGGACCTCGGAATGTGTGGAAGTCGCCTGGCTGGGCGGCGGCGGGGTTGGCGTTCGCGACTCGAAGAACCCGACCGGTCCGTCGCTGGTCTTCGCTCCGGCCGAGTGGGATGCCTTCATGACAGGCGTGCAGGACGGTGAGTTCACCCGGTCGACGGTGTAGCGGTTCCCTGATTCGACCACGGGCAACGGCCCCCTGTCTGACGCGTATTCGACTGGGGCCGTGGCCTTTTCCATGCTTCATTGACCTCCATAGTCAGCAGGGGGCGCTGCTGAGGAATTTGCTGAGGAGTTAACGGTGGACATGAGACTTACCGGTGCTGCGTGGTTCAAAAGCAGCTACAGCCAAGCCGGCTCGGAATGCGTGGAGGTCGCTTGGCTGAGCGACGGCGGGGTCGGCGTTCGGGACTCGAAGAACCCGACAGGTCCGGCGCTGGTCTTCGCTCCGGCTGAGTGGGATGCCTTCATGGCCGGTGTGCAAGACGGTGAGTTCACCCGACCGACGGTGTAGCGGTGCCCTGATCCGATAACGGGCAACGGCCTCAGTCTGGCGCGTATTGGACTGGGGCCATCACCTTTTGATGCTTCATTGACCTCCGCAGACAGCAGAGCACTGCTGAGGAAGACGGCAAAGGAATATCAACAGTTGACATGAGCCCTACCGGTGCTGCGTGGTTCAAAGCAGCCACAGCCAGGCCGGCTCGGAATGCGTGGAGGTCGCTTGGCTGAGCGGCGGTGGGGTCGGCGTTCGGGACTCGAAGAACCCGACAGGTCCGGCGCTGGTCTTCGCTCCGGCTGAGTGGGATGCCTTCATGGCCGGTGTGCAAGGCGGTGAGTTCACCCGGCCGACGGTGTAGCGGTTCCCTGATCCGACCACGGGCAATGGCCTCAGTCTGACACGTATTGGGCTGGGGCCGTGGACTTTTCATGCTTCATTGACCTCCGCAGACAGCAGAGCGCTGCTGAAAAGGAGTATCAGCAGTTGACATGAGCCCTACCGGTGCTGCGTGGTTCAAAGCAGCTACAGCCAGGCCGGCTCGGAATGCGTGGAGGTCGCTTGGCTGAGCGACGGTGGGGTCGGCGTTCGGGACTCGAAGAACCCGACTGGTCCGGCGCTGGTCTTCGCTCCGGCCGAGTGGCATGCCTTCGTGACACGCGTGCAAGAGCTGTGCCCTGATCCGACCACGGGCAATGGCCTCAGTCTGACGCGCATTCGACTGGGCCCATGGCCTTTTCATGCTTCATTGACCTCCATAGTCAGCAGGGAACGCTGCTGAGGAATTTGCTAAGTGAGCGTCCGGGAACTTCCTTCTCCCAGACCATTCCCAGCCAGGTGGAGCTCCTGAGGGCCTGGTATGAAGGAGAGTCGTGGCGACTGAGTTGACTGTGTTCTCCGACGACCGGCAGATCCACTTCCTGGATAGCGGCTCGTCCACCGAGTTGGCAGATCAATGGTCGGATTCCGCGCTGCTCGGCTATCTGGCGCTGGCGGACGACGCGATCGGTATCTGCACAGGGGTCAACGGCGACGTGATCGTCACCATTGATATGACCGGCGTGGCGCCGGCCGATGACAAGGATGCCTTCGACACTGTGACCGAGTGCAGCCTGCGAGCGGACTCTGGTGCATTGAGGCTTACTTCTCCGACGTATGGCGAGGACGACGGTGATCTGGTGAGGGTTCCGAGGGGGTGGTTGCGGTTGCGCGTGTCCTTGACGAGGTCGCCCGATGATGAGGAATACGGCGAGGACTCCGATGATCCTGCCGATTGGCAACACGTCCGGATTCAGTGCTGGCCTGCCGAGCCCACTGACGCGGTCTTGGTCAAGGGGTGGAATCCGGAGACGGGCTCATTCCATCCCGTACCGGCGAATTGAGCTTCGTCGCCTCGCTTCGGTCATGTTCGGATGAGTCGGCGTGACATCGTCAGATGGTGGCGATGTAGACCATCGCTTCGTGGTGGTCGGGGCGGGTTTCGTAGTAGCGGACGCAGCGGCGGTGTTTGCTGATCCAGGCCAGTGTTCGCTCCAGCGCCGGATTCGACTTGGGCGACGATGAGCAAGTAGAACCTGGCATCCCGGGAAATTTCGCGCTCGCCGAGCAACTCACCGGCGTCCGGGGTCACGGCCGAACTCCTCGACAACGCCACCTACAGTGCCGGAATCGTCCAGCTATTCCCCCGTTGACCACTCGCCTTTGACTCCAAGCGCGTGGACCTTTTGGGTAGGTTCGTGACGCTGCTCGGTCACCGGTGGGACATCGGGTAGACGAGACCGCTGCGGCGCGCTGGTGTCCCGGCGGACAGCCGGTGCTGTCCGCCGAGATTCATGCGGCGGTGCCGGTGTCCGGCTGGGATCGAGATCGCAGCCATTTCCGGTGTTGTTCGCGTTCATGACGTCTGCGGGCTTCGCGTTCGTGTTCGTTGCGGGTGTGGATGCGGGTCAGCACGGCGGCGAGCAGTTCGTTGGCGTGATGGCGATGGTTGATCGTCGGGGTGCCGGTGGGATCGATGTGCTCCGGCGCGATCCAGGCGGTGCGACCCGGAAACGTCGAATTCTCGCCCCCGACAACGGTTTTCCAGCCACCCGGGCCGTCGTGAACGAGGGCATGGCAGGCATCGCAGGCCAGCACGAGATTGTCGATGTCCGTGCGTCCGCCCTTGCCGTAGTCCAGGATGTGGTGGACCGCGCAGAGGCTGGCCGGTGCGTCGCATCCCGGGCGTGAGCAGCCGCGCAGGGCGGCGATCAACGCCAGCCGTTGTGTCCGCGACCCGAGTCGTTTCGTCCGGCCGAGGTGCAGCGGCAGTCCGGCATGATCGAATACCGCCAGATACGGTTGCGACCGCTCGGCAAGCGCCAGCGCGTCCCGGATCGGCACCACGCCACCGGTCGCGGTGGTCGATACACCCGACATTCGTTCCAGGTCGTCGAGTTTCATCGTCAGGATCGTCGTCACCGGCAGGCCGCGGTGGTTGCCCAGGTCCTCGGCGACGAGCCCCGACCGCAGCACGGCGGTCAGCGCATCGTGGTTGCGCTGAGCGGCGCTGCGGTGATCGCGTCGCGCGGCTTCGGCCAGCGTGTCCGGATCCGCGGCGTCGATGTCGATGGCGGGGCTGTCGGGGTCCTCGGGATTGCATACGCCGGGGCGGGCGTACTTGGCGAACATCGGATCCAGCAATGCCCGCAACACCGGATCGATCTCCCCGCGGATCGGTGACATCCCGTCCGGCCGTTGCCGACCCACCGTGATCCCGCGCATGCGAGCCCGATCGTTGGCGTCGGTGAGCCGGCCGTCGGGGTCCAGATGGGCCAGGATCCGGTCGCCGATCTTGCCGATATCATCCGGCGATCCGGATCGCGCGAACTCGGCCAGAATCTGCTCGGCCGCCTCCCGATCCTCGGTGGACGCCCCGCGCGGCACGCGGTTCATCACATGCGCGATACCCCGCACATGGTCGGCGGAAATCTCACCATGCGCCAAAGCGCTTGCTGTGCAGGGTAACTGCGGTTCCAGCTGTTCTCCGCCCATATCGCGAAGAGCCCCGACCCACTGCGCCGCATTCACCCGGCTTCCGGCATCGGCGCTCGACAACCGCAGCGTCTGCATCAGGAACCGCTTCAGAGTCTTCGACCCGGTGTGCGCGGGGATCGAGCGTTCGTCGGCCTCGACCAGCAGTCGGTGCTGCAGTGCGGTGAGTCTGCGCGCGCATCGCTCCACATCCCGCATCAGATCCAGCACATCGTCGTCCGACAACCCGACCAGCGGCCGTTCGAGCAGTTCGGAGACCGCCGCGAGCAGCGGGCCTGCTGCGCGGTGGGGAGTCTGCGTACTGTTCGAAAGCATGTTCGAATTATATCGTGGAATGATCACCCGGCATACCCTCGATGCCATCTGATCTGCGGATCTTCACACTGGACGATTGACCGAACAGGTGAGTGCCGCAGTATATTTCGGTCGATTGACCAGGGCTCATTCGTGATCGGGGCCATGGCCGAACGCAAGAGCCAGACAGGCCGATCGAGCCGTCTGCGAAAGCTGCGGACGTCCGGGTGATCGGACGGACTTCGGTGCACCGGCCGCGGATTCCGCCTGGCGCTTCGCCGCAACGCCTTGCGCGCGACGGCTTACCGACCCTGTTGAACCGGCGGGGTCCTGTCTCTTGGCAGCCGCGACCGAACGCGGCTGATAGACGCCAGACATTCGGCCGCCAGCTCCAGCAACTGTTCCAGTTGTGCGACGGCTGTACCCGGTACCTGGCCTTACGAAGCTCGCTGCTGTGCATCCGCAATGGTCGACGGCACGGCAGAACTGGATCTGGCACAGTTTCCGCGATTGACCGGTTCGGGATGGTAACGGGCACTTGATGATCGATCATCTTGCTGGTGTTCTGATCTTGGGCCGATGGCGGTCCTGTTCCAGGCGAATCGACTTCCGGGCGACGATGAACAACTCCCGTCGCACCGGCTGGGAGTCGCCGGTGCTGGTCCGCACTCGTCCCCGACGCCGCCCGCGCCGAATCGTCATGATCTGCCGCATCTGAATGGGTTGCAGATTGGCGGACTCAATAGGGCTTCGGGTGCGGATCGACGTGAGCACGAGTGATGAGCCGGCCGCATCCCCTGGCTGTGCAACATTGTCCCGATGAGTTCACAGTCGCTTTGGCCGGACCCACCCAGACAGCAGCGTCTTCTGCAGGGCGCTGACCTCGCTGGCGAACCAGAAACCGTAGCTGGCCAGATAAACCAGCAGAGGGATGAGGACGAGAGCGTAGAGGGCGGGGCCGATGTCCCGAATGGCCGTGCCCAGCCACGGTCGTGGCACTCGATAGGCGCGGCGTGCGGCGAGATCGAAGCAGACCGACAGCAGGCCGAAGGCGAAGACGTAGTGGAGCCCGGACCATTTGGTGCCGCAAGCCAATCCGAGCAGCACTCCCGCGCCGAACCGCCATCAGCGCACACCCAGCCGCGGACCGAACTCGGTCAGCGCGATGCGCCTGTCGGTATCGGCGCGAGCCAGCCGGGCGCGCACCTCGTCGCGGTCGACGATCAGACCCGAAGGCGGCGGTCACGAACAGTGCCTGGAAGATGTCGAGCATACCGATCCGCGACGAGACGAAGGTGGTGCCGTCGCAGATCAGCAGCACACCCGCGATCGCGCCGATCATCGTGGATCGGGTCATGCGGCGCATAATGCGAATCACCAACAGCACCAACACGGTTCCGAAGATCGCCGCGCTGAACCGCCAGCCGACCGGTGTGGGCAGTGTCGATCGAGCACATGCCGCTCGTAGCTCGCGGCAACTCGCCGCGAGAATCCACCGGCTTGCCGACCAGCGCGCGATGCGATAGTCCTCGAATTCAAGCCGTCTCCGTCGCTGTCACGATGCGCCACGATGTGGCCCAGCGATTTGGCGAGGGTGACCAACTGTGCCCGCGAGCTGACCCGGTCGAACCGGTCGAATCCATCAGCGGCGAGGCCACCCGCAAGGCGCGCCGACCAATCCTGTTGTAAGTCAACGAACATAGCTATGTGCGCCGTGCGCTAGCTATCGGTCCACTGACAGATTGTCACCGGCGAGAACCGGCCTGCGCGCCCGTTTCGGCTGCTAGCGTCGCGGACATGACCTGCGTGCCGCATTGCGGCCGCGGGTGAGGTCGCAATGCAACGCACCCGATCGAGACTGTCCAAGTAAAACCCGGTGTGATCAAGTGGAGCGCGCCGAATGCCAATGGACGAGTTCGGCCGTGGTCAGCGCGCGGGAGTGTTTGTCGGACTGTCCCCTAAACCTGAAGGCACTCGGTCGATGTCCACTGGAGAAGCCCTCGGGCCGGCCCGCACCGAGACGCCCGCCAATCTGCACCGGCACCCCGTTCTCGTGTCGCTGCTCGTGTGGCGCGACCACTGGTCGAGAGCGATAGCTGAAAAGCCTTCCAGCCGAAGCGAATTGCGAGCATACATACCGCTGCGCGGTCGCCGCGAGCGAGTTCAGCGCGTCGTCCACACCCGAGGTCAACGCCAGCGCGAACGCGGTCACAGAGGTGAGCAGATCGCGGCAGACATAGGTGCTGTCCGGCATGCCCGGCCAGCCGCGCCGAATCTCCGGTGCCAGAAAGTCGCACCCCGCGACCCGTGTTCCCGCTGGGACGGGTAAGGGTCCCAACGGGGCGGAATCTGCTCGGCCGCCTATCGAACGTGGTGGACGCCCCGCGCGGTTCATCTCCCATGCGCGCGATACCCCGCACTTGGTCGGCGAAGCCGTATTCACGCTGGGCTACCGCTTCGAATTCACGAGTGTGGTTGGGCTGGGAGTGAGTAGCCTTCGGGCGGTGAGCCCTCGGCGAACAACATCTGCACCCGGGCTTTGCCTTCTCGGATCTGCCGGGCTTGCCGGTACTCGGGCGAGTCGTACCACTGCCGAATCCGATCCATGTCGGGGAACTCGATGACCACGATTCGGGGTGAGTTCCAGGTGCCTTCCACAGGTTCGGGCGTGGGACCTGCGACCAGATAGCGGCCGCCATGGCTGAGGATGGATTTCTGGGCCACTGGGGCGTAGGCCCAGCCGGCTTCTTCGTCGAGCACCTCGACGTTGACGATGACGTAAGCAGACATACAAGCTCCTTTGGACACGGCGTGTAGTAATGGCACGCATAAGAGTATTGAAACCCTGTATCCTGTCAAGGTGGAAAAGGTCGACAACGAATCCGGTGCAAAAGTGTTGAGCCGCCGAGAGCGACTGCGAGTGGAGACCAGTCGGGAGATCAAGGCCGTCGCGCTGCGGCAAATGGCCGACGCGGGCCCCGGAGCAATCTCGTTGCGTGGCATCGCCCGTGAGATGGGGATGACCCCACGCGCGATATACAGCTACTTTCCCACCCGAGATGACTTGATCACGGCGCTGATCAGTGGAATCTCTGCATCACTTGCGGAGGCGTTGGAGAATGCCACCAACGCCGTGCCCGACACCGACCCCGGCGGCAGGCTGGTGGCATGGGGTCAGGCCCTGAGGGAATGGGCACTGGATCACCCGGAGAGTTTCCGGCTCTTCTATGGGCACCCCATCCCTGGCTATCAACCTCCTGAGGACGGGCCGGTGGACCGAAACGCACGCCGTGTGTGCCGTGAACTCACTCGGCTGGTGGCCGCCGCATGGATCGACGCCCGGCATCACCAGCCCGAGGAGACCTCCTGGTCCGACCTTCACCCCGACTACGTCGCGAAGATCCAGAAAGACCTCCCCGACGTGCCACCCGCCGCGGCGGCGCTCGCGCTGCGCGTCTGGGGTCGCATGCACGGCCTGGTGGCCTTGGAGATCGACGGCCACATCCATCCGGTCTCACGCAATCCCGCCGCGCTGCACCACGCCGAGATGCTCGACCTGGTCAGATCACTGGGTCTGGCCTAGATTGCGTGCACGGATGACTATGTGATCGTCGGGGCACGCAGGAACGGCAACAGCGCCGAGGTGCTGTGGTGACATGCCTGCGGGCGATGTGCTCGGCCGGCATGCCGAAGCGATGTGCCGACCGAGTCCGTCAATGCGGCTGGCGACCGTGAGGCAGCTCGCAGTACAAGACTCGTCGGATCGAAATCCGGCCTGCAGCAACCCGTTCGGGATCAGAAACGTCTGTTGTCGAGATAACCGTGTCGGCTACGCGACTATGCGCGGATGTGCGATGTGAGACCGCGCCCGAGGAGATGGCGGCCGAGCCCTCGGCTCGTATTCCTTCCGCCAGATCACTGGCTTGGTCCGTTGGGTGTGGATCAGGCATGGCTGGTCTTCGGGGCAAACGGGAATTCGATGGGTCTGGCGAGTTGCCGCAGTTAAGGCGAATGCCCTGATCAGACGGTACTGCTGGATACTGGAACAGAGATGTCTCGGACTGCGCGGCGTGGCGCCGAGGGCGTGGGTGCTCGATTCGGCGGGTAACGGCCGCGCAGCCTGGGGCGGGTGTCGCGCAACATCGCGGCAACCAGCAGCTTCTACTGTGGCGACAGCGGTAGTGGAGCGAGGTGTGGCGTGGATCTGGACACGATTCGGGATGTGATTGTGGCGCGGGGGCGGTCCGACCTGGCTTTCGTAGGCGAGGGTTGTGGGGTGCTTGCCGGGGGGACGTTCTTGTTCTCGGAGCCGCAGGAGGGGGTGGATCGGCTGGTCGATATCACTGCGCTCGGGTGGCCCGCGTTGGCGGAGACGGACGAGGGGCTGGAGATCGCGGCGACCTGCACGTTGGCGGAGTTCGCGGGGGCCATGCCAGGGCGGGAGTTGGGGGTGGAGGTACTGCGGGCGCAGTGGCCGGGGACGGCATTGTTCGCACGGGCGTGCCGGGCGTTGGTGGCGTCGCACAAGATATGGCGGACGGCGACCGTGGGTGGAAATGTGTGTCTTGCGTTGCCCGCCGGGGCGGTGTTGGGCGCGTTGGTGGCATTGGACGGTGTCGCGCTGGTGTGGTCGCCGGATGGTTCCGATCGGCGGATTCCCTTGCGGGAGTTCGTGCTCGGGCCCGGACGCACTGTGCTCGGCTCGGGCGAGGTGTTGCGATCGATTACCGTTCCGACTCGAACTCTGCACGCGCGCAGCGCTTTCCGAAAGATCGCGTTGGCTCCGCTCGGTCGTTCCGGTGCGGTTGTCATGGGTCGCCGCGAGGTGGACGGCCGCGGCGCGCTGACCATAACCGCGGCGACGACCCGGCCGATGGTGCTGGATTTCGATGAGACGCCCGGTGCTGCCGAGGTGCAGGGTGCGCTAGCCGCCATCGACCCGACACTCTGGTTCGACGACCCGCACGGAGCGCCGGACTGGCGTCGCCATGTCGCAGGCGTGCTCGCCCGCGAGGTTGCGGCCGAGCTACGCACCGAAGTCGGTGATGGGCAATGAGATTCGAGGTCGACGGTCGGTCGGTGCAGGCCGAACCACGTCCTGGTCAGTGCCTGCGCACGTTATTGCGCGAACACGGCTTTTTCGCGGTGAAGAAAGGTTGTGATGCGGGTGATTGCGGTGCGTGCACCGTGCAACTCGACGGTGTGCCCGTGCACTCGTGCATCATTCCCGCCTACCATGCCGCCGATCGCCGCATCACCACCGCCTCCGGTCTCGGCACCGACGAGGATCCGCACCCGATGCAACAGCGCTTCATCGACACCGCTGCCTTCCAATGCGGCTTCTGCACCGCGGGCATGGTGGTGACCGCGGCGGGTCTAGGCTGCGGCGGCCCGACCGCCCCGGACCCGGACGCGCTACCGGAGCTCATGAAGGGAAACCTGTGCCGCTGTACCGGTTATCGCGCGATCGCTAGTGCTATAGGCGCGGTGTCTGGTTCTCGCCGTGACATGGGTGCTGGTGTCGAGCCCGGGGCGGTGTCTGGTTCTAGCCGTGATGTAGGTGCTGGTGTTGAGCCCGGGGCGGTGTCTGGTTCTAGCCGTGATGTAGGTGCTGGTGTTGAGCCCGGGGCGGTGTCTGGTTCTCGCCGTGACATGGGTGCTGGCGTCGCCTCTGATTCGGTACCCGGTGCACCGACGACTGCCATGGCGGGCGGGACGGATCGCGTCGTGCCACCGCAGAGCGCCGGTTCGGGTACCCGGCCCGAACTACCGGACGACGCCGCCCGCGGACGAGCGGGTAGCGGCGTCGGCGCGCCCGCCGGGCCCCGGATCGTCACGGGCACAGAGCCATTCACCTTCGACATCATGCCTCGTGATGCCGCGGCCGACGTGGACGCCGCCGCGGCACCACCCACGGCCCCACTGCATATCGCGGTCCTGCCGAGCCCGCACCCGCATGCGCGGATCGGCGCCATCGATACCACCGCGGCCGAGGCACTGCCGGGCGTGCACGCGGTGCTCACCTACGCGGACGCGCCCGATATCGCCTTTTCCACCGCGCGCCACGAACTTCGAGCCGACGATCCGGACGACACCTATGTGCTGGATCGCACGATGCGTTTCGCCGGACAGCGGGTGGCCGCCGTGGTGGCCGAAAGCCTGGATATCGCTCGCGCGGGTTGCCGAGCCCTGCACGTCGAGTACGACATCCTGCCCGCGGTATTCGATCCCGCCGACGCATTGCTGCCGGATGCGCCGAAACTGCATGGCGGTAAACCGGATTCGGCTCGCATCGCCGATACCGAACGCAATCTGATCGCGGAGATCAATGGCGAGGTCGGCGATGTGGCGGCGGGCCTCGCCGCGGCGGCGCGGGTGGTCAGTGACGTATGGCATTCGCCGCGCGCCCAGCACGTACATCTGGAAACCCACGGTGGTATCGGCTGGTTGGACGCGGACGGCAGGCTGGTCATCCGGTGCAGCACGCAGGTGCCGTTCCTGGTACGCGATGAGCTGTGCCAAATCTTCGGGCTGCCGCGGGACCGGGTGCGCGTATTCGCCAAGCGCGTCGGCGGCGGGTTCGGCGCCAAACAGGAGATGCTGGCCGAGGATCTGATAGCACTGGCGGTACTGCGCACCGGGCGTCCCGTGCAGTACGAATTCACCCGCTCCGACGAATTCACCAGTGCCACTTGCCGTCATCCGATGCGGGTAGGGGTCATCGCGGGCGCGGATGCCGTCGGCCGGTTGACGGCGCTGTCGATCGATGTGCTCGCCGATGCCGGGGCCTACGGCAATCACAGTACCGACGTGCTGTGCCACGGCGTCGGCGAATCCATCGAGGTCTACCGCTGCGCCAATAAGCGCGTCGCGGCGAAGATGGTGTACACCAACAACATTCCCTCCGGCGCATTCCGCGGCTACGGCCTCGCCCAGGTCATCTTCGCCGTTGAATCGGCCCTGGATGAACTGGCGCGCGCACTCGCTATCGACCCGTTCGAATTCCGCCGCCGCAATGTCATCGTTCCCGGTGAGACGTTCGTCGGCGCGGAAGTGGGCGACAGCGATCTGGACTTCGGCAGCTACGGTCTCGATCAATGCCTCGACCTGGCCGAACGAGCCCTGCTGCGCGGCAATGGCGTGCGCGCGCCGGGGCCGGACTGGCGGGTGGGCACCGGTATGGCGCTGGCCATGATCGCCACCATCCCACCGCGCGGCCACCGCTCCGAGGCAACCGTCACCCTGCTCCCCGACGGACGTTACGAACTCCGCGTAGGCACTGTGGAATTCGGCAATGGCACCACGACAGTGCACGCTCAACTCGCGGCGACGGCGCTGCACAGCGACGTGCGCCGCATTGTGATCCGCCAATCGGATACCGATATCGTCGGCCACGACACCGGCGCCTTCGGGTCCACCGGCATCACCGTCGCGGGCAAGGCCGCCTACGCCGCGGCCGTGGCATTGCGTGCACACATCCTGGTCCGGGCCGCCAAGCTGACCGGTCGCGCCGAAGCGGAGTGCGTGCTGGTGGCCGATGGCGTCCGCTGCGGCGATCGATTGATCGGCGCGACCGAACTCCTGGCCGACGGTGAGTTGTCCGGACACGGCGAACACGCGGGCAGCCCGCGTTCGGTCAGCTTCAATGTGCAGGCATTCCGGGTCGCCGTGCGGCCGGAGACCGGGGTGGTGCGCATCCTGCAATCCGTCCAGGCCGCCGACGCGGGTACGGTACTCAACCCGGTGCAGTGCCGCGGTCAGGTAGTCGGCGGCGTGGCACAGGCCATCGGCACCGCGCTCTACGAGGACATGCGCTCCACGCGGGGTGTGGTCACCACACAGACGCTGCGGCACTATCACATCCCGCAGCTCGCCGATCTGCCGCACACCGAGGTCTACTTCGCCGAAACCGCCGATGACCTGGGACCACTCGGTGCGAAGTCGATGAGCGAATCCCCGTACAACCCGGTTGCCCCCGCACTGGCGAATGCCATCCGCGATGCTGTCGGGGTACGACAGACCGGTTTGCCGATGACGGCGGACCGGATCTGGCGCGCCCTTCAGGAAGGAGACCAGGGGTGAGCACCCAGCCGCGGCTGCCCGAGAATGTCCGCGCTCGCATCGACGCGTTGCTCGACCCGATCGACGCCGACTTGCGGACCCGGTACCCGGGCCGAGACGGCCGGGTTCAGCCGATCCACACCGCCTACGTCCCCGCCGATCGGGCCACCGCCGCGACCCCCGCCGAATGGGGTGCGGCGGCGATAGAGCTGCTCGAGCGCCACCACGACCTGCTCGCGGGGATCGACGGCACCGATGCGCTGCCCGCCGTGCGCCGACAACTCGAGCAGCGGCCGATCCAGGATCTGCGCATCGACTTCGAGGACGGCTACGGCTTTCGCTCCGACGCCGAGGAGGACGCGGCCGCCACCAATGCGGGCACGGTA
The DNA here is from genome assembly GCF_040674855.1 of Nocardia sp. NPDC049707. Classification (NCBI taxonomy): domain Bacteria; kingdom Bacillati; phylum Actinomycetota; class Actinomycetes; order Mycobacteriales; family Nocardiaceae; genus Nocardia; species Nocardia sp. NPDC049707. Next base: position 5,970 of record NZ_JBFANN010000049.1, on the reverse strand, counting down.
CTTGCCGAGTGGGCGACCCGACCCGGTGGGCCGACCAGCCTCGGTATCCGGATGAAGGGCCTGGCGGGCACCGAACGCACCCGCGCCTTACGCACTTTGGAGCTGGTCTTGGACACAGCGGGCGGTGTGCCGCCGGGTTTCGTCTTCACTGTTCCGAAGATCCGTGCGGTGGAACAGGTTTCGGCGCTGGTTGTCCTCTGTGACGCACTCGAGCGCGGCTGCGGACTCGATGCGGGCACCCTGCGCTTCGAACTGCAGATCGAGAGCCCGCAGGCGATTATCGCCGCGGACGGCAGCGCTCCGATCGCCAAGATGATCGGCCTGTCCGAAGGTCGTTGCAGCGCTTTGCATTTCGGCACCTATGACTATACCGCCGCGTGCGGCATCGCCGCGCCCGATCAGGCGCTCGACCATCCGGCAGCGGACTATGCGAAATCGGTCATGCAGGTGGCCGCGGCGCAAACCGGGGTGTGGATCTGTGACGGCTCCACTCAGATCGTGCCGGACCGCGAGCCGGAATCCGCACTGCGCAACCATCATCGGCTCGTCGGCCGGGCACTGCGCCTCGGCTATTACCAGGGCTGGGATATGCATCCCGGCCACCTGATCACCCGCTGGCTGGCCACCTACGAATTCTTCCGTCGCGCTATCGACGTCGCGGTCCCACGTCTGGTCGCCTACCTCGACCGGCGCTCCGGCGCTGTCATGGATGAGCCAGCGACTGCGGAAGCCTTGGCGGCCACCGTATTACGCGGTCTGAACTGCGGTGCGCGCACCGCCGATGAGCTGGGCGCGCTCGCGCCGGTATTGTCTCCCGAGGTGCTGCGGGCACTCGTTGCGCGCGAACCGATTTCGCAGGAGGGGTAATGGGTGAAGCATCGCGTAGCGATTCCATCGGGGGTGATGGTCGGCGCGACGCGGTGGATTTCACACTGCTGCCGGATCTGGCGGTCCGGCCGCTGGGCGGTTCGGTCATCTGGGCCGATGACGAATTCTTCGCGGAGAAGGAGAATTTGATCAATCCGGGTCCGGCGGAATACCGGCCGTCGACCTTCGGACACAAGGGCCAGATCTACGACGGCTGGGAAACCCGCAGGCATCGCGGCCGACCCGGCGACGATTCGGCCATCGTGCGCCTCGGCGTGCCCGGTGTGATCCGCCGCATTGTGGTGGACACCACCTGGTTCAAGGGCAACTATCCGCCGGCGGTTTCGGTGTCCGCACTCGAGATCGACGGCTATCCGCCCGCGCAAACCATTGCCGAGCACGATGATTGGGTGACCCTGATCGACCGCGCCCCGGTAATCGGTGACAGCCGCAATCCGTTCTCGATCGAGAACGAAAAACGTTGGACCCACGTGAAACTCACCATGCATCCGGACGGCGGCGTCGCCCGGCTGCGGGTACACGGCATGGGCAGGCCCGACCCGAAGTTGCTCGGACTCGGCCCGCTGGACCTCGCCGCACTGGAAAACGGCGCTCTGGTCCTCGATTGCTCCAACCGCTTCTATAGTTCGCCGAACCAGCTGCTCTACCCGGGGCTGGCGCGAAAAATGGGTGACGGCTGGGAAACCGCCCGCCGCCGCGACGACAGCAACGACTGGGTGCGTATCCGGTTGGCCGGACCCGGCCTCATCCGCCTCGCCGAGATCGATACCTCGTACTTCCTCGGCAATAGCCCCGGTGCGGCCCGGCTCACCGGTCGCACCACCGACGGCACCGAACTCGAATTGCTGCCACGCACCGAACTGCTGCCCGATACCAGGCACCGCTTCGCGATCGCGCCGATGGCGGCCTCGGTCGAGGAGGTCCGCCTGGATATCTACCCGGACGGCGGGCTCGCGCGGCTGCGCCTCTACGGCGAGCTCGGCGGCTTGTTCCCGACCGGAGGTTCAACGGGCGAAGCAGCGCAGCCCCCACCGGAGCAGGCATGAGCGAGCGCAGCGAGCGAACAACAAGCACAGCCGAGCACTCGCTCGTGTCGGAGCCGAGCGCCAGCGAGGCGCAGGCATGAGCGATCGAGATTTCGTCGGCTATGGCGCGACGCCACCGGATCCGCAGTGGCCGGGCGGTGCGAAGATCGCGCTCCAGTTCGTCCTCAATTACGAAGAGGGCGCGGAACTCAATTGCTCGACGGCGATCCGCACTCGGAGACTTTTCTATCGGAAATGACTCCCGCCCAAGCCTTTCCGAATCGCCATCTGAGCATGGAATCGCTCTACGAATACGGCTCCCGGGCCGGACTGTGGCGGGTCCTGCGCGCCTTCGCACGCCGCGAGCTACCGCTGACCATCTTCGCCGTCGCCCGTGCCATGCAGCGAAATCCGGAGGCGGTGGCCGCTTTTCGGGAATTCGGCCACGAAATCGCCAGCCACGGCTTGCGCTGGCAGTCCTACCAGCTCACCGACCGCGACACCGAACGCGAGCATATGGCCGAGGCCGTACGCATCCTGGCCGAACTCACCGGCTCGGCCCCGCTCGGCTGGTACACCGGCCGCGATTCCCCGCACACCAGGGAACTGGTGGTCGAACACGGCGGTTTCGTCTACGATTCCGACTCCTACGCCGACGATCTCCCGTACTGGGTCACCGTGCACGGCCGCAACCATCTGGTCGTCCCGTACACCCTCGACACCAACGACATGCGCTTCGCCTCACCCGCGGGCTTCCCCAGCGGCGACCAGTTCTTCGCCCACCTACGTGACGCCTTCGACGTGCTCTATCGCGAAGGTGCGCAGGGCAGTCCGAAGATGCTGTCGATCGGTCTGCACTGTCGTCTGGTCGGTCGCCCGGCCCGCATCGCGGCACTCGAGCACTTCCTCGACCATGTCCAGTCCCATAACGATGTCTGGATCACCCGACGCATCGACATCGCCGAACACTGGCGTCGCACCCATCCGCCGATCGGCGGCGACTAGCGGCGGTATGCCCGATCGCATCAGGCGAACAGATCGCGGACGAACGGCAGCGAATCCGACAGCGACGCGTTGACCGTACCGTCGTGATCGTCGGGGTAGACGTGCAAGGTGACCGGCTGCCGGTTGGCCGCGAGCACAGCGCCGAACCGCAGCGTCTCCGGGGTGATCACATCCGTATCGCGCAGGCCCTGGCCCAGGAACAGCGGCCTGTCGTAACCGGATTCGGGCAGGCCCAGATATCCGGACAGCAATCCGTGCAGATTCGGAATCTGCGCCAGCGGCCGCGCGAACAGGTCGCCGACCAGCACCCCGTCCGCGCCGAGCGCATCGGCCAGCGGGGTGACGCACACCTCGCGGGCCCTGGTGAGCCATTCGCGGCCGGAGTCGGTCAGGAAGGACTCGATGCCGAGCTCCGGATAGGTGGTGCGCAATCCGTTCAGGATGTAGAGCACGTACGCGGTGCTGTGGTGATTCAACGTGATCGGCGGCACCTGCGGCCCGAGGAACTGCAGGATGTCTTCGATGTACGCGGGCACGCCGGTGCCGACCGCACCGCGGTAATCGAGCTCCGGTCCGCCGAATTCGGTCGCGTACCGGGCGGTGAACACGGCCGCGCCGCCGCCCTGTGACTGTCCGACGACCACCCATTTCCGTGCCAGCGACGAGTACTGCCTGGTGGCGGCCTTGACCGCGTCGACGACATTGTGCGCCTCGACGAGTCCGTCGAGGTAGGGATGATCGCCCGGCGTACCGAGTCCGGCATAGTCCGCGGCCACGATCGCGTACCCCTGCCGCAGCCAAGTCGCCAGATACGCCCAGTCCCGTTCCACCGCGCTGGGGCCGGCGATGCTGTAGGCGCAGTCGTCCGCGAGCCCGACCGTGCCGTGCGCCCACGCGATCACCGGCCAACCTCCTGCGGGTGCGTCCCCGGGCGGGAAGTAGACCGCGGCGCTGGCCACCGTCGGCGCGCCATTCGTGGTGGTCGTGTCATACAAGATGCGGCTGGAACCCACCGAACCGGGCAGCGTCGCCACCGCGGCCAGCGGCGCGACGGATGTCACCGTGCCCGGATCGGCGCTCGCCGCGGGCAGCTGTGGTAGCCCCAGACCACATATGACGGCAACGGTGAACCACAGTTTCCGCATGGAAGCTCCTCTCGGACGTTGAACGTCCATCCGCTGGACTCGATCTTCCCGATCGAACCACCGGCGTCCCATCTCGAGGTGGCGGCGGCCACACGGATGCTTGTGAAGGTGCTCACAATGCGGAATGCCTGGCGTGTCGGATGGCGACGCGTTGGGCGATCGCAAACAGTACGAGCGTTACGCTAAAATCCCACGTCAGAGCTACTGGCGGGTAGGTTGCACGCCTGCAATTTACGGGCAAATTTCGCAGAGTTAACAAAGGTCGGTCGAAACCTAACTCGAATTCACACTTGCAACAGGTAGACGGCTATTTCCTGGTGTGCCATCGTGTGGAAGTACACCCCATGGGCCTAGCAAGCCTGCAAATTGCCGCCACAGCAGCTCGAGCGATGCTCGACCGTGGGGCACCGAAACGAAGAAGTGGAGTCAGAGATGTCGAACGTCGGCACCCCGAAGACCGCCGCGCAGATCCAGCAGGATTGGGACACCAACCCGCGCTGGAAGGGCATCACCCGCAACTACACCGCCGAGCAGGTGTCGAAGCTGCAGGGCACTGTCGTCGAAGAGGCCACCCTCGCCCGTCGTGGTTCGGAGATCCTCTGGGACCTCGTCAACAACGAGGACTACATCAACTCCCTCGGCGCCCTCACCGGAAACCAGGCGGTCCAGCAGGTCCGCGCCGGCCTGAAGGCCATCTACCTGTCCGGTTGGCAGGTCGCCGGTGACGCGAACCTGTCCGGCCACACCTACCCGGACCAGTCGCTGTACCCGGCCAACTCGGTGCCGTCCGTGGTCCGCCGCATCAACAACGCGCTGCTGCGCGCAGACGAGATCGCCAAGGTCGAGGGTGACACCTCCGTCCAGAACTGGCTGGCCCCGATCGTCGCCGACGCCGAGGCCGGCTTCGGTGGCGCGCTGAACGCCTACGAACTGCAGAAGGCCATGATCGCCGCCGGTGCCGCCGGTGTGCACTGGGAGGACCAGCTGGCCTCCGAGAAGAAGTGCGGCCACCTGGGCGGCAAGGTGCTGATCCCGACCCAGCAGCACATCCGCACCCTGACCTCGGCGCGTCTCGCGGCCGACGTCGCCGACGTGCCTTCGGTGATCATCGCGCGCACCGACGCCGAGGCCGCCACCCTGATCACCTCGGACGTGGACGAGCGCGACCGCGAGTTCCTGGATGGCACCCGCACCGCCGAGGGCTTCTTCGGTGTGCAGAACGGCATCGAGCCCTGCATCGCGCGTGCCAAGGCCTACGCCCCCTACGCCGACCTCATCTGGATGGAGACCGGTGTGCCGGACCTCGAGGTCGCCCGCAAGTTCGCCGAGGCCGTCCGCGGCGAGTTCCCGGATCAGCTGCTGGCCTACAACTGCTCGCCGTCCTTCAACTGGAAGGCGCACCTGGACGACGCGACCATCGCGAAGTTCCAGCGTGAACTCGGCGCGATGGGCTTCAAGTTCCAGTTCATCACCCTGGCCGGCTTCCACTCGCTCAACTACGGCATGTTCGACTTGGCCTACGGCTACGCCCGCGAGGGTATGACCGCCTTCGTCGACTTGCAGGAGCGCGAGTTCAAGGCCGCCGCCGAGCGTGGCTTCACCGCGATCAAGCACCAGCGTGAGGTCGGTGCCGGCTACTTCGACACCATCGCCACCACCGTGGACCCGAACACCTCGACGGCGGCCCTGAAGGGTTCCACCGAAGAGGGTCAGTTCCACTGAGCTGAAGTGAACGATGGGCTGAAGTGAACGATGGCCATCGCTCGGTCTGAGTCGGTCGAACACCGGGGTGTACCGACGTTCGACGCTGAACTCGTATATGCCGAGCGATCCGCGTGCGTTGACCAACTCTAATTGCAGCGATGCGGGCATCGCTGTGACGGCACCATGACGAAACGGTGGGGGTA
>NZ_JBFANN010000048.1:0-56595 GCF_040674855.1 Nocardia sp. NPDC049707 | reverse complement strand
AAGTTGGATGTGTCGAGGGCACGTAACCCCCACCTCGGGTTCAGTCTCGGTGCACATGCGTGCGTGGGAACTGGGCTGGTGCGTCCGGTTGCGGCGGCGGCGTTGTCGCGAATCGCGACGACGTGGCCAGGTTTGCAGGGCGTCGCTGAGTCTGGTGATATACGGTGGCGCAATGGGTTTCGGCATCGAGGCCCGCTCGAGCTGTTGGTGAGGGTGTGACTTTTGTGTCGATGTCGCGCGAGCCTATCTGTCACTCTCGTCCGAGACTTGGTGATCAAGTAGTTCTCTGACGATGTGGGCGAGATCGGAAGTTGTCGAGCGTGACGTTGAGGCACCGACCGGGTTCGTGCCGACGAAGTGGCGCGATACTTGGACGAGGCCCGCAAGTCCGGCAATGCTGTTGCCTACCGGCACTTTTGGGAGCTGTGTGTCCTGGTCCGCTTGCGGGACGGGCTTCGCACCGGTGCCGGGCTCGCGCCGCTACGCAGATCCGGCCGCCTATCTGCTGACCCGAGAGCAGTGGGAGCCGCAGCGTGCCGAATTCTGCCGTCTGGTCGGCAAATCCAATGATCCGGCTCGCGCGCTGGCCACGCTCGTCGAAGAGTGGCAGGAAGCGATGGGTGAGCTCGAGAAGGTGCTGGCCGAGGGCGACGGCCCGGTCCGCCTCGATGAGGAGGGCAGCCTGGTGATCTCGCCGCTGTCGGCCGAAGATATTCCGTCCGAAGCGTCGGCGCTCAAGGCTGAGCTGACCGAGATGCTGCCGTTCGCGCCGATCGTGTCATTGCTGATCGAGCTGGACAAACGCACCGGTCTCAACATAGAATTCGCTCACTACTCATTCTCCTTTCTTCCCAGCGAGATAGCGTTGCCAGAACGCTTCATCGGCGGCGTATGCCTCGTCTTCCAGCTCCCGGGTCACTCCTGTTCCTACTCTGCCTTGTGCGTACTGGTCGATGTGGACGCGCTCGTGCACCAAGTCGCGGAGCAGTGTCTGTTCATCGGCAAAGGCGCTGGGGGCCAGGGCAATATGTCCCGGCGCGGTGCTGGCGCTGGCCTCCATATAGTCTGCATGGGTTTCGTGATATGGGCCGGATCTTACTGCGGGACCATTTCGCCTCTGGTTGTGAATGTCGACTGTCAATGATGCTGTCCCACAACATTTTCCGCGTACTCGCGAGCAATTCTGGTGAGAAACTCCGATTGGAAGCCGTTCGCTAGCGTAGTTGGGCAGGTTCCTCGTTGAGGCGGAGACCGACCAGCCGCTTCGAGTCGTTCCACAGCGTGACCGCGCGCTGCTCGTCGTAGGAGGCCTTTGATGAACGCATCTGCGAGAGCTTTCCCTGATTGGCTTGGAAGTATTGCCCGGACTTCGTGGCGTACTGCTCGTTGACGGCGAGGTCGGCCAGTGCAGCGCCGGAAAATGCGACTGTCGAGGTGGTGACGCCGATGCGCTTGAACGCCGACTTCATCAGCGATCTTGTCGCCAGCCACTGCACCGCTTTGGGCATGTCGCGTAGGAAGCCTGTCTCGGGCACCGCGCCGGGGTCGTAGGCGATGGATGCGATCGAGCTGCCCGCACGGTCGAGCCGGCGCGCGAGTTCGTAGGCGTACATGATGGTGCAGAGTTTCGACGTGGAGTAGCGCTTGCCCGCCGACAGCGGCTTGGCCCCGTTTTTCCCGTCGTTGGCGAGCTTGGTGGCGTTCGGCTCAACGGCTTTGCCGATCATCTTGCCGTCCATGGTGTCGGGGTCGTGGGTGCCACTGGCGGTGAACACGACTCGACCATCTACGGGCATCATCGAGAGGAGGAGCTCGGTGAGGAGGAAGTGGCCGAGGCAGTTCGTTGCGAAGGTCAGGTCGTATCCCTCCGGGCTGTATTTCTCCTGCCCGTCGAAGCGGCCTCCGGCGTTGCAGAGCACCGCTCGCAACGGTCCGATCTCGCCGCGTTCGATCAGCGCAGCGCACCTGACCGCTGCGCTGCGCACCGAGGCGAGCGAGGACGTGTCGAGTTCGACGGTGACCACGGAGATATCGGGAATCGCTTGCAGTTCATCGGCAACCGACTGCATTTTTGCCGGGCTGCGACCGGCGAGGATGATGTCGACCCCTCGCGCGGCGAGCTGTCGGGAGCATTCAAGGCCGATGCCGGAATGACCACCAGTGATGAATACGGTTGTCATACTGTCTCCTTCGGTGAACAGGGGCTTCGCTATTTGCTTGTGCCTTCGGCGCGCAGAATTTGGGCGGTGTAGGGGTTGAGTTCCAGAGGGGCGGGGTCACCGACGATGACGGTGCCGCCCAGATAAGCCAAGTGCCGGCCGAAGACGTAATTCGGTTCCATGGCGAAGGTCATTCCCGGCTCGAGCATCATGTCGGCGCCGATGGTGGGGTGGTCCGGCTCAGGTGGGTAAACATCCGCGCCGGGAATATGTTTCGTGGCGTCTGCGGGGAACCCGCTGAGCACGAAGGCCGGGTTGAGCGAGTGCAGTGAAGGGCCGAACTCCCAACCGTGAGCCGCCTCTGGAACCGTGCGCATGGCGTCGACGACGCTGCCGAATGTCCGGCCCGGACGCAGCGCCTGCAGACCCGCGTCATAGGTTGCGCGCGCAACCTCGGCTGCTCGCAGCAGATCCGGATGCGGATCGCCGATCGTGATGGTGACCTGGTGCTGGGTGTGGCGCCCACCCACGTTGGCGAAAACCTCCGCGGATACGACGTCGCCGTCCCGCAGGATGCGGGGCGCCTGCGGGCGGTAGCTCCACGGTGGCAGCGCCCGGGCCAGTGGATCGGGCCCCGAGTAGAGGTGCATGGCGGCCGGAGTTGTGCAGCGTACATATCCGGCAGCCATTCCCGCCGCGTACACCTCGCATTCCGAGACCCCGGCAGCGGCGGTGGCCACCATGGCCGTCACCATGGCATCGCCGATGCTCGCCGCGCGGCGTACGACCGCGATCTCTTCAGCGCTCAGCGGCAACATCAAACGCGACATCGTCTGGGTGACGGGTGTGAACGTCGCGTCTGGGAATCTGGTGAGAATGTAGTTCCACTGCTGGTAGGGGAGGATGCCCTCCGGATGCCACGGCGCAGCGGGTTCCAGACCGAGGACGCCGATCGTCGCCGCCGACAGCCCCAGTTCGATCAGCGTGTCGGCGATCGCCGCGGAGTCACGCGCTGCTCGGATGTTCTCGGGTGCAATCCAGAGGGGGTCGCCTCGGCGCTCGCATTCCAGATAGTCCCGCCAGAACATCTCCATCGGCAACAGCGATAGCGGGTCGCCGTCACGTGGAAAAACGATCGTGGTGCCGGCCCTGGCGTTAGTGAACCAGGTGTCGTACGCGAACGGCGCGGGACCGGCGTCCTCGTGTTCGCCGTGGACCAGCAGCGCATCAAGCCCTTCGCGCTGCATGAATTCGCGGGCCAGGTTCCATCGGCGGTCACGCTCGGCGCTCGAATAGCTCGGCACTGCTGCGTTGTCTTCGTTTGCGTTGCCTTCGGTGTCCATGTCGCTCTCCCCAATACTTCTGACGTGAAAGCCGCTGACCTGCTCGGCCTGGCCCGCGGTCGCGTCGACTCACTGCTGACACCACCATGGCCCGGCGCCGAGATGCCATCCAGAGACCCTGGAGGCTAGGAGTTGCAGTACCAGGACAGCGGGCACCCAGCCGAGGAGACTGGAGGCATGGACCGCGCCGAACTCGCCTGCGTCCTCAAGGCCGCACGGGCGCGCATCGCGCCCGAAGAGGTGGGCCTTGTGGCGGGCCCCAGGAGGCGGGTCGCCGGCCTACGCCGCGAGGAGGTCGCACAACTGTCCGGGTTGAGTGTGGACTACGTGGTCCGCCTCGAACAGGGTCGCGCACCACGACCGTCGATTCAGGTGCTCACCGCGCTGACCCGGGTGCTGCGTCTTGACCGCGACGGACGCGATCAAGTCTTCCGCCTGGCCGGCAGCGCACCGCCGCTGGCCGGGCGGGTCGAGATGTCGGTACGGCCCAGCGTGCTGCGGCTGCTGCAACGCATGACCGACCTGCCCGCGCTGGTCTTGTCGGCCAAAGGTGACGTACTGGTGCAAAACCCGATGGCCTGCGCGCTCATCGGCGACCTCACCAGCTGGCCCGAGGGACGCCGCAACCTATTCTGGCAGCGGTTCCTCGGCGCCGGTGAAACTCGCGTGGCACTCACCGCGGAAGAAATCGAGCCAGCCGAGCAGCAGGCAGTCGGGTCGCTACGCACCGCGCTCTCGCGCTACCCCGACGACCCCGAGCTGCGCGAGCTGATCGATGATCTGATCGCCGGTAGCCCGCGGTTCCAGGGCCTGTGGCGGACAGGAAACGTCACGACGTGGCGGTCGACGCACAAGACGATCGACCATCCCGACTTCGGGGTCCTGGTTTTGGACTGCGACACCCTGCTGCTGCCTGATACCGACCAATCGATGATCGTCTACTCCGCCGCAGCTGGCACCCGTGAAGCCTCGGCACTCGACATGATGCGCGTCACCGGCACCGAGCGAATGACCGCACGCTGACCTGCTACCCGGCATGAGGTCGTCGCACTGTGTTTGGGGTATCTCAGGCGACTTCCGATCCGGTCGCCCGGGTTTCGGTGCTGGGCGGCTCTGGGCGGTGGGGCGTTTGCCTTCCTGGAAGACAGCTCCGGCGCGCATGAGCGCGACCAGGTGTGGGGCGTTGACGGCCCGCCAGCGGGCCTGTGCGGCGTCGATCAGCTTGTAGGCGACGGCGCAGACCAGCCGCCCGCGACCCCGGCCCCTTGGTCACCTTCGTCCCGCAACCTGTCGCTGCAGGTGACCGCCGCCTCGTCCCCGGCCTCGGTGACGGACTGTCCGCCGTCCAGGTCGACGGAATCTCGCTGCCCATCGCGATCGGCCTGCTGATCATGATGTACCCGGTGCTGGCCAAGGTTCGCTACGACCGCCTCGACTCGGTGACCGGGGACCGCCGCTTGCTGGTCGGCTCCCTGGTGCTGAACTGGCTGATCGGTCCCGCGCTGATGTTCGCCCTGGCCTGGCTGCTGCTACCGGACCTGCCCGAATACCGGACCGGGCTGATCATCGTCGGCTTGGCCAGATGTATTGCGATGGTGATCATCTGGAACGACCTGGCCTGCGGCGACCGAGAAGCCGCCGCCGTGCTGGTCGCGCTGAACTCGATCTTCCAGGTCGTCATATTCGCCGTACTGGGCTGGTTCTACCTGTCGGTCCTTCCCGGCTGGCTCGGGCTGGCGCAGACCACGATCCACACCTCCCCGTGGCAGATCGCGAAATCAGTGCTGATCTTCCTCGGCATCCCCCTGGTCGCCGGTTTCCTCACCCGCCGATTCGGGGAGAAGGCCTGGGGCCGTGACTGGTACGAGTCGACGCTGCTGCCACGCATCGGGCCCTGGGCGCTGTACGGACTGCTGTTCACCATCGTGATCCTGTTCGCCCTGCAAGGCCACCAAATCACTTCTCGCCCATGGGATGTCGTGCGCATCGCGGTCCCGCTGCTGGCCTATTTCGCGATCATGTGGGGCGGCGGCTACCTCTACGGCCGCGTCATCGGTCTGAGCTACGAACGCACCACCACCCTCGCGTTCACCGCCGCGGGCAACAACTTCGAACTCGCCATCGCTGTGGCGATCGCCACCTACGGCGCCACCTCCGGCCAGGCCCTTGCCGGAGTCGTCGGCCCGCTCATCGAAGTCCCCGTCCTCGTCGGCCTGGTCTACGTCTCCCTCGCCCTGCGTCGCCGTTTCTCTGCATCCTGAAAGGTCCACTCATACAATGTCTTCCACGCCGAGCGTGCTGTTCGTGTGCGTCCACAACGCCGGACGCTCCCAGATGGCCGCCGCATTCCTGACCCACCTCGCCACCGACCGTGTCGAAGTCCGCTCCGCCGGCTCCGAGCCCGCCGACCAGGTCAACCCCGCCGCCGTACAGGCCATGGCCGAGGTCGGCATCGACATCTCCACCGAAATCCCCAAGATCCTCACCGCCGACGCGGTCGAATCCTCCGACGTGGTGATCACCATGGGCTGCGGGGACACCTGCCCGTACTTCCCCGGAAAGCGTTACCTGGACTGGAAACTCGACGACCCCGCCGGACAAGGCGTCGACGCCGTGCGCCCCATCCGCGACGAGATCGAACACCGCATCCGCGCTCTGCTCAAGGATATGGGCATACCGTCTGTGGCATGAGCCAGGACACCCGTGTCGAGAGGATACGACCCGCACACCGCGCCGGCCGAGCCCGTCGACACGGTAGCTCAGCCGGGTCATCGACTCGATGGTTCTGGGTTGAGTAAGGCGCAACTGCAACAGCGCCAACTGTTGCGCAGCCGCCGACGATGCGGAATGATCTGACCTGCAAGGATTCGAGCCTAAACGGGCTGAGCTACAACAGATTTAACCAGCTATAGAACTTTGGCGCCCGAACTTGTTGCGTGTGGCCGAATTCGCCGAAGTTCGCATCATCCACTGCGTCGCGCCGCAGCAGGTGCTCCACGATCGCATCACCTGCCGTGCCGAGCGTGACCCTCACCGGCGCGCGCACAACGACGCCGACCTCATCGCCGAGATCGCCGCCGGAACCCGCACTGCAGACTCCTTCGTGCCGGTGAAGATGGACGTCGCGGAAATGACCGTCGACACCGCCAACGGATACCAACCAGGCCTGGACGCCATCGCGCGATTCATCACGAACAGCCCTCACGACACCCAGACCCCGGTCGACTTGGACAGACCACATAACCGACCAAGTGACGAACTCTCAATAGAGGCGAAGCCGATGAACGAACCGCAGATTCCGCCAACCGCACGCAACGCCGACGAACAAATACGGGAAGCTATCGCTGCCGAGATGCAACTACTTGACCCGGCCGTTCGACGATCACGCGAACTTGCCGAAGCGCTGCTGGATCCAGAGTTCGTGGAGGTTGGCGCATCTGGTCGACGATGGAATCGGCACCAAATGCTCGCGGAGTTACCAACGATGTCGGGTTCGGCGGGCAATCAGCGGATCGAGGTCTCCGACGTTCGCGGAGTACTACTGGCACCAGGCCTGGTGCACCTGACCTATCAGACCAACCGCGATGGGCGGCAAGTACTTCGATCTTCGTTGTGGCGCAAGGATTTTGCCGCCACCAGCTGGAGGATGTACTACCACCAGGGAACTTCAATAAAGGAATGATGACGATATGACCGAGACCTCGTCGTCTGCGTCGACACCGCCGAGCTGGCCGGTGCAGCCCGGCTACCGCGAGGATCTGTTTCGCGGGGCCGCGGAGTATTACAGCCGCTATCGCCCGGCCTACCCTGATCCGCTATTCGAGGACCTCCTCGGCAGGGCGGATGAGGGCGGGCTTCTCGTCGACCTTGCCTGCGGCACAGGCGAAGTCGCGATTCCGCTGCACGACCGGTTCGCCGACGTCCAGGCTGTTGACCTCGAACCCGACATGGTCGAGGTCGGTCGCAGCAAAGCCGTCGAAGCCGGCGCGAACAATATCGCGTGGAGCATCGGCAGAGCCGAGGATTTGGTGGTCACCGCCCCGGCACAGTTGGTCACGATCGGCAATGCCTTCCATCGACTCGACCGAGGATTGATCGCCGAACGCGCCGGTCAATGGCTGGCTCCGGGCTGTTGTCTGGCGATCCTGGGCAGCAGCACGCCGTGGAGTGGAACCGAGTCGTGGCAGGCGATTGCCGTCGATGTCGTGGGCCGATGGTCCGGCGAACCGGGACGTCCTGCGAGTGCGTCGCCAGCGACGGCTGACAGCAGCACCCCGACACGGCGCACCCATGAAGACATCCTGCGAGAGGCAGGGTTCCTCGACGTCACCGAGTACCGGTTCCCGACACCAAACGCCTGGACGTTGGACGAGTTCATCGGGTTCTTGTGGTCGACCTCGTACACAGCGCCGATTCGTCAGAACCCCGCTCTCGCTGAAGAATTCGAGAAGGATCTTCGAACGCAACTTCTCGAGTGCGAGCCGTCCGGACAGTTGCGGGAGTCGATCGCGCACTACTACATCCTCGGCCGCAAACCCAACGCCCGATGAGTGCTCGGCCGCGGGATCAGGACGCGTCTTCGACTGACGAGCGGGAGCGGCCTGTAGAAATCTGTCGTGAACGAGTCCGTCGAGCCGGGGAGATCAGGGCCGCGATCGGAGCCGAGTGGATACGACACATGGGTGATCGACCGCGCGAAATCGACGTCATCCGGGGAGAAACGAGCACCACCTGGGTCTTCGTAGTCAGGACTGTGATCCCCATGCCTGTCCGGCTCAGTGTCCTGTTCGGGGAGTGGCTGTATGAACTGCGTGCTGCGCTCGACGGAATCGTGTACTACCTCGCAGTGCGAGACAGCGGCCAGAGCCCCCCACCCGCCGAACGCAGCATCTACTTTCCGACATTCGTCGACGCCGCAAAGTACGACGATCCGAACCACAGAGGGAAGCTGAAAGCGCTGTCCGACGAGACGTTTGCCCTGCTTCGACATGTCCAACCCTTCAACGCTGAACCAGACCATCGGTCGAACATGCTGTGGTGGATCGAAGAACTCGCCCGGATCGATCGCCACCGGCAGGGACACGCCCTCGCCCCCCACATCGAGAAGGTCCGGATCGGTCTCATGGAGCCGCTACGGCCCGTCGGCGATGTCATGGCAGAGCCGCACAAGCCAATCCGGATCGACGAGTCGGCGCCGACGCCGCTCATGAAGTTCGAGGCCCCGCAAGGCTGGGACACGCAGCAGGTCCGAGAGCACCTGGAAGTCACCGACGCCATCACAAGTCGCCTCGACGTCAGCGAATGGGTCCTGAACTCGTCACCGCCCATGAGGTCACTTGAGCTGGGCGAGAGGATGTCTCGATGTGAGAGGTTCGTCCTGGACGGGATCATAGACCCGCTAGCGACGGGCGACATCGTGCTGTCACCAACGCCTGAACAGTGAGATGGGTATGTGCGCTGGCGCTGAACAGAAGCACTTGCCAGGGAACTGTGTTCGTGTCCGCACTGCCAGAAACTGGCAGGAGGACCCGTCACAGCCTGGGTTGATTTCCCCCTCGCCACGGTCGCCTGGATCGGCGATGGCGGCGAGCCGAGCTGGTATCACACCTATCCGACTACCAAGCGCGGGTTCTGTCCGAACTGCGGCTCGCTCGTCGCCGCGTTCGACGAGGGCGGTGATGCGATGGGCATCACGATGATGGCCCTCGACGACCACAGTGCACTGACCCCGGTGCACCAATCCTGCAAGGACAACGCCGTGTCGTGGCTGCCGGTCATTGAAACCATCGACGCCGGCGCCTGACTTTCCCCGGTCGCCGCGCCGAGCGCACCGTTCGGCGCGGCGATCAGGTGTCACATGACCGTGGTGCGATACAGCAGCCGCTGATGGCGAGTGTGATCACACGGTGAGGCGGTGTGCATTGTGGCCCGATTGTCCCAGATGACCAGATCGCCGACCGCCCACCGGTGCGAGTACACATATCGCTCGGCGGTCACGTGGGCATGCAGCTGATCGAGCAGCCCGGCGGACTCGGCCGGGCTGAGACCGACGATATTGCGAATGATCGTGTCTCCCAGCAGCAGTGACCGCCGGCCGGTCTGCGGGTGCAACCGAACCAGCGGATGCACGACGTCGGGCGTCTTCGCTCTCTGAGCCTCGGTTAGTGGCACCTTGGCCGGGTTGTCGGCGGCCTGCTGCTCGAACAGGTGCACCAGCGAGTGCACCGCCTCGCGCCCGTCGACCTGAGCGGCCAGCTCCTCCGGAAGATCGTCGTAGGCCGTGGTCGTATCGGCGAACCGGGTTTGCCCGCCGACCTCGGGCGCGATCACCGAGTACAGCAGCGACACCGAACTCATCGCCGGTTGAAACGACAGATCCGTGTGCCACTCCTGTTCGTTATCGCCGTCATACAAGCCGATCGGCACGCCGTTGCGATGAATATTGCTGATCGTCACGATCTGCGCAAAACCTGGCACCGTGTACTGATCCTGCACATGTATTTCCGGCTCACCGAACACTCTGCTCACCCGGATATGATCCTCGTGAGACAGGGTTTGGTCCCGCACGACCAGGACCCTGTATTTCATCAGATCGTCGACGAGGGAAACCGAATCCGACTCATTCAGCGGCCGGGACAGATCAATCCCTGAAACACGCGCTCCGAAAGTCGATGACAAAGGGTCGATATGATAGCGACTCACCTTCGAATTCTAGCAAGAACAACCCGAATTCAAATACAATCGGTGAGATGTGATCGAACCTCGCGAGACCGCCTACTACCCGGGCAGATCAGGGTTCGCCGCGTGAGGTCGGCCGGATGGGATACCATTCCGGGCATGAGTCAGCCGATTCCGCTGAAAGAATCTGCCATGAACCAGGCACGGGTTGAATCGCTGGCCGGTGACCTATCGCGCGTCGCGCCCAGCTTCGACGCCGAGGGGTTCGTCACCATCGTCATGGCGCAACTTGCGCGGCTGGAACTCAAAGCCCGAATCGCTTGTGTTGCGGACACTTTAGCGGATCACTTGCCCGCTGATGTCAGTACCGCGACAGCGATCTTGGTTACCGCGCTGCCTCCACACGACGATGCAACCTTTACCGGCAGCGACTTCGGTCTCTACACCTACGCCCCGTATTCCGATTTCATCGCCCGCTACGGATGCACTCGAGAAAATCTCGATTCCTCACTCAACGCGTTGAAAGAAATGACCAAGCATTTCACCGCAGAAGACGCGTTGCGCTATTTCCTCAACGCGTACCCCGACGAGACGATGGAAGCAGTCGTGGAATGGAGTCGCGATCCCGATTATCACGTCCGTCGTTTGGCCAGCGAAGGAACACGCCCGAAGCTGCCGTGGTCGCCCCGCATCACCCTTCCCGTTGAAGCGACTATTCCGATATTGGACGAACTATTCTCCGATGATTCTCGATTCGTCACTCAATCGGTTGCCAATCACCTCAACGACATCACCGCCACCGATCCCGAACTTGTGTTGACCACCCTGGGCCGATGGCGTGATTCGAACAGGCAACGCCCGAGAGAAATAGAATTCATCGTCAGGCAATCGCTTCGCACACTGGTCAAAAAGGGGCATCCCGGTGCGTTCGAATTTCTCGGACTGTCGATCACCCCGGCGGTAGATGTGGCCGAACTACGCCTGGACGCGCCCGCGGTGGCCATCGGAAACAGCCTCGGCGTCGACTGCACCCTGCGGGCGACCGGCACCACCACCGAGCGTGTCGTCATCGACTACGTCCTGACCTACCCACGGGCCCGCTCTGGCCACGGGGAGGCGATATTCAAAGGGACCACTCTCGACCTGGACCCCGGTGAATCGCGCACCGTGTCCCGGACACAACCGATGCGTTCAACGGCCAGCCGCAAACTCGCCCCCGGCACCGGCCGAGTGCAGATCCAGATCAACGGCCGTCGAATCGCCGAGGCCGCGTTCGAACTGCTGCCCGCCAGGTGAGGGCATGACGGTGCTCGCGCGGGCCAACGGCAGCGTAGAGCAGCGGAACGCGCCCGGAATCCGGGTGACCTCGGAATAGTCCACCGGAATCACCTCGATTCCCCGGGTATCGAGCTCCGCGGCGATCCGCTCGCTGCGCTCGGCGACGACCACCACCCCCGGCCCAAGCGCGAGCGCGTTCACCTCCACCGCCGCGGCCTCAGCACCGGTCACCGGGATAACGTCGAAATGCTCGGCGAACCACCGCATCTGAGCATCGTCGAACACGCCCGGGTGCACGAGCGCCACCTCCGGCGCGACGATGTTGAAATGGTCGTCAAGGTGCACGATGCCACCGCAGGCGAACCCGATCGGCTGAACCACTCGCTCGCTGCCGAGCTGGTCGAGCTGGTAGCGCAACGCATCGACCCCGGCCGGCGAGGTCTCCTCGCTCAGGCCGACCAGCACGAGCCCGTCGTGCAACATGACGTCACCGCCCTCGATCGTGCCTGCATCGAGATAGGCGACCCGCTCGATGCGCTCCACCAGCCGCCGCACTCCCGCGAACTCACCTTGCCGCCGCCGCGAGTGCAACCGGGACACCACGAACACATCGTCGATAACGAACCCGATGTCGCGGGTGTAATGCTGGCCGTAGGAGCCCGGCGCCTGGTCGGCAAGCACCACATCCACACCGCGGCCGCGCAGGAGATCGATGAAGCGGTGCTGCTGCGCGCGCACACGGTCAGGCGAATATGGCCCCCACCGGCTGGTCTCGCGCTGGCGCGCCAGCACCGGATCCAGCGACCCGGAAAGATCCAGCGTGACCGGTCCAGCATGACGCATCACCACCGACCGCAGCTCCCCGAACTCGCTGTCCACCCCGACCCGTCGCACCCGAACTCCCGTCACTGCCGCGCTCCCGAATCTGCTGCTCGGCGAAAGCTACGCCGCCCACGTCCTGGCGGAGATCCGCCGACGGCGGCCCCATCCTCATGTGGTGCCGTCTGGTCGGCGCCGCGAGCAGCGGTCACGCCGACCAGACGCAGCATCGGCGATGTCATAGCCGTCGTCACCAGTGCCATCACCACCAGCAGCGAATACAGCGGTCCGGCGATGAGCCCCACGCTGAGCCCGACATTGAGGATCACCAGCTCGGTCAACCCGCGAGTGTTCAGCAGCGCCGCGACTGCGGCCGCCGTCCGAGAGCCCAAGCCGACCATGCGCCCGGCGGCGTAGACACTGCCGACCTTGCCCATCACCGCTGCTGCCACGATGATCGCTAACTCACCCACCGCGGTTGCGTCGAGCGCGCCCAGGTCGACCGCCAGGCCCGCGACGACGAAAAACGCAGGCATCAGGACTGCGCTCAGCACCTGGGCGCCGGACTCGACCGCAGCGCGGCGCTCGCGCGGGAAGACCAGCCCGAACGCGAAAGCCCCGAACACCAGGTGCAGCCCGACCCATTCGGTGATCGCTCCCATCAGCAACGCCCCTCCGACCCCGGCCACGATCATCGTCTGATCGGTGCCGCCCGAGGCCAGACGCATCAGCGCGGGCCGCGCCACCCACCACGTCAGCACCATCACCGGAATCAGGCCCGCCCACCGCCAGTACCCGCCGCTCTGCGGGTTCGCGAAAGCGAGCACCACCGCCAGCGCCGCCCACGCCATCAGATCGACCACCGCGGCACACGCGAGGCTGATCTGCCCGACCGGTGTGCGAATCAGCCGATGATCGTGAAGGATTCGCGCCAACACGGGGAAAGCCGTGACTGCAAGAGCGCAGCCGAGGAACAGCGCGAAGTGCCGCCCATCCCCGACCCGGTGACGCGCAAGCACCACCACCGCCATGCCACAACCCAACAGGAACGGCGCGGCGTAGGCAGCCGTCGAAACAACGGGGATCGTGCGGCGCCGGCCCGAAAATACCGAACCGTCGAGCTCCAAACCAGCCAGGAACATGAACACCGCGACGCCGACGGAGGCCAGCAGGCTCAGATACGAGCGGACCTCATGCGGAAACAGTGCGCCCGAGGCTGTGGGACCGAGCACTGTCGGGCCCGCCAGGATCCCCGCCGCGATCTCCCCGACCACCGCAGGCTGTCCGACCTTCTCCGCCAGCCACCCCATGGCCCTGGCCGCCACCAGAATGACGACCAAGCCGACGAGTACGACCACGAGCTGACTACTCGGCATGCACGACCCCCTTCGCTGTGACGCGACAGGCTATGCCGCCCGCGCCACCCATCTCGATACTCTGCCTGGAAAACGCCTGTGGCGCACGGTTACTCGGACTTGGAGGCCCGCCCTGCTGGATAGGCAGACATATGCTGCTCGATCCGGTCAGTGGAGCTTCCCCACGGCGGCGTAGCAGCACACCTGTTCCTCCTGCGGCGGCTCCCAGCGTTTGCGCCGCGCACGGCGACGGTCGAGTTCGTCAGCCGGTCGCCATCGGTGCGGCGCAACCAGCCCCGGCTCGACGAGGTCGCAGCGCGCCAGCAACGAAGCAACTTCCCCTCGCGAGCGGGGCCGAAAATTGATGCCATAGCTGGCGTAGACCTCGGCAGCACTTTTGACCACACCGGGTTCTATGTCGTCGGCGACGTGGCTCAGCGCCACGAAAGAGCCGCGCGGCAACGCGGCGGTCACAGCGTCGACGACGTCGACCGGCTCGGCGATAAACTCCGCCACGAACGACAGACATACCGCCACAGGCGCACCGAGATCCAGCACGGTAGTGATCTCGTTGACGATGGTGTCGGTGTCAGTCAGATCGGCATGGGCGAAGAATGTCTGAGCATCGTCAGCGAGCAGAGCCCGACCGTGAGACGCGACCACCGGATCATGGTCGACGTAGAGGGTGCGCGCGGCGGGCAGGTGTTCCCGCGCCATCTCGTGGACGTTCGGTGCGCACGGGTAGCCCGAACCCAACTCCACGAACTGCGCAACCTGCTCTTCCGCAGCCAGGTACTTCACCGCGCGCAACAGCCACAGCCGCGTCGCGCGAGTCGCCATCTGGAAGCGCTTTGCCTCGGCGGCCAGCCGCTCGCTGGCAGCGAAATCGGGGGAATAGGCATCTTTGCCGCCCAGCAGGGCGCTGTGAATGCGGCCGCTGTGCGCTCGCTCCGGACTGTGTGTATAGCCGTTCATTCGGTTTCCCCTTCCTCGCTCTGGACCGTGCGTCGTTGCGACATAGTCAGTGGCTTTGCAATGTTGATCCGGACCGGCTGGCGCGCTGATGCCGTGCAAGCGGGAATCCGTTGGTGTGGAAAGTGTTTGAGTCATGTCCTGGTGAATGTGGCTCTGGGCGTGCGGCACTGGGAGCCACATCGCTGGGTGGGTGTGAGCTTCAGCTGGCCTGGCGGACCGGGACGGCAGGTGGCGTGTCGGCGTTCGAGCTGGTCAGCGTCCGATATGGGTCGAGGTAGTCGCGGGCGAACAGCGGCGCCCTGGGCAGGGCGGGGATTTCGAAAGCGGCCACGAGTTCGGCCATGGGGTCCGTTGGTCCCGGCCAGCACCGTATGCAAGGCGTCGACGAGATCGGCGTTGAGTGGACCGTCCAGCGTGCCGTCGGTTGTCATGACTGTCCCGGTTCGCCGGATATGTCACCGACGGGTCGATCGCGCCCATCGTGCGATAGCGCAGGATCCTGCACGGTTGCTTCGTGGTGGTTCGAGCTTTGGAGGTCGGCGTCGAGCGCAGCGAAAATCGTCGCCAGGTGATCGACCACCAGCGCCTCGGCCGTGGATTTGTCGCGGGTCAGGATGTTGATCGCTGCGTTGATCGCGCTCATGTAGCGCGCCTTATCGTCTCGATTGGTGACCTCGACCACCGCGGCGAGTTTCAGGTTGTAGTCGGCGCCGTACTCGTGGAGCAGTTGCGTGATGAATTCATTGGTTCGAGGCAGTGGATTCGGCTCTGCGGCATCCAAACAGTGCGGCGTTGTTACAGCGTCCATGTGGGCGCGTCCTTTCCGAATGTCTCGATGCGGCTGCGAGCGCGGTTGCTCGCAGCCGCATCCGTGAGCCGCCAGCCGAGGTTGGTGGCGGTCATGGTGTGGTGGCGGTGATGAAGGTGTCGGGGTTCCAGCCGGTCAACTGCTGATAGGTCGCGGTGTAGTCGTCGCCGCTCAGCGGTGAACCGGGAAATTCGGGGATGTCGAAGGCGGCCACCATCTCTGCCAGATGGGTGAGCAAGATGCGTTGATGGGCAACGAGATCGGAGGCGATTGATTCGCGGTGCTCGAGCCAGCCTGGGACTGGGTGGTCGTTGTACCAGCCGGTTTCTTGATGGATGCGGGCCAGCGCGTATGTTTCGCCGACTGTGTTGAGCAGGTAGATGGCGAGGGGTTCGGTGGTGGTCGATGCGGCGATGATCGCGGCGGTGGCCAGCATCCGGTCGGTGACCGCACCGGTCAGTGCGATGGCCGCCGAGTCCGGGCCCAGTACCGGCCCGGCGGCGGTGATGTCGCCGCCGCGCAGACCTTCGGTGATGACGTGTTCCCGCTGTATGAGGAGTTCGATCGCCCATGGCAGTTCGGTCGGCGTGCCCGGCAGCTGTGGTGTGCTGCTGGCCAGTAGCATCTTTCCGGCTTTGATCTGGGCGACTTGGGTCACGCCCTCGGCGATCAGCGATCCGACAATATTGCCGTGCCACGCGCTCAGACGGCTGAGCACGGTTGATCCGTGTGAGGCGGTGTTGAGCCGACACATCAACAACACCTGCTCGGCGATGACCGGCAACGACGCTTTGGCGAGCAGCGCCATCAGGCCCATGGTGGGGTCGGTGTTGGTCGTGGCTGCGCGCATCTCGCGCAGATAGCGGCCGAAGATGCTCGCGCAGTACACCGAAACCAGCGCGGTGACGAGGTCGGTCTGTAGCGCGTCACGGTCGAGCATTCCGGTGCCTGCCCCTGATCGGCGTTGGCGGGCGAAGTTGTGTAGACCGTGTAGGGCGGCGCGGGGGGTGGCGAAGGTTGTCGCCAGGTCGAGGCGGCCGTCTGCCAGCCTGGGGATGGTGTGATGGAACCGTTCCCGGTGGTCGGGGATGTCGCATTCGAATCGGCCGTCATCGGTGATTCGAGCCCAGTCTCCGGCCAGCAGCGCGTCGTGGGGTACCCAGCAATCCCGGAACCGGATGATCGCGTGCGGCATCGGCGCGAAGTCCTTGTCCGGAAGGTCGACAACATCGACACCCTCGGCCAACCCGTCGGTGGTGCGCAGCCGCAGCAGGAACGCGAACACGCCCTCGTCGCGGCCGTGCACGTACAGCCGTGCAATAGCCAACACAACATTCGGCACGTCGGCCAAGGCCACGTTCGGCAGGTTGTAGGCTGCGCGGATGTCGGGAGTCCGTAGCCAGAATCCCTTCGTTACCGGATCCCAGACCGCCAGCGTGCGATGGTCGGCTCCATTGGTTCCCCCGACCTCGGTCAGCATCATCACCCCCACCGCGGCGCCGGTGTCGAGGTCGGCCAAGCACTGCTGCTGATACGGCGTGCCGGTCCCCAGCGAAACGATCCCGCCAACCGCCAAGTCGATGTGCCCGGTCTCCACCGGCAACAGCCGCGGCGCGCTCATCGCGGACTCGTCAACGACAACACCGCGAAACCTGGCGTCGCCAGCGAGGGCACCCGCGGACACGCCGAGCCCCGCAAGCACCGAACGCAGCAGGACCGGCCCGCGGGCGGCGTGCTCGGCATACGTCAGGCCCGACATCGGGAGGTCATTCAATCCGGTCACGACGTCACGGACCCGCGTCCGCAGCGCGGTATCCGGGCCGAGCAACGCGGTCCGCAAGGCGTCGACGACAGGTTCGCCGCCGACGTGCTCGCATGCGGTGGTGGTGAGATCGATGGTCATGTGGATACTCGCCTTCTCGCCAGGCGACCCGCCGACGGCTGTAGCCGTAGCATGTGCCGCCGAATCATGTTGGGTTGCAATATCTTTCGTGTGCGTTCGGATACAGGGAATGTCATCGGTAGCCCGAAGCGTTCTGCTGCCTGGTCTGTGTGATCAGGGCCAGAGACCGACCGCGCGCAGAGCGGTGACCGAGTCGCAATGGACTACACGGTGGCAGGTGATGGCACCGAGGACGGCGAAAGCCTGTTCCGGATGCCAGGATTGGCCGAGCCACCGTTCGTTGTGGTGCGCCACCGTGGCACCAGCGCGGGACATGGTCGCCATCGTGGTGCCGTGGTGGGGCCACCACTGGTCGTCGAACCGCGCGATCGGCGTGTCGATGACCTCATACAGCGTCAGTATTAATGCGACCGCCTGCTCCGGATGCCACGCCCGGCGCGCGGTGGCCAGCTGCTGGGCGAAGAACTCCCGATAGACGTGTGGGTCGGTATCCAGAGCCTGCAGCTGCGGCTGGGTCAGGGTTGTGCTGCCGCGCGGGTCCGCGAACCAGACCTACCGCGGACAACGCGTCGTCTACGTCGCTGATCCAGTACCTGTCGATCGCGTTCAGGACCGCGAAAGCCTGTGCCGGATGCCAGGATTCGCAGAGTTCGGCGAGCGCGGCGAAGTGCACGCCCCACCGCTCGCCGTGGTGGGGATCTTCCTGGGCCCGAGCCCGGACCTCCTCGGCCATCCGGCGGCCGGGTTCGAGCAGCCACGACTCATTGGCGTACGCGACAGAACCTTCGAAGATGTCGCAGAGAGTCAATGCCTGCATCTCGGTCAGCACAATGGTGGCCAGCTGGCAGGAGAAGAAACCGTCAGCGTGAGCGTCGATTGCGGGATGCGGGACCGGAGTGTGCTGGTCGATGCTGGTCATGATCGTTCCTAGACGTGGATGGGCAGCGGCCGGGACTTGGGGAAGGTGACGGGAAGCCCGGTCAGCGCGCGGTGGAATGGGCCTGGCCGCCAGGCCAGCTCGGTGGGATCGACCGCGAGATGCAGCTCGGGCAGGCGGTCCAGGAGTTCATCGATGGTGCCTTCTGCGATCAGGCGGGCCATGACGCGGGCGGGGTTCGGGCAGGCGTGCGGGCCGGACCCGTAGGCCATGTGTGACCGGTTGTCGAGGTAGTGGCCGGTGTTGATCTCGGGGCTGTCGTTGATCGCGGCCATGCTGGTGACGACGGGCTGATTCGCGGGCAGCCACACGCTGCCGACACGCTGCCGGGCAGGCAGCCACACATTCTCGATACGCCGGGGTTGTCGCGGATAGGTGATGCAGTAGTTGGCCATCGGCGGGTTGGTGAACAGGGTTTCGTCGATGGCCGCACTGGTCGAGGCAGGCAAGCCACTCGCTGTGCTGGCGGTGAACCGGTCGCGTTGGCTCAGCAACAGCAGCAAGGTGTTGGCGATGAGGTTTTGGGGGACCTCGATCGCGGCCGACACGATGGTCAGCAGTTGTTGCACCATCTCGTCGTCGTCCAGACGAGCGGGATGGTTGACCAGTCGAGACGCGACGTCGTCGCCGGGGGCGGCGCGTTTGTTGCGGGTCAGTTCCCGCAACGCGTCATCGAACATCTGGTTGACGGTGTCGGTGTCGCGGCCGTCGAACAGCGCCGCTGAGGCGGCGCCCAGACGTGCGGCCAGCTCGGGTGTGCATCCGAGGATGGTGGTGACCACTGTGAATGCCACCGGCCCGCAGTACTGACTCAGCAGATCGGCGACCCCGTCGCGGCAGAAGGTGTTGACCGCTGCGCCCGCGGTTTGTTCCACCAGTTGTTGCAGGGGGTATTGGTTGATCCCGGCGAGTGCGGCGGTTGTCGCCTCACGGTAGCGGTCGTGTTCTTTGCCGTTGCTGCGCAACGAGTTCGGCCGCCATTGGATCATGGTGTAGACGTCCCACTGGCGGCGTTGGGTTTCGGGTACCGTCTGCTGCCAGGCGCGCGGGTCGGCGGTGAAATGCTCGGAGTCGTTGAGGATGCCGATCGCGGTGCGATAGTCGATAACCAGCGTTGCGTCCAAACCGGCGGCGAGCTCGACCGGCACCAGCGCACCGTAGCGCTCGCGCATCTGCTGGTATCGGCGCAGCGGGTCGACAGCGAAATCGGGTGTGTAGATCGGGATTCGGGGCCCGAGGTCCTCGATCGAGACACCGCCGGTCGTGCCGGTTTGTGTGGGTGTGTGCTGCTGCACGGCAGAAAAATCTCCTACTAGGTCAGCGGAAGCGGCGGCGACGGCGGGAAGGTGACCGGAAAAGCTTTGAGCGCACGGCGGAACGGGTTGGGCCGCCACTGCAGTTGGTCGGCGGGGATGGCGAGTGCGATCTCCGGTAGCGCGTCGATTAGCTGGCTGACGCCTTCTCCCGCGATGAGCAGTGCCTCGGATTGGGCTGGACATTCGTGCGGGCCGGCGCCCCACCCCAAATGCGACCGGTTGCCGGTGCGGTCACCTTGCACGGATTGGTTGGCTGCGGCCAGGCTGATCAGCACGGGCCGGTGCGGCTGCAGCGTCATGCTGGGCAGGGGCTGGATCCCCCGCGGGAACCGGGGGTTGGCGATGGCCAGCGGTGGGTTGTTGAACAGGGCTTCATCGATCAACTCCCGGGTCGACAGCGGTTGCGCCGCGAGATCAGCGGTGATCGTCTCGGCCAGGGTGATGCAGATCAGGTTCCACGTCAGTTCGGTCCCGAGCGAATACAGCATGGCCAGCGTGTGCGCCACCTCGACGGTGGACAGATCCGATGGGTGCGCCAGCAGCGAGGTGGCCACATCGGCGCCGCGGTGAGTCCTTTTGATCTCCACCGCTTCCTGCATCGCCTCGATCAGAAGCTGATGCGCCGCAGCCGGATCGAGCGAGTCATACAGTGCCGCGGTCGCGGTGAACGCCTGCTGGGCTGGTGCGGGCGCCAACCCGAGCACACTGTCGAGAACGGTCACGGTGAGCGGAATCGCGTACTCGTGCAACAGGTCCGCCGCACCGGCCGTACAGAACTGGTTGATCAATGCTTTCGCCGTGGTTTCGGCCATGCGGGACAACGCGTACTGATCGATGTCTTTGAGGCTGTCGGTCACCGCGCGCCGATACCGGGTGTGCTCTGTGCTGTCGGAGCGCAAGGCATCGGGCCGCCAGCTCAGAACCGGCAACGCGGGACAGTCGGACGCGACACTGTCCTGCCAGCGGCGGGGATCAACCCGGTAATGATCATCATCGGGCAGGATCAATCGGGCGATCTCATGGTCGAGGACCAGGTCCGCTTCCACACCCGGCGCGATCTCGACCGGCACCAGGGACCCTTGGTGCTCGCGCATCGCGCAGTAGGTGGCGTGCGGGTAGGCACTGAACCAGGTCTCCCATATCGGCACCGGTACTGGCTCGTCTCCCGGCGGGTGCGGCGGTAGGGCTGACTTCCCGGTGCTCACGGATGTTCGCCTTTCATCATGACTTGGTTGCGTGCGCTCGTGCCCCCTTGGGCGGCTAAGCGTCCGGGTCGTCTTGCGCCTGCTGGCCCGCGGTGTATGCGGCGGCAGCGATGTACTGGCGACACCGCGGGCCGTGCCCGGAGTGGACCCTCATGACGAACCGGGCTTCGGTGATCGATCCGAACTGTGGATCGACCTCGGCGGCGCAGTCGCGGTGCTTGACCAGAAGCAGCTCTGTATCCCTAACGGTGTTCATGCACACGCCTCCCCAGGTAGCCGGACAGCATCCCAACACCGCCTCGCACCGGCCGACACGTTCGCGGCTGCTAGTCCTCAGCGAGCGCATCTGGTGTCGGATGCCTCATTCAGGCTCGCGTGCACGCAGGCACCGCCCAACATCCTTTGGACATAGATCCAAAGGATGTTGCGTTCCGAAATTTCCGATATCTCCCCTGGTCATCAGCCAGAAAGCAGCCGCGCGCTCACACCGAAAGGTGGGCTGGGAACCTCACATCCGATTCGCTCTTGCGGGCCGGGCGGCGCACCGAGATGATGCGGGTTAGTTAGGACACCGGCTGCCAGATGACGGATCGGTCGCCGCTGTGCAGGGACCGGACCCTGCGGTGTAGTTCGTTCGCGGCGGCCGGCTTGTCCGGCGCCAGGCGGATGTAGCTGCCGATCGAATGCAGTTCGACGATGTCGCGCAGTGACGTCCAGCCCGACCAGGTGAATATGTCGTAGCCGTAGGCGGTGCTGAATTGTTCTCGGTAGCGGTCGGATTCGTGGAAATGGTCGGGCACTGCCCCGGCTAGGTCGAGTCTCTGGGGCCGAATGCTGGTGTTGTCCCAGTCGATCAGCACCCACCCGTTCTCGGTACCGACCATGTTCGCGGCGTCTGCGTCGGCGTGGATCAGCCCGATTCCCAACGGCCACTCGGTACCCCGGTACGCGCGACCACTTCGGAAGCTCGGCTGCGCAGCCACGCGCGATCAGCGCCGGACAATGCCGGTTCGGTGCGGTGATCGTCGATATCGAGCGCTTCGCCCAGCCGGAGGGCGGCGGATCACCAGCCCGCGTGCAAGCTGGCGGATCAATCGGCCGAGATCAGCGGGTCCGGTGGGGTCGCGAGTCGGGCGGCCCGGGAGGCCCGCTGTCGATCACGTCGGCAACGCCACGGTGTCGGCGATGTGGGCTCGCATATCGGTGACGGCTGAGTCCCGATCATATTGTGCGGCAATCCGATTCAAGTCACGCAGCCGGGTGTAGCAACGCCGCGAGGTCAGTGCGTTGATCTGCTGGATCGCTGAGCCGCAGTAGTAGGCGGCGCTGTCGTGGTCACCGGCTTGCAGGTAGGCGCCCGCCAATGTCGGCAACGCGACGGCCTTGCTGCGGGCATGTTCGACGGCGTGGCCGTCCACGCCAGCGGTGAGCAGCTCGATCGCTTGCGCAGCGTGGTCACGGTCATGAGTCGACAGCAAGTAGTGCGAATGTCCATGCTGTGCAGAGATTTCGGCGGCGGTGAGGAACGACGACCACGCAGGCAGATTGTTCCGGTCCGCTTGTGCATAGAGGTCTTCAGAGCGTTCGATCGATCGGTGCACCGCTTCGGCGTCTCCGCGCGCAGCCCAGCACCACGCTGTCACCGACGCGATGTATCCCTCGGTGACGGAACTGACCGGGTAGCGGCGGCTGCTCGCGGTCGCCGCGGCGGTCTGCGCGCAGCGAAGCGCCTCGTCGAGATACCTTTGCTGGCAACGTCGTTGGTCGGGCTCCGGTGCCGTCCACAGCGGACGCCACAGATGCAATGACTGATGAGCCGTATCGAGCAAAATGTTCGCCGCCAGATCAGCGCTGTGCGGATGGTCGGCACCCTGACCAGCCGCCCACACGGCATAGGTCCACAGGCGGCGGGCGCCATCGTGGTCCTCGAGATCGTAGGCCAGCCAACCGGTCACCCACGCCAGCTCCGCCGTGGCCACCCACAACCGCGGCCGCAGCGCCTCACTACAGGCGACGTGTTGGTAGGTGCGGACCTCACGCAGCTGGGTCAGGGCAGCATCCCTGTACAAGGCACTACCGTGGGCGAGATCCTGACAGCGGTAGTACTCGCTGAGCGCCTCGATCGCCTCGACATCCTTGACACCGATCCGCGTGCGGTGAAAATCCTTCAACCGCTCCGGGAGCTGACCGCTCAGCCGATCGAGTTCGGGATGCAAATTGGAGCCGAGCGCGGCCGCCATCAACACAGACAGGAAGTCACGCCGCTCCACCCAATCCACTTCCTCCGCTGCCAGGCTATTACTCGCCTCGCCCGGGAAACCCAGGAACTGCGCGGGGATCTCGAACGCCACCGATATCCGGATGGCGACATCAAGCCCAGCCACCTTCCGCGTTCTGCGCTCGATCTTCGAGACCCGTTCCTGGTTCAGACCCACCAGCTGCCCCAGGTCATACTGTGACAACCCGGTGCGTTCCCGGATGGCGGTGAAAACCATCCCGAAATCATGGTGCGCCAATGCTTCTCGCATCGACAGCGTGTCGAAGAACCCAGGCGGGAGTAGCTGCCGGAACCCCCGCGCCGACGCGCAGATCGCACACAGGCCACCCACATGACCAGACGACAGCGATCCGCCGCACGACCGACACCACCCCCGCGCCATCCCTATCCCTCCCCACCGCTGTCAGCATCGCTATTGGCGTCGTACTCGTCCTCGAGCCTCGAAAGAATGCCGGCCGCACTCACACCGAAGTCGGCATAGCCGGTGCCATCCCGCGTCGTGTTGCGGTGGCCATCCAGCCCGTCACCCGACGGGCTCTTGCAGACAACCCACCCGGCCCACACGATCGTCGAGGCGAACACCACCACGACCACAATCACGAGGCCCAGTTGCCGCCACGGCATTACAAACACTCCACGACGGCATCGAATCCGATGCGACGAGAGGTCATCGCGCCGTCCACGGTGACCACCGCATTGATCCAGCGCGCCGCTCCTCGGCGGTGCCAGCGCGCCGGACACACATCGTTCCGCAGGCCCCAGATGACGGTCGAGTCGAGCGGCCCAGCGACGGCGGTGAATTCCGCGCCGAAGGTGTGCAATTCTCGGTGCAGGACTAGACACTGTGGTGCGCAGTCGTGGTGGCGACTCATCGCGCAATTCGCCTCGCAAACAGTGAGGTGACCAGGGTCGGTGAGGCACTCACCCAGGTTTGTCGTGTCATCGAGCTCGGGTGAGGTCGAGACGTTCACGACATCGCCTGCACGGGTTGGGCGGTGTCGTCGATGATGCGCGCTCCGACCCACTGACACGGTTGAGCGTTCCATGTGTGGTGTGCGCCGATCCGGTTGTCGGACACCGGGACCGAGCCGCAAAGCACAGCCGGGCACGCCACGCTGATCAAACGGTTCTCGCCGTCGAATCGCGCGCGCCCGCAATCGGCATACAGCCGAACACGACCCTCGCCCAATGCGCTGTACCTGAGCGCGGGCGGATGGTGATAGGAAGTCGTGCAGCCCGAGATAGAAGGCGCCTGTGCTGGTGATTGGATCCAGCGTCGCCAGTTCATGCACACACCCCCTCGTGCATCCATTCCACGAAGGCCTCGTAGTCGACCGCGCACGCGACTTCCATTGCGCGACCGTTAGGGTCGCGGACGTCGCTCCGGATCCGCTCGAGGGTGAAGGTGACAAACGGCAATCCGAATGCGACCGAGGGGGTGAGCGAGTCGTGCATCCAGCTGCCATGCCGCCGCCCCCTGGTGCTCCGGTGCTGAAACCATGCGTCGAAATTCGCCGCCAGCAACGTCGCCCACTTCAGTGCGGTCGCTGATCGCAGTCGCGCCAGCAGTTCCGAGTCGGCGGTGATGTCGATCGCGGAGCAATTCATGAAATCCGACAGGACCAGCTGGTGCGGGCGGACCAGGCGAAGCGCGACACCTGCTGCGACGGGGTCGGTGTGGAAGTTGTGCGAGGCACGGGTCTTGTCGCGGTATCGATCCGACCCGCCACCCATCTGGGTGAGCGTGATCCGCTCGGCGAGCCGGTCGGCGGAATGCGGTGGGTTATCGAGCATAGGGGTACTGCGCTCCTTTCCCAAGGGACGATCGGTATTGGTAGGTAGATGGAATGCTTTGGGAGACAGCACTTCTCACTAGGGCAAGGAGTGTTGGGGTAGTCGGCGGATGCCCGCAGGCAAGTTCGTCGGCAAAGTCCTGATACGCCCTCGCGGCTTCGCCCAGCCACAGCGAGGCGTCGTAGAAGAGCCCCTCCGGGGCGCCGGCGAGTGCGCTATGGGTGTGCACGGTCAGAGCTGTGCAAGCTGGTCCATGACCTGCCCCATTGTGTGGATATGGGTCTTCGCGGTGGGGAACCGGATCGCAGTGGCCGCCACCACCCATCGGTCGATTGCCGACATCACACGGGTGCGCTGCCAATCGATATCCTCGAGCGCGCACAGCGGCGTATGTTCGCGGGTCTGATGCAATACTGCGAGTTCCCCGGGCCGCGTCCAACAGCGGATAGTCGGTCATGTTCGGGAACCCTCGGCAGGCGGTCAGCACGGCATCTTTGCCGGGGAGTCTGGTGCGGGGCACCGGACTGCGCCCAGGGCTGGAAGTCGCCGTGCCCGCCGTGCGATGTCGGCGGTCAGATCGGTGTAGCCATCGACGAGTTCGGCTAGCTGGTACCAGGCCGCGTGCACGGCCGGGTCGGCAGGATCGATCGTCATCAACAGGTGGTAGGCGTATACGTGGGCCTGAGCCAACCGGGCTATCACCGCCCCCAACGTCTCAGTATGCATCCTCGCCTTTGGATGCGGGACGGGCAGCCGGTCGGCGACCCACACATCCACCGCAAGTACGAGTTCATTTGCGCGGCAACGACACTCACTACCGAACGTGGCCAGACGCCGCTGGTACATGACACCGAACTCGTGCGCCAGCTTCGCCAGCGGATGAATGCCTACGTGATGGCCCCGGATCGCCGATAACAACGCCTCATCGGACAGGAAGAGTGTCCCTGAGTCGGATTCGGACCATTGGAGACCGCCGCAACCCCAACCGAATCTGGAATGGCGTGCATTGCTCACCGCCACACCACAGACGACCGAGCCGGGCCACAGAGCCGACGAGCAGCGGATACCACGCTGGTACGCGACGGCAACGAATGTGCCGTTATAGGCTGCGACACCCAGTACCACCCGGTCTGATGGTCGGTCATCGGAAGCCAGACTCGCTCGCCGGACACCAGGATCCGCACGCCGCGCTCCTGCAACTGGGCCGGGATGTGCACCCCGAGCCTGCTGCCCCACGCCGGGCCGACGAGGAAGACCCACTCGCGATTCGGTCGGGAGTAGCTGATGATCGGCGCCGACGCGCACCGGGCCTCCTCGAGAAGCTCCTCACGCACCTGCCTGCCGAGATCAGAGGGCATCGACACCGCACCCAACGCCGTCGTCGCGATCAACGACACACGCTCGAACGCACACGACACCGCGAACCCCAACCCGCGATACACGTGGGCCACCTCGCCCACGCTGTGGCAGCTCTCGAACATCACTGCCCCCTCCGATGGCGGCGCTTCGGTTCACTGACCACCGCAAGCTGCATCGACCGCAACCGGATGGACTTCCACGCGCGCACCGCAACGCCGCGCCGCCCACATGCTGCACCCTTGCTGAGGGCCGCGATATCCGACACACGCAGCAAAGCCCGCTCGCGGATCATCGGGAAATCCCCTTCCAGAAACGGATACGCGATTGGCCTGATCGCGATTTCTCGGGCGGCGGCCAGGTGCACTCTGTTGCTGCCATGCCCACAAGCTCAAGCGCGGTCAGGCCGAGGAGACTCGCGCACGCTTGCATCGCGGCCCACTCATCAGCGGCACGAAGCGCGGCGAAGGCTTGGTCCTGC
Organism: Nocardia sp. NPDC049707; assembly: GCF_040674855.1. Lineage (NCBI taxonomy): Bacteria > Bacillati > Actinomycetota > Actinomycetes > Mycobacteriales > Nocardiaceae > Nocardia > Nocardia sp. NPDC049707. The sequence goes on along the minus strand of NZ_JBFANN010000048.1, from coordinate 29,910 downwards.
GAGAAGGTCCGACCGGGTAGAAAGCTCACAACCCAATTGCCATTGCCGACGCTCTTCGCTTGATGCTGGGTTCTGACGCTGGTCATCAACGATTGCTCGTCGTCTTCGATCGACATGCCAACCACCTCTCTGCGCATATGGCTGGGAGACCCATGCGGGGCATCCAGATCAGAATCGGGAGATTGGATTCTTGGATGTCATTCATCGGGCCTCCTCGGATCAGAGGCACCAGCGATCGACGGTTTGTCCCTTTCGACACGGCTGTGGCTTTCGCTGTCGTCCGATTCCTCGATCGGACACTTCGTCAGTTCGCTGTGTCGAATGTGCGGACCGACGTCCGCGGTGCTGATTTCACCCTGGTCTGCGGAAATCCGGTGTGGAAGGACTTTGCTGTGGACAGAAACTTTGTCAACAACGTGTCGCCGAGGGTGTGGGATGCTGGTCAAGAAGGAAAGGGGCGCATGGACACCGACTTCCAGACGGCGCTGGCCGCCAAGGTTGCGCAGGCGCAGACCGCCGCACAGATACCGAGCTTGACCGTCGCGATCAGCGTCGAGGGCGTCCCTTTCGCGGCAGCCTCATCCGGATACGCGGATGTCGAGAACCGGATGCCAGCCACGATCGACAGCATCTACCGCATCGGGTCGATCACGAAAACGTTCACCGCGGCGGTCACGTTGTTGCTGGCCCACCGCGGTGATCTGAGCCTGAACTCCACCGTCGATTGCTATCTACCCGGCACGCCGTTCGGGCATCTCCCACTTCGGATGCTGTTGTCGCACAGCAGTGGGCTGCAACGCGAAGCCCCGGTGGACATGTGGGAGAGCATGCAAGGACCGACGGCCGCCGAACTGCGCGACGCGTTTCAGGATGTTGAATTGGTCGCCGATCCGGGACAGCGGTGGCATTACTCGAACCTCGGATACGCCGTGCTCGGCCAGATCATCGAAAATGTCAGTGGTCAACCGTGCGAAAAGCTGATCGAGCAGAGACTGCTAGCTCCGCTCGACCTTTCCCAGACGAGTTGGGCACGGCCTGCGGATGCAGCGATCGGCTACCGGTTGGATCCGTATATCGCCACTGTCCATCGCGAACCGGTAATGGACCAAGCCTCCATCGGTGTCGGCGGCCAAATGTGGTCCGCGCCAGCCGATCTCCTGCGCTGGGGACACGCACTCGCCGGGGGAGAACCCGACGTTCTTCCTGCACCGGTCGTCGACAGCATGCACACCCTGCAGGTCATGGTCGACACCGGAGCATGGACCAAAGGCTGGGGCCTCGGGTTGATCCTGGAACGCAGGGGTGACCGCGTCCTCGCCGGGCACACCGGCGCGATGCCGGGCTTCCAGTCCGCACTGACGTTGGACCGCGCTACCGGAGTGACGGTGGTCGCGTTGGCCAACGCCACCCGCGGGATCAAACCTGCTGACCTCGCCGCCGAAATCCTCTGCGAGGCAATCGCATCCCAGCCAATCCAACCGCCACGCAAATGGCAGCCGGTGTCGTGTCCACCAGAGATCCGTCCGCTTCTGGGCAGCTGGTGGTCGGAAGCCGACGAAACGGTGTTCCGGTGGGAGCACGACGGCCTGCACGCGAGCCTGGCGGATGACCCACTCGCCAGCGACACCCGCTTCGAACCGGAAGGGCCGGGACGTTTCCGAGCAGCGGAAGGCCGGTTGCAAGGCGAACTGCTGATTGTCGTGGACAGCGGTGTAGGGATCGAGATGCGTTGGGCGACTTACCCGCTCACGCGCACGCCCCGATGAAGACCTCTAACCGGTCAGCAGTTGGCGACACTGCCGTATCACCGGATGCGCGCAGTTTCAGAAGGATTGAGCGGAACATGCGCGCAACCCGAGGAGTAATGGAACTGGCTGTTACGGCATCCATCGCATGATTCACTGCCGCTGCTGCGGCTTCATCCTCACCCATTCGCAATTGCGCCTCGGCTTGTTCTAGTTGCCAAATGGTGCGATTGCGCAGGAAGACCACTGGGCTGGCCGAATCCTGCTCACGCAAAGACTCGACGGCGTGCCGTGGTTGCCCGAGATCCAACAAGCACGAACCGCGATGCCCAGCCAACGCAGCGTCATCGAACACGTCCAGCCAGACCGGGTCGGGCTCTTGTGGCTGATGCCGGGACAGCTCCGATTCGGCTTCAACGAGCATCTTGGTGCAGAGGTCGGCTTCGTCCATTCTCGCGTGTGCACGCGCGGCGATCGTGGCCACGAACGCTGTCAAGCGCCGATTTCCACTGCGCCGCGCCCATGACATCGCCCCATATGCTCGCTCGGCACCCTGGGCTGGATCCCCGCTCCAGGTGCTCATGAAGGCGGCGTTCGGGCCGCCGACGAACGCAATTAGATCCATTGCGCCGATGCGTTCTGCCGTCCGCCGGGCATTGGCGAACGCATCCTCGGCTAATGAGACGCTGCCTCGATCGAACAGCATCCAACCGGCGAGTTGATGCGCTTCAGCGATATTCCGCAGTAACTGCGCCCTCTGCGACTCGTTGACCCGACACACAAACTTCTCGGCGCCCTTTGCCTGGGCCACCACCTCGGGTAGGCGTTTGGCTGCCATGGTGTGGTCAGCCATGCGGACCTGCGTGATCAGATCACGAAGCGACGGTCCAACGAGGTCTGGCTCCAACGAAATATCTTGAGGCTGAAGGACAATATCGGTGAACGGGGCGGCGAGCCGATTCAGCTGGCCTCGAGCACCGAGGGCTCGGTCGAGCCGGTCAACCAAGTCAGGATGCGGCCGACGCTGTGCCGTCTCGATCCTCCACAGCAGATCGTGGCTGACCAGCACGCGTGGCGCCAACTGCCGCAATGAAAGGCCGGCGGCCTTACGTCGGGCGCGCAGTTCGGCACCGAACAGCGTTTCCGCGGTTTCCCGCGGATCGGATTGGCGAAGGGCTGGTCGCACGAGGCAATTATTGCCTCACACAATCCGGTTGACCAGCGATCTCGCGGCAGACACGGTCGGTATCCAGTGCCTGCCGGCATTGACGCCACTTCAACGGCGAGGTGGTCAGTGCCACGTCGGCTATACGTATCGCGGTGGTTGTCTTCAGCCGAGCGCGGGAGTCGGTGATCCATTCCTGCATGAGCGTGTCGCCCGCGGCGCGATATTCGAGTGCATGGAACCGGCACTCGAGACGGTCCGCGTCGCGGGCACAGACTGCCTCGACGGTGGCTTGGGCTTCGAACTCGCCGACAGTGTCGTTCAACAGCTTTCGCAGGAGTTCAGGCAGCGGCGACTTGTGCGGCGGTGACGGCTTCGTGGTCGACGCTGGGCAGGAACGGTTTGGCGGTCTTGTTCAGGTCGCGGGTACGGGTCTCTTGGGAGTCGTGCCAGATCGCGATGTGCGCGGCTTTGGCGGGGTTGCCGCCTTCGAGGGCAGCGATCAGGGCTGCGCGCTGCGCGGTTCGGCAGGTGTGATCGGCCACCGATTCCGGGTTGGGGACGTGCGCGCCAATACAGGCTTTTCGACCAGCGAGTCGACTCCCTCCTCCACACAACGACGCAGGTATTGCTCATGCGAGCCGACTTCGGTGGCGATGTACGCCTTCATCGGCAGCCCCGGTATCCGCAAGAACCTCAGAGCTGATTGCGCGGTCTCCAGCGCCCGCGCGGCGTCACCCCGGTCCAACGAGACGAACAGCTTCATCCGCGGCTGCGGATCGACACCGATGAGCCGCGCCTCGATGGCTTCACGCTCAGATTCCAGATCTACAATCGGAATCGACCATGAATCGAGATCACCGTCCCCGATCGCGGCTCAGATAACAGGCATGTACTTGTTGCGGACGATCTCGTCGAAGCCGATCACGACCAGTTGGTGGACGCCCATAGAGTTCTCCCGTCGTCGATGCCGCACCACCGGCGACCCGGCTCCGGCGCGGCGAGCTGGACAGGGCCCGCGAAAGCTCTTGCAGTGCCGTTGATTGAATCGGCTGCGGCGGGTACCGGCGCCACACAGATGATCCAACCGGTCAAACTGTCGAGATCAAACGCATGTATGTCGATCCTCACGTACGCCGACATGGGCATCGCTCAGCAACTGCTTGCCCGCTTGGAAAGCAATGCCCGAAACGCCGGGTATCGAGCCGTCATTCTCGATACGGGCAGCAAACGGGCTGCAGCACATGCGCTTTATGAAAAGTGCGGTTACAACAGAACAGTCAGGTTTTCGATTTACAAGGATAGCCCGGGAACCGGGCCTACCTGAAGGACCTACTGAGTGATTGCGGCGATCGACGCCTCGATGACCTCGAAGATGTGTGAATCGGTCTGCCGCTGCCAGTCCGGCATATCGTTCCAATCGGCGATGTAGGACGGCTTCGGGGAGGGAAAGTGCTTGTGGATCTGCCCGATCCAGCACAGGGCCACCCATCGCCCCTTCTGCTCAGGCGTGAGTTTGGTTGCGGCACCGTCGGTGGCGGTCAAGAACTGGGCCACCTGGTCGTAGACCGCGATCGCAGCGGCTTGCTCCCAGCCCGGCATGTCTTCCCACCCGGCGACGTACCCGGGTTTGGGCTCACCCGGGTAGTAGGTGTGGACGCCTTCGATCCAGGCGTTGCGGAAGATCCGGCCGCGGTCAGTGTCGTTGAGCAACGTCTCTCCTCGGGGTGGTCGTTGGCGACGGTAAGTATGCGATCTGCTCGTCGAGGTTGCGGACGTGGACGTCGGCGAACAAGGGGCGGAGGTGCTCGCGTAAGTCATCCAGTCGGCGACCAAGGTATCCGGAATGCGTTCGGTGCGCCGCGTCGAGGGCGGCGTTGCCGAAGGCGACCAATTGCACCGGATCTCGCCGCAGCGCGGAGCTCGCGGCCAGGTCGATGAGAACGCCCGCACGTCGCCGCGTAGACAGGGGCCGATCCAGCAGGGTCGCCAGCGTGGTTTCGGCGCGCTCGTGCTGTCCGAGTTGGACCAGGCAGTGGCCGCGTTCCTCGTCCAGACGTGTGCCGTCGAAACGTAACCAGCCGATCAGCGTTTCGCGCCCCAGATCTTGCACACCTTGCGCGGACTCGGCGGCGCCTGCCCATCCGGTGGCGTCGCCAAGGCCAGCGAGGGCTTGCGCGTGTACAGCGTCGACCCAGTAGCGAGTGGTCAGTTGGGAATCGCCTCGCTGCGCAAGGTAACTGGCGGATTCCAGGAGCGGGATCGCGGCGGCGTATTGATGGTTGTAGATGCCCAAATAGGCGTGTCTGGTCAGCGCGCATGCCCACAAGTCGTGCGCAGCGGCTTCCTTTCCAAAGGATGCGGCGAGGGTGTAGCAGGATGCCGCAGCGTGGTAATCGTAGCTGTCGAAGAGGATCTCGCCGAGCAGTTGCAGCGCCTCGCTGCTCAGTTCGTACAGGTGTGTGCGGACCTTGTTGTTGCGCGCGTGTCGCACACCGTCGATCAGCTTGTCGAGATGACTGCGGACCGCTGCGAAGATCTCAGCTTTTGTTTCTGCCTCGGAGTAGTCCTGCCAGAGCGCGCGGTTGATGACTGTGTATTGCTCGGCGGCGGTTGCGTCGACCGAACCCGTCCTCGTCGCCGCGACGATCTGATCCCAGTCGACCGGTGCCGCCAGCACAGCGCTGCCGACACCCAGGACGCTGAGAAGCGAACGGCGGTTCATGTCGTTGATCTCCATGAGGTACTGCGATTTATGCGGTGCGGGTGACCGCTGGGGACCATCACCCTTGAGCTTAGACGTGGGATTCGACGACTCGGACAGGTTGTGCTCCCGGTGCAGCTCAGCACAGCGCAGTTCGAAATGCGTGCGTTGGTCGATGGTCGTCCGCGCGAGGGTAGTGTCCATGATCGCGGCGTTCACCGCGCGCAGCGTCAGCGTCGGGCCCCGACGCTCCCACTTTCGAAGGGCATCGGAGCGCACACCGGTGAGCTCGCAGAAGCCGGCGCGGGTTTCCCGCAGTGCGTCGCGCAGAGCGCGCACCTCCAAGCCGGTCCATAAGAGTTGCACAGGCATCTGCACTCACCCCCGTACCAGTTCGTGTGAGAAGCGTACCCCCTAAGTGCCACCGCAGTACCCCTGACGTTACTTCCCGCATCGTCGTGAAACTGCGACCGTGGAAACACCGCATCACTCGCCAGGTCGCTGGAATACCCAGCACAGCAGTGGTTTTCGCGCATTCCTCTTGGGCTGATCGCTGAGTGACGCACGTGCCCAGTGATGCGGCACCGGCGGCGAACCGACCGTTTCGCCGCCCCAGAACGGAGGTACTGGTGAGCATCCATCAACTGGTCGTGATCGGCTTCGACGCGATCGTCCGCAACAAGTACATGCCGTGCATCAAGGCAGCGATCGCCGACGGATACCTGGATTCATGGTCGATCGTCGACCTGGAATCTGAGCGAGAGGTGATCGAGGCGCGGCTCGTAGGCGCCGATCCGCAACCGCGCATGAAGTTGTTTGTCCAAGCGGACCGGGGAAATCCGACGCGGACGCGCGAGACGACTCGCTCGGCGCTCGGGTGCATCCGTGTGCCCGGTCTTCCTATGAAGGCATACATCGCCACCGAGGTGGGCTCGCACGAACAGTACCTTCGCCAATGCGTCGAGGACGGAATCGATTCGCTGGTCGAGAAGCCGGTGCTGGCACCGATGATCGGCGACCGTTTCGACCCGACCCTGATCTCGACCACCATGGCCGAGCTCATCGCAACAGCCCAGCGGCGCAAGGCTCACCACTCGGTGATGACGCTGAGTCGCTACCACAGCATCTATAACGATCGGGTCATCACGTCACTGCGCGAACGAATGCTGCGGTGGAAGTCGCCGCTGACCTCGTTCCACCTTCGGGCGGCCGGCGGTGTCTGGAACTTGGAACACGAATTCGTCACCCGCGACGATCACCCGTACCGCAATGGTTACGGGATGCTGATGCACGGCAGCTACCACTACATCGACCTTGCCGTGCAGGTTCTTTCGCTGAATAAGCTGCTATTCCCCACTCGGCCACTCCGACTGCAGGTGTGCTCCTTCGGCGCCTACCCCGCCGATCAATGGCAGCGCGTGTCCCATCCTGCTACCGAGATGCTCGGCGGCGACTCCCGCTGCGCGGTTCTGGCGCGGGAACCGCGCCGTTACGGCGAAACCGATATCACCTCCACCTTCCGGCTCGTAGACGCCGAGACCGACACCACAATCACCCTTGGCACCTTGTCATTCGAGCAGACAACACCCTCGATCCGGCATTGGACGACCTTCCCGGACGGGGTCTACAACAAAAACGGCCGCACCTCTAGCGTCGATCTGGAAGCGCAGTTGTCGACCCTGTACTCGATGCATGTCACCTGCTACGACGTTCCCCGGGGTCCGGACGCCGACAAGATCGGCGCGGTAGCGGAGATCCTGACCCGCGCCAACGCGTCGTTGCTCACCGATGACGAATACGTCTCGCGGGAGACCCACGACGGGTTGTTCCACAGCGACAGCAATCGTGCACTCATGCAGAACTGGTTGCGCGGCACCGAAACCCGCAGCCGCCTCAATGAGCACTTCCTGCCGATGCGCGTTACCGAGGCGCTCGCGCTTTCTCTGCGCATTCCCGGTCAAACAGTCGAAATCGACGGATTCTAGGAGCTGCCACATGTGCGTTGTTCGTTCCCAACATGAGCTCAGCGAGTTCTATCTCAACGCCCTCGCCGACGGCGCTCAGACTGCCGAACGGCTCTGCGCGCCGGTCTCCGACCGGTTCGCCGGATTCCTCAATTCCATCGGCACCCGCACACCACGCACCGCGTTGGAGCTGGGATACGGGATGGGCACCTACACCGTGGCGTTGGCTCGCACAGGATTCGATGTCGCCGCCGTCGACCAGGTGCCAGCCCGGATCCTGCGCTCACGGCTGGCGGGCTGCCCGGACTGGGCCCACCGCATCGAGATTATTGAGAAGCGGATCGAAAACTATCCCGTGGCACAGCAATTCGGGATTGTTGTCGCCAAAGACGTGCTGCACTACCTGCGTCAAGACCAGGTTAGGAAAGTGCTCACACGCTGCATCGAAACAGCACCCGACGGGGCCGCACACTTCCTCGAGGTGTTCACCGACATCAGTCGCACTGACCGCCAAGGCCGCAGCGTATTCATCGAAGACGAGGCCGCCTACACCGCCGGAATCTTCTGCGCGACTATCGAACACCTGTATGCCGGCTGGAGCGTGCACATGGTGTTGACTCCACATGCTGAACGCAATACCGACTCTCCACGAAACTACTTCGAGGCCAACCGAATAACCGTCTGCGCACATCGCGATGCCACCGATCAGGCGGACCGATGAGCCAATTATCGGGCCACGGCGTCAGCGTTATTCTGCCCTGCTACAATGGCGGAGACCTTCTGGCTGATGCCATCGAATCCATTGTCCAGCAATCGCTTTCCATCCCGTACGAGATCATCGTCATCGATGACGGCAGCGACGATACTGCCACGATTGCCGCGATTGAAGCCTCGACCGAACAGGCGGGTGTGAGGGTTGTGCGGTTGCCGAGCAACCATGGAGCCCAGGCAGCCCGCAACGCTGGAATCGACGCTGCCCGCCTCGACTATGTCCTGCCCCTGGACTGCGATGACCGTCTCGCCACCGACCCCGCGCTGCTGGCTCACGGCGGTTTTCCAGAACGGGCTGTGCGGATTCTGGACTCGGCACCACAAGTCGCCTTCGTGCATACCTACTCGCGGATGTTCGGCGACTTCGACGGGCTGACGATCTCGGCGTACCCCTGCCGCGAGGAGCTGCTGGTCCGCAAGCATCATGCGCCGATGTCGATTCTCTACCGACGCGCCGATGGACTCGCCGCGGGCGGCTACGACCCCCGGATTCGCAAGTGGCAGGACTGGGCCTTCGCCATCGACCTGCTCGCTGCCCGGCACCGTCGCGGCATCGCCAACGTGATCGACTGTGTGTCGGGCTCGTTCCACGAGTACCGCATCCATCGGCGGTTCCCCCGCTTGTCCGCCACACAGGTCAGTGAGCTGGCGATGACACAAATCGTGGTGGAGAAGAACCTGGACTACTTCCGTGCCGTACTCGGTGACGACCGTCCCGCCGCCGAGCTCACCGCATTCGTGTGCGCAAGCAAGCCTGACCGGTTGACCGACCTGCTCCACATGGCGGCCGTCGATCTCGATCAAGCCCTCGTCGTGGCTCGGCAGCGCCAAGTAGCCTGGTCCAGCCGGGCGGATTCGCTGGGCATCCCATGACCAGCCCGACCGGATCGCGGTCATCTCCTGGTACCGGTCCGAGTGGTGATGGGCAGGCAATATGCTGGGCGACTGTGACCGAAACCCACCCCCAGAACAGTATCGACCCCACAACCCTGCCGACGACGTTCGTACCGGTAGAGCTGGAAGGCGAGCTGTACGTACGGTGGGTAGACCGCGGTTACTTCAAGGCCGACGAGACCAGCGACAAGCCCGCGTACGCGATCGTCATCCCGCCGCCGAATGTCACCGGCCGCCTGCATATGGGCCATGCCTACGAACACACCCAGATCGACGCCATCACCCGCCGCAAGCGAATGCAGGGGTTCGAAACCCTGTGGCAGCCCGGCATGGACCACGCGGGCATCGCCACCCAGAACGTGGTCGAACGTGAGTTGGCGAAAGAGAGACTGTCCCGTCACGACCTCGGCCGCGAGGCATTCGAGCAACGCGTGTGGCGGTGGAAGGCCGAGTCCGGCGGCGCGATCTCCGACCAGATGCGTCGCCTCGGTGACGGCGTCGACTGGGAACGCGAGCGGTTCACCATGGACGAGGGCCTGTCCCACGCGGTCCAGACGATCTTCAAACGTCTTTACGACGACGAACTGATTTACCGGGCCGAACGCATCATCAACTGGTGCCCGCGCTGCACCACCGCGATCTCCGATATCGAGGTCGACCACAAGGAACTCGACGGCGAGCTGGTCTCGATCCGCTACGGCGACGGCGAGGACTCGATCGTGGTCGCCACCACCCGCGCGGAAACCATGCTCGGAGACACCGCCGTCGCCGTGCATCCCGACGATGACCGCTACCGCCATCTGATCGGTCGCGAGATTGTTCTGCCGCTGACCGGCCGCCGTATCCCGGTCGTCGCCGACGAGCACGTCGACCCCGAATTCGGTACCGGCGCAGTCAAAGTCACCCCCGCCCACGACCCGAACGACTTCGAGATCGGGCAACGCCACAACCTGTCATCGCTGACCGTGATGGACGAACGGGCGATCATCACCGCCGCCGGACCGTTCCAAGGACTCGATCGGCTCGAAGCCCGCAGCGGAGTAGTCGCCGCCCTGCGCGCCGACGGCCGCATCGTCGCCGAGAAACGCCCCTATGTGCACGCGGTCGGGCACTGCTCGCGCTGCGGAACCGTCATCGAACCCCGGCTGTCGATGCAGTGGTGGGTCAAGGTCGCGCCGCTGGCCAAGGCCGCGGGCGACGCCGTCCGCGACGGCCGCGTCGCCATCCATCCGCCCGAGTTGGCGTCCAGGTATTTCGACTGGGTCGACAACCTGCGCGACTGGAACATCTCCCGCCAACTGTGGTGGGGCCACCGTATCCCGATCTGGTACGGATCCGCGGGCGAGGTCATGTGCGTCGGGCCGAACGAGACCGCACCCGAAGGCTGGGTGCAGGACCCCGATGTCCTCGACACCTGGTTCTCCTCGGCACTGTGGCCGTTCTCCACCATGGGCTGGCCCGACAAGACCGAAAGCCTCGCCAAGTTTTACCCGAATTCAGTGTTGTTCACCGGCTACGACCTGATGTTCTTCTGGATCGCGCGGATGATGATGTTCGGGCTCTACGCCACCGGCCAGCCACCGTTCGCGACGATCGCATTGCACGGCATGGTGCGCGACAAGTTCGGCAAGAAAATGTCGAAGTCCTTCGGCAACGTCGTCGACCCGATCACCTGGATGGACGCCTACGGCACCGACGCGCTGCGCTTCGCGCTCGCTCGCGCCGCCAACCCCGGAACCGACGCCCCGATCAGCGAAGAGTCCGTCGAAGGCGCCCGCAACTTCACCACCAAGATCTGGAACGCAACCCGTTTCGCCCTGCTCAACGGTGCCACCACGACCGGACCCATCCCGGCCCCGGAGACACTCTCGGCGGTCGACCGCTGGATTCTCTCGCGCCTCAACACCGTCATAGCCGAAGCGGACGCACTGTTCGAGGACTACCAGTTCGCCAAACTTGCCGAGTTGCTGTATCACTTCGCGTGGGACGAAGTGTTCGACTGGTACCTCGAGCTGTCCAAGACGACCTACTCCGCGGGTGGCGCAGCAGCCGACACCTCACGCCGGGTTCTCGGGCATGTTCTGGACAGCCTTCTGCGCCTGCTGCATCCAATCGTTCCGTTCGTCACCGACAAGCTCTGGACCACCCTCACCGGGCAGGAATCCGTCGTCATCGCTTCCTGGCCAACAGATCCCGGTTATCGCGACCGCGACGCAGAATCCGAAATCGCCGAGTTGCAAGAGCTCGTCACCGAAGTTCGTCGTTTCCGCTCCGACCAGGGGGTGCGCACCAGTCAGCGGGTACCTGCCGAGCTCGAGCTCACACCTACATTGGCGGCGCATGAGCCTGCGATTCGGCAACTGCTTCGGCTCGAACCTGCCACGCAGGGGTTCAGCGCGACAGCGACGTTGCCGATCGGCCAGGCACGCGTGAGTCTCGACCTTTCCCAGGCAATCGATGTCGAAGCCGAACGACGTCGCTTGCAGAAGGCCCTCGTGGCCGCCGAGAAGGAGCTGGATACTGCGGCGAAGAAACTCGGCAACGAAGGGTTCCTGGCGAAGGCACCCGCCGATGTCGTTGAAGGAATCCGCGCTCGCCAGCAGACCGCCCAACAGGATGCCCAGCGGATCCGAGGTCAACTCGAGCTCCTGCCGCAGTAGACCGGTGTCAGCCGCGTACCCATCGAACGCGGCATCACCAGGATGTAGAGGGCCGCTTGGTCTTTCGACAACGTCTCAGGCGACACCTCGACGGTGATCTGCTCGAACAGCGCGGCGATCATCAGCGCCATGTGCTCGTCGACCAGGTCGTCACCGCTGCCGCGGGCTGGTTGAGCAGGACTGGTGATCGCGGCTTTCGTGTCGGGGTATCGGTGGAGGTAACTCTGGACCTTCGATGCGCTCACGCCGGCTCCTCGGCTTCGGCGCCGGTGAGGACCTGGATGCCGCCGGTGTCAAGCAACAGCGCCAACGTGTCCCCTCCCGGGGCATCCATGACCGAAAACCGTAGCAGGACAACCGCTATCGACGCAGCCGAAAATATTCGCGTATCAGATGCGCTCTGGCGCAGCGATTCCCAGCAACTCGAGCCCCTTGGCGAGAGTGTCGCCGGTCAACTGGCACAACGCGATCCGGTTGCCGCGCACGCGGGGATCTTCGGCCTTCAGCACCGGGCACGCCTCGTAGAACGTGGTGAAGGTTTGCGCGAGTGCGAACAGGTACCCGGCCAGGCGGTGTGGCTCGAGGCTATCGGCCACATCGGTGACCGCTTTGCCGAACTCGTCCAACAACAGGCCCAGCGCCCGCTCGGCCGGTTCGAGCGCCAGCTCGGTGTCCACCACCTGGGAGGCGTCGGCGGGCGCGACGTTGCGCAGGATGGATCGGATGCGGGCATGGGCGTATTGCAGGTAGACACCGGTGTTGCCGGTGAAGTTGACCATGCGGTCCACGTCGAAGACGTAGTCCTTGATCCGCGATCCGGACAGGTCGGCGTACTTCACCGACCCGATACCAGCCGCCTCAGCGACCTGCTCGAGGGTCTGAGGGTCCAGACCCGACGCCTTCTCCTTCACGATCTCCCTGGCCCGATCCACCGCTGAATCCAGCAGTTCGGTCAACGGGATCGTCGAGCCCGACCGGGTCTTGAACGGGCGGCCGTCCGCGCCCAGCACGGTCCCGAACGGCACGTGGATCGCTTCCACGTCATCGGTCAGCCAGCCCGCGCGGCGGGCGGTGGCGAATACCATCTCGAAATGCTGGGCCTGGCGGGCATCGACCACGTAGAGGATCTTGGTGGCTGCCAGCTTGCGGATCCGGTAACGGATCGTCGCCAAATCGGTTGCCGCGTACCCGTATCCGCCGTCGCTTTTACGCACGATCAACGGCGCGGGTTTACCGTCCGGGCCGGTGAACTCGTCGAAGAACACGCACAGCGCACCGTCGCTTTCCACCGCGAGCCCGGCACAGACCAGCTCGTCGGTCACCTCGTCCAGATACGGGTTGTACGTGGACTCCCCGGCCGCATCCTCCGGTGCCAGCAACACCCCCAGCCGGTCGTACAGCGCCTGGAACGAATGCTGTGACTCGGTGACCAGGTCCCGCCACACCCGCAGCGTGTCCTCGTCGCCGGACTGCAACGCCACCACCCTCGCTCGCGCCCGATCCGCGAAACCAGAATCGGAATCGAACTTCGCCCGCGCGGCCCGATACAACCGGTCCAGAGCCTCGATCGGCGCGTCCGCGTTCCCGGACAGGTCGTCTTGATGCCACTTGGCTTCGGGATGCTCGTCGAGGTACTGAATCAGCATCCCGAACTGGGTGCCCCAGTCCCCGTAATGGATCTGCCGGATGACTTGCGCGCCAAGGAATCCGAGCACACGGGCGAGGGCATCGCCGATGATCGTGGTCCGCAGATGACCGACATGCATCTGCTTGGCGATATTCGGCGAGGAATAGTCGATCACCACCCGCTCACCCTCGAGCGGCGTGCCCACTCCCAGCCGATCCGCGTCCCGCCGCGCGGCCAGCTGCGACCACACCGACGAGCCAGTGACCGAGATGTTGATGAATCCCGGGCCCGACAACTCGGTATCCGCGATCACCTCATCACGCAGCTGCTCACTGATCGAGGCACCAACCTCGCGGGGAGCACGACCGATCTTCTTGGCCAGCGACAGGGCCACATTGGATTGGAAATCGGCATGATCGGATCGGCGCACCAGCGGATCGGCTCCCGCCACCTCGGCCGGCAACACAGCCGACATGGCCTGCGATACCGCACCGGCCACCGCGACCGCCAAGGGGCGCACCGAATCCCGCACTCGCCTCATCCTCTCTCCGCACCTTGCCACACCCACGACCAGGGCACACGACTGGCGCCAAGCCTATGCAACCAGCGGCGTGACACTATCCTTCGACTGTTTCGGACAGAACTGGTCCGAACCAGATCTCGGCCTGGTCATCGAGAACGACTGGCAGCGGCTCACCGCCGTCACCATCCTCCTACGCGAAGGCCACGCCTCCCAACTAGTTTTGGGCACCGACGTATTCCTGCCCATGCTGACCCGCCGCGGAGGAAGCCACGGATACCGCCACCTATTCGCCCAGGTCCTCCCCTGGATGCGGACGGTTGGCGTGCCAGAGACCGACATCGAACAAATGACCACAACGAATCCGCGACGACTACTGACAATGGCGGCGACTGTGTGAACGTTGCCTCCCCGGGAGCGGGCGTCGGCCGCAGCATCGCTGGCGCCGTCGACTCGGCAGACATCGCGTATCAGTTGACCAGCATCGTCCGAAAGATCCGCACCGAGGAGCGCCCGTGATCGTCGTCCCCCTGCAACCCGAGTACATCACCGAAGTCCAGGAGCTCATGAAGCTCGGCGAGCCATACATCTCGGCACGCACCCTGTCCGACTACTGGCTCTACGCCAAACTGTTCTCCACGACTTGTCCCATCACGATTGAGGAGGACAACACCGTCACCGGAGCGGTGATCGCGTTCCGAAGCCAGACGGACCCCGGGGATGTGTACATCCAAGATGTGATGATCCATCCGCAGCACCGACGGCGCGGCATCGCACGGGCTCTTCTGCAGAGCGTACGGTCACAGGCCGAGAAATGGGCGTGCGAGCGCCTGTATCTCACTTCCGAACCCGACAACCAGGCAGCGCAAGCCACATGGGCAACGCTCGGTTTCGTCAACGTACCCGGCGATCACGAGAACGACGGAGTTTCGATCATCACCGACTTCAAAGGACCAGGCCGCAGTCGGGCCGTCTACGAACTGGCCCTAACATGAAATGGCTAAGCCTACGGTGGTGCGCAGCGGCGCTGATGTCAGCTTTGCGGGGTAGGTAGCGCCATGAAGGATCCGCTGCCGTCGTAGGTGTCGCGGTGCTTCTCGTTGCTGGCCCCTATGGCGTCCAAAGGAGGGGCTCAGACGTGCAGGGCGGTGGCGGGGTCAGCCCGCCCAGCTATGCCAGCTTGACCGGGTTGTGGCGTCGATGAAATCCTTCATCGCGCTCGGACGCAGGTCGGTCGTCGGGAGTTGGGCTGTTGGTATCCACTGGAATTCGAGATGCGCTTCTTGACTGGACGCTTCATCTGTTTGCGCGCCCGCAGCATCTCGTTCGAACCCGAGACGAGCGAACTCAACGGCATAGCAGACGTTGACGCGTCATAAAGTTTGACCGTCCTCGTAATCCTGTAGCGCTCAGCGAGATTCGACAGATCGTCCCGAATTCCGCCACCCACGCGCAGATCCGGACCGGCCGGTGCTGCGGCTAGAGGCGGCTTTGACGTACGCTTTGAACTTATCCCAAGCCATCGGGCGACTGACCTCGCTCCCCCGATCACGGATGGATGATGCACCCATACCGCTCCCACACCTGCGCCGAGCTGCGTTCATCGGATGTCGACCGCCACGTGCGGCTGTCCGGGTGGCTTCACAATCGGCGTGACCTCGGAGGCGTGCTGTTCATCGATCTTCGGGACAACTACGGCATCGTCCAGCTTGTTGCGCGGCCCAGCTCGACCTTCTTCAACCAGCTCAGCCATATGTCCAAGGAATCAGTGATCCGAGTCGACGGGCGAGTACTTCGTCGCGCTCCGGAGAACGTGAACCCCGAAATCGGATCGGGCGAGATTGAGGTAGAGGTCTCGGACCTCGAAGTCCTCGGGACCTGCGAGCCGCTTCCGTTCCAGATTTTTCCTGAGGATCGGGTAGGTGAGGAGAGTCGCCTTCGCTACCGGTTCCTCGATCTGCGCCGTCAACGGATGCACGCCAACATTCTGTTGCGTTCGGCCGTCATCGCGGCCATCCGGCAGAAAATGACCACCCGCGGGTTCTTCGACATGCAGACCCCGATCCTGTCGGCGACCAGCCCGGAAGGCGCCCGCGACTTTCTGGTGCCCTCCCGAACCCACCCCGGCAAGTTCTACGCTCTGCCGCAGGCTCCGCAGCAGTTCAAACAGCTGCTCATGATCAGCGGCTTTGACCGGTACTTCCAGATAGCGCCCTGTTTCCGTGACGAGGACGCCCGCGCCGACCGCTCGCCCGGCGAGTTCTATCAGCTCGACATCGAGATGAGCTTCGTCGAGCAAGAGGACGTGTTCCAAGTCATCGAGGAAGTGTTCGTTGAGCTGTTCAACGAGTTCGCACCGGACCGTCAGACGGTTGCACCATTCCCCCGGATCGCTTACCGCGACTCGATGGCTCGGTACGGCACGGACAAGCCCGACCTTCGCGCTCCGCTCGAACTAGTCGATGTTTCAAATCTGTTCCGTGACAGCGAGTTCAAGGCATTCTCGAACAAACACGTCCGTGCGTTGGCGGTCCACGACTGCGCCGACAAGCCGCGTTCGTTCTACGACCAACTCGGTGCATTCGCGATCGAACTGGGCGCAGCCGGTCTGGCATGGGTCAAGATCGGCGACAACGGCGCGCTTTCGGGGCCGATCGCGAAGTTCCTGACTGAAGAGGTGACCCAGCAGCTTGTTTCCGCAGTCGAGGGAAAGCCTGGTACCGCAGTGTTTTTCGGTGCCGGACACGACGCCGACGTCGCGAAGATCATGAGCGAAGTCCGGCTGGAAGCGGCCAAGCGAGCGGGCATCTTCGAGGAAGACGTGTTCCGTTTCGCGTGGGTCGTCGACTTCCCGATGTACGAGAAAGCCGACGACGGCTCGATCGAGTTCAGCCACAACCCCTTCTCGATGCCTCAAGGCGGGTTGAACGCACTCCGCAATCAGGAGCCACTCGATATCCTTGCGTGGCAATACGACATCGTGTGCAACGGCATCGAACTATCCAGCGGAGCGGTCCGTAACCACGACCCGGTCATCATGTACGAAGCCTTCCGCATTGCTGGCTACGACAAGGAGCACGTGGACGGCCACTTCGGTGGCATGGTCCGCGCTCTGCACTACGGTGCACCGCCCCACGCTGGCATCGCGCCAGGCGTGGACCGAATTGTCATGCTTCTGGCGGATGAGCCCAACATCCGCGAAACCATTGCGTTCCCGCTCAACCAGAGCGCGCAGGACCTCCTCATGGGCGCACCGAGTGACGTCGAACCAGTACGGTTGCGTGAACTCCACCTCAACCCGCGGAAGCCGCAGTGAGATTCTCCCCCGGGCCACCCTGCGCGGGATATCGACTCCGGAACTATGTCCGATAGTAGGTTCGGGGCCGCCACCCGTCACCGGGGTTGATGCGCTCGGGGGAAATAGCCAAGCGCGAAATCGGTTCCGGCGCCCATAGGATGGGCTAAGTCGTGCAGGGCGGTGGCGGGGTCAGCCCGCTCAGCTATGCCAGCTTGACCGGGTTGTGGTGCCGATGAAATCCTTCATCGCGCTCGGACGCAGGTCGGTCGTCGGGAGTTCGGCTGTTGGTATCCACTGGAATTCGAGATGCGCTTCTTGACTGGATGCTTCATCCGCCAGTTCGGCGTCGAACACGAGATTGATCTCGTGGTGGGTTATCTCGTTGTCATCGATGTAACCGTGCTCGACGACGGCGACAAGACCGAGGATCTTTGCTCGGGCACCGAGTTCTTCGGCGATCTCGCGGACAAGCGCGGCTTCGACTGACTCGCCGGGTTCGATGTGTCCTCCTGGGAGGAATGCCCATTGTTTTCCGTGTTCGCGTGCCACGAGCAGCCTATCGCCGTCGCGGATGGCTGCTCGGACGATGAGTTCTGTTGTGGCGGAGCCCATCTGGACCTTTCGTGTCGGATGGCTCTCGTACGGTGTGAGAGTGATTTCGGAACTCACTGCTGATGATATGGCGCTTGGGGTCGGGCAGATTGTTGCCGGGATAGGTCGAGTGTGTCCGGTTCGGCCATTGCGGCGAGGACGCAACCATGTGTCATGGGTGATGTCGTCGTCACGTGGCGGATCATGAATCAGCCAGTAGAACAGCGGAATTCGACCCGATTCGAGATGCTGATCCGGTCAACTGAACGCGTCCATAACGTTCAATGGACAACCGGCGTGGGCGCCACTGCACCCCAGCCGGTTTCGATGCTCAGACGACCTCGACTACGGCCAGCGAACGCCGACCGCGACGCAGAAGTATCCACCGGCCGTGCAGCAGATCCGCGACGTCGGCGGTCGCATCCTCGCCACTGACCTTGGCGTTGTTCACATACGCCCCGCCCTCGGCGATCGTGCGCCGACCGGCCGATCTACTTGCCACCAGACCGGTCGCGGCGAGCAGATCGACGATGTCGTGCTCGCCACGTGGAACAGCCGCCGACGGTAGTTCCTGAACGGCCTCCCGCAGCGTCGATGCGTCGAGGGCGGCGAGATCGCCGCGGCCGAACAGCGCCTGGCTGGCCTCTCGGACTCGGACCACCGCCTCCTTGCCGTGAACGAGCGAGGTGACATCCTCAGCTAGAGCGCGCTGCGCTACCCGCTCGGCAGGGCGCTCGCGGGTGACCGCATCGAGGGCATCTATTTCCTCCCGTTCCCGGAAGGTGAAGATCTTCAGGTAGTCGGTGACCTTCGCGTCTTCGGCGTTGAGCCAGAACTGGTAGAACGCATACGGCGACGTCATCTCCGGGTCAAGCCAGATCGCGCCGCCCTCCGTCTTGCCGAACTTCGTACCGTCGGCCTTCGTGATGAGCGGCGTAGCCAGGGCATGCACGCTGACCCCCTCGGCCCGGTGGGTCAGGTCCGTGCCAGCGGTCAAGTTGCCCCATTGGTCCGACCCGCCGGTCTGCAGCGTGCAGCCGTATCACCGGTAGAGCTCGTAGAAATCCATGCCCTGCAGGAGTTGATCACCGGGATCCGAGTGCAGCACATTACCGGCGAGGTGGTGACACAGTCCGGTGGTCCCTCCGGCGCACGACCGCCCGACGCTTTGTATGCGTTTCCGTTCGAGTACCGCCAGAAAGCCACGCATGATCTCGAGCCGACGCTCGTTATCAATCCCGCCGACAGGGACACCATCCATTTCGATCTGTGGCTGTACCCGAAAGGGGGCTTTCCTTCGGGTAGTGGCCGTCTCTGCGCGACCTTGCTGTACCACTTGCCTGGCGGTGAGCAGGGAGAACTGCCGATCGAGCGATTAGATCCACAATGGCGACTGTTCGCGCGGGTGAGTGGAAAGCCGATCCCGATCCGATTTTCCGAGAGTCAAGGCGTGAGTTACGTGATGTCCTCGGGCGCGCTGCGCGGTACGGCTCCAACTGTCCGAGATGCCGGGCGCGTTCGCTCCTCCGACGATTTCGATCCCCATTGGCTGGTTGATCCCGCATACGCTGCGCAGCTTCGCGAGTCGACGGCGGACGTGGATCCAGCGGTGAGGAAGGCAGCGGTATGGGCGCTGGGCGAACTCGGTGATGCCGAAGGTTTGGCGGCGATACTGCAAACCCGATGGGACGACGAGGGAAATCGCATGCACAAAATGCTGCAGGCCGTTGAAAAGATTGCTGAGACGGCCGACGCCTCAAGTGCCGTCGAGGCCCTGCTGCCATTATTGGAGGCCCGCCGGGCAGTGATACGTCAACGAGTCGCGCTGACACTCGGCAAACTCGGCGATCCGAAAGCAACCCCCGCGCTCGTAACCGCGCTCCTACACGAAAACACCCGAGTTCCGAGGCTCGAGCAGAACCGAGACAGCGAGCGTTCGTGGGTCCGGTTGCGTTGTAGCTACCGTTATATCGAAGGAATCTACGGCTGGTACTACGTGAACAATGGGCACGATGAGCTTGAGGAATTCTCCGAAGAGTACATCCTTGAGTCCGAGGACGAGGGATGCAATGACTGGTTCGCCGGAGACTGGTTCGCCGGAGCCGCCCATGTCTGCTCTAAGACCGAATTGCTCGCTGACGAAGCGGTCTGTCTCTCCGCCGCGAAGGCGCTAATCGCACTCCACGATACGTCGGTCGTACCGGAACTAACGCGGTTGCGTGATCATCCGGACAGCCGGGTCCGGACAGCCGTCGCCTACGCTCTCGACGGGCTTCTGCCCCGCAGGGATTGATCGCAAGCACACAGGTCGCGGTTCGGAAACGATGACTGGAGTATGCCCGTGTCACGGCTACGAATGGCCAGCGCAGCGGAGTCAGTCGTGATGCAGTAGGAAGGCCGAACCTGCTGGGCATGGCCTCCGCAACACAACCGAACTCACCAACGCACCGGTTCCGCAAAGAGAGCCGCTCCGTGTCTGCGCCTGGCCGCAACACCGCGCGCCTAGCTTGAGTTTTTAGCTGCGGCGTGGTCGTGGTCCGGCAGGGGTTGATGCTCGGGTGTTGCTGGCGGTCTTGATGTGGACGTCGTGGCGGGGTGCGGGTCGTTAGTTGCGTAGGCCTGCCGGGCGGCCGGGTCCTGGGCGTGTGGGTTTCGGTGCACCGGCCGGGCAGGAGATGTTCGGGCGGAGGTGCCGAAACCCTCGCCGGACGCGTGCTGGTGTGAGTTGTTGCGGGGCAACGGGTTTCTTCCACGGCCGTCGCTGGTCGGCGGCGAGTCCTCTGGCAAGACGCAGTTGGGTGTAGGCGGCCAGTAGCAGCCAGGTCCGGCGGTCGGCGTCGGCGGGGTCGCGTGGTTTCGGGCGGTCCATCCGAGGGTTTGCTTGAGCATGCGGAAGGTGTGCTCGATGTCGAACCGGCGCAGGAACGCCTGCCAGAGCAGGTCGATGGTGGTGGCGTCCAGGCCGGTGCCGGAGTACCACAGCCAGACCAGTGCACGGGCGGTGGCGGCGCCAGCAATACCGTTTGACTCGTACCGCGGACTCGCGGATCTGAGCAACTGCCGTCGCCGCACCAGCCGCATGAACGCGAAAGGCTCCGCACCTCAACGGTGCGGAGCCTGTGCAAGTCACGCCGATCAGATAGCGCGGACGTCCTGAGCCTGCGGACCCTTCTGGCCCTGGCCTACCTCGAACTCCACCCGCTGGCCCTCTTCGAGGGACTTGAAACCCGCCCCGCCGATAGCCGAGTAATGCACGAAGACGTCAGGGCCGCCTCCGTCTTGAGCGATAAAGCCGAAGCCCTTTTCACCGTTGAACCACTTCACACTGCCTTGAGCCATGTTATTTACTACTTCTTTTCTGTAGGTGAGCCGTGCGGATCACTTCGATCCACCCAGTCTCAATACATCACTATGTCATAAGCTGCGGCACCGCTCGCGGGGCGCACAGTTGGCTGTGCCGGAATTGGCCTGGGCGGTGTCCGCGCCTACGCGGACTATTCGTGTGCCTGCGGGGTCGACCACGAGTCGAAACCAAACCCCTCCGCCATGCCGGACCATCCCGCGCGTACGGGGCCGACATCACACTGCTGACCCTGCCCCGGGGCAGCATCCACGGACAATCCCCGCACGTGCGGGGCCGACCTGATCGACCTCGGCGCGCAGTCGCTCAATACCGGACTATCCCCGCAAGTGCGAGGCCGACGTTTTCACGACCGGCGCGATCAATGTGCCCACCGCACAGGCGCTCGACCGGTGCGGACTGCTGCCCCAGCTGCTCGCCGTCCAAGAGGATGCGCTGGCGCGTTTCCATCGATTCCTGCGTGGCACAGGCAAGTCCATGCCGGTGCGGGCGAGCGGGCATCGTCCCGTCGTCGGGCATTTCGCGGGTATCATCATCGACCCGAACCAGGTCGATTTCGAGGACCCCGCCTTGGCTGAGGTCGGCCCGGCAGGGGAGGCGTTCCTGGTGTCCCAGCAGGCTGTTGAGGCCATTCTCACCCGTCGCGCCATCGACCTGGGTGTTGAGATTCGGCGCGGTGTCGAGGTGAGCGGCTCCGCAGACTCGCCGAATTCGATTTCCCCGGAGTCGATCCCGAGATCACCGGCCGCCAGGCGCTGGTGGAGATGACCGGCACCGACGACCTCGCCCCCGGCTGGCACACCACTCCCACCGGCATCGACACCTTCGGTCCCATGCCGGGCCGCTTTCTCACCGTCGAGCTCGATGGCCCGCCCACGGACCGAGCCACCCCCGTCACCGCCGAGGAACTGCAAGCCAGCCTGCGCCGTGTCTCTGGCGTGCAGGTCCACATCACGAAGGTCATCTCGGCCACCCGCTTCACCGACAACACCCGCCAAGCCACCGATTACCGCAGGGGCCGGGTGCTGTTGGCCGGCGACGCCGCCTACGTGCACTCCCCCTTCGGCGGCCAAGGCCTCAACCTCGGCATCGGCGACGCGGTCAACCTCGGCTGGAAACTCGCCGCAGTGGCAACAGGCTGGGCACCCGCCGATCTGCTCGACACCTACACCACCGAACGCCACCCCGTCGGCGAATGGGTCCTGGAATGGACCCGCGCCCAGATCCCGATCATGCGCACCGACCCCCGCAGCCGCGCCGTGCGCGCGGTCACCGCTGAACTCCTTGCGGGCCGCGACGGCGCCACCACGATCTTCAAGAAGACCTCCGGAGTCCTGCACCGCTACGACCTCGGCGGCACCCATGCCCGCACCGGTTCATCGGTTCCCGACCTGGAGTTGTCCGACGGCACCCGCGTGGCCGAACACTTCGCCACCGGCAAGGCGGTGCTATTCGATCTCGCCGACTCGCCCGAACTGCCCGACCGGGCTGCCGCCTGGGGAGAACACCTCCGCATCGTGACCACCGAACCCACTCGGCCACAAGATCTTTCGGTACTACTCATGCGACCCGACGGCTGCATCGCCTGGGCCGCGGACCACGGCAACCTCGACGGCCTCGACGCCGCGCTGACCCGCTGGTTCGGCACACCCCACCGCAGCTGACCCGAATCGACCCACAGACAGCGCCAGGTGAGTGCGCGACAGATCAGCGCAAGACGCACGCAAGCCCAGTCGCGCAGGCTGAGAAGCGACGGACAACGACACGCCAGCACATAATTGGTGCCGAACGAAATATCAAGTGAGGAACAATGATTCAGCAGCTGCTCGACGATCTCGTGGATTCCGGCCGGGAAATCGGCATCCAGGTCGCGACCTATGTCCACGGGCGTCTCGCGCTCGAGGCCCACGCCGGCTCGGCGGACACCGCCACGGGCTGGATGGTGGACGAAAAGACGTTTTTCCCGTCGTACTCGACGGGAAAGGGGATCGCCGCCCTCGTTGTCGCCGTGTTGGTGGAGCGCGGCGTGCTCGACTACGCCGCCCCGGTCGCCGCGTACTGGCCCGAGTTCGGTGCGCACGGCAAGGAGTCCATCACCGTCGGTGATGTGCTCACCCACCGGGCGGGCCTGCCATCTCTTCCCGCCGATCTCAGTGTCGAGCAGTTCACCGACGTCGCAGGGGTCACCGCCTGGCTGGCCGAGCAGCGCCCCGAATGGGAACCCGGCACCGCCACCGGCTACCACGGCTGGAGCTACGGACACCTGGTCGCCGAGATCGTGCGCCGCGCCACCGGCCGGCCCATCGACGCCGTCCTCGACGAAATCGCTACCCCGCTTGGTATCGAGGGCCAGCTGTACTTCGCTCTGCCCGACGGCGTCCGCGCCGCCACTCTCTATGACGGAAACTGGTCCGCCGTATTGAATTACATGCCTCCGGCCTTCCATCGGGTCGCCCCGCCGGCCGTGGCACCCACCGCCGATTTCGCCAACCGCCCCGAGATCCGCCGTCTGGCGGTACCGGCGGCCGCGACGATCACCGCCCGCGGTGCGGCCCGTCTCTACGCCGCCGCGCTCTCCGGCGAACTCCTGAGCCCCTCCACCCTGTACGAGGCCACCGCCCTGCGCACCACCGACCCCGACCGCGTGCTGGGCGGACCCATCCCCAAGGCCCACGGCTTCTTCCTCGGCGGCCCCGGCTCTCCCATGGGTACGAACCCAACCATCTTCGGCCGCAACGGTTCCGGCGGCAGTATCGCCTTCGCCGACCCCGAGCACGGCCTCGCGCTCGCTGTGACCCACAACCGCCTCGCGGCCGGACCCGAAGACTGCGTGAATCAGGTCGTTGCCGCGGTGCGCCGCGAACTGGGGTTCGGGAGTGCTGTGACCGCCGACTAGCGGGTAGGGCGTAGTCGCTGTCAATGAGTGCGGGAACCGCCAGGGCCGACGAGGCTGGTCGGTTCGCGCATCCGGGTCATGGCCGGGGTCGCCGATTGGCAGGCTCCAGCTTCATGTCGGTCCTCTGGACGGCTCCCGGCCCGTCGAGCTGGGCGTGCAGGGATGGGGCCAGTCGGGCCAGACCCAGTGGGAAGCCAGTGGGGGAATGTTCTGGCCGGGCTCGCACCAGGACAATGTCGTCACGCTGCTGCCCGCCGGCCAGGGCTACCGCGCCGTCGTCGCCGGGCGAGGCGCTGCCAACCAGCGGTGGCGCTTCGACGAGGTAAAGCTTTCCGGCGAATCGGTCCCCACCAGAAGGAAGGGCATGTATGAGTCGGGAAGCGGCGGCGACCCACTCAAGTGGACCGACGCCTACTAGGTCCGGCCACCAGCACCGAATCCCCTGCCTACACCGACCGGCCGCCTCCCGCCTCACCCGCTGGGCGTGAGGCGGCCGGTCGTGTTCAGTTTCACCTCGCCGTAGAGTGAGACGTGTTCCCAGAGCAGCAGCATCACACCGATTCCCGCCCCCACCAACTGGCGCCGGGTTCGCACGCTAACAGCACTATCAGCGACAAGGAAGTTGCAGGTCAGCGGCATACACCAGGTTGGGGATATGGGTCAGCTCCCCCTCCGGACACAGACAGTTACGTCACGTCACCCGTTCTACCTGCGGTTATGCAGGAGGGGTGGGTGGCGGCGTCGAGCCGGATCAGTGCATAACCGCAGGTGGGAGCCCTGTGGGGGTTCAATTCGGGTTCAGCTGAGAGAATCCTGAGAAACCGGCACGTCGACGCGGCGAACCGTGGACAGTCATATCACGGAAGTCTTTTCAGCTCTGCAGGTATCGGTCGAGGCCCTTCACCTCGATCTGGATGCGGCCCCGCTCGCCACGCCGATCAGAAGAGGGCCTCATGCGGAACGTTCGCCCGGCCGACTCCTCGGTCGAGACCGACCAGTCGACGCCCACACGCCTATTGCATGACAGCGCAAAACCAACCGAACTCACAGTCGTCGTACCGAAGGATCCACCTGACCTCACACCGGCCGCTGCTCGCGCCCTGCGCGCCTCATCCAAAATGTTGCGTCCGAGGCGCGATACCCCGGACGTCCGAGCATTGAGACGCGCGAAAGGAACGAGGCCGCCTTCCTAATCTCGTTGGCCTCCTTTAGATCTCGCACTTCTCGTTCGAGTTCTTTGATCCGCGCCTGCTCCGTGCTGGTCGCACCCGGAGCCTTCCGATGTCGATCTGTGCCTGCTTCACCCAGACCCGCAGGGGCTCGGCGTGGATGCCGAGCTTCAGAGCAAGCGCCTGGCACGCGGCGTACGCCGACCGTTACCCGTCGATTCGGTCAAGCACCATCTTCACCGCACACCACGCTGCTCGATCGGATAATGCTCACACCCCGATCGCCGCGGCGAACAACGCGTGTGTCCCGCACGACCTCAGGTCGAGCTGGCCGGGAAGTGATCGAGCGGCCCGAACCAAGGATGCTGCTACTCGCCGATCGCGGGTTCTACGGATTCATCTGTGGAAACAGGCCCGATACCGGGACGGAGTTTGCTGTGGCGGGTGAAATCCACCGTGAAACCACGGCACCTAGACATGCTGCCCGACGGTTCGTGCTGGCCCGGATCTGCCCGAGCTCCGGCCCCGGATAGCGCACAGCGGCGCCGTTGACGGTGCGGGTCATCGAGTACACGATCGATGGCGGCCGCGACAATCCCGAAGTGCTGGCGCGACAGCATCAACCGATATGCCCATGACCGCTGCGCGCCGACCGGTCTTCGGCCTGGTCTCGAACTGCCCCATATCCAAGCCACGACTGACCAATGAGCAGTTTGCGGCAGGAGAGTTTGACCGCAGGGGATGGTCAGCGATCGATTCGGGCTCTCGGATAGCATTGCGCGGCTGGGATGCTCGTGATGTCGAACGGGGGCTGTGTGGCCGATCCACGTGTGGGAGAGGTATTCGCCGGGTATCGGCTGGAGCGGGTGCTTGGCCGGGGTGGTATGGGGACGGTGTACCTGGCTCGGCATCCGCGACTGCCGCGGTCGAGTGCGTTGAAGCTGCTGGATCCGGAGATGTTCGCCGACAACGAGATCCGGGCCCGGTTCGAGCGTGAAGCCGATATCGTTGCGCGCCTGGAACATCCGAACATCATCGTGGTGCACGACCGTGGCGTCGAGTGCCGATACCCATGGATCGCGATGCAGTACGTCGCCGGAACCGACGCCGCGTCGGTCGGTGTCGTCGACGTGGCCCGGGCAGTGCGGATCATCGGAGAGACCGCCGCTGCACTCGATTACGCGCACCGGCACGGTGTGTTGCACCGGGATGTGAAGCCTGCCAACATTCTGTTGGCCAACGCCGAGCCCGGGGAACCGGAACGGGCGCTGCTGGCCGACTTCGGCATCGCCCGATTGCGCGACGACGTCGGTGGTTTGACGCGAACGGGTACGTTCACCGCGACCTTGGCGTTCGCCTCGCCCGAGCAGCTGGCCGCGGGCCCGGTAGACCACCGCTGCGACCAGTATTCGCTGGCCTGCACCTTGTTCGCGTTACTTACCGGGGGTGCGCCGTTCGCGGCGACCAACCCGGTGGCCGTGATCGAAGCGCAGATGCGCCAGCCGCCACCGCCGTTGAGCAGACTCCGTCCGGACCTGCCGCCCGGCCTGGATACTGTGCTGTACCGGGCGCTGGCCAAGCGCCCGGACGAAAGGTACGACAGCTGTGGCGAGTTCGTGGCGGCGGTGGTCGGTGTCTTACAGTCGGCGAGCGCGCTGACCGTGGTGACGGGCGAACAGGCTACGGCGGTGCCGACGGTCCGTGCATGGCAGAGTCGTCCGGCACTGCCGACCGTGATGCAGCGGGTGCCGCCGTCACCACCGGTCTATGGTCAGCACCACCCGATGGCGACGCCGCAGGCGAATCCGCTACTTGCCCCGCAGTATCCGATGCAGTCACCGCTGCCGGCCAAGCCCTCGAAGAGCCGCCGGTGGGTTCTGATTGCCGCACCGGTTGTCGTTGTTGTCCTCGCGGTCACCGGGTTCGTGGTGTATCGCAAAATGCAGCCGACCTACCCGACCGTCTCGACGACCGCGGCCGATGTCACCTCCGCGTTCCCTCCCGAACTTTCGGCATCGAGTTCGCAATGCGTGCCGAAAAGCATTGATGTCGACAACGGTCACGACGGGCGCATGAATGCCGTCGAGGTGACCTGCCGAATCGTCCAGCCCGCCAGCCTCGCTTCGGCCCCAGCGGGCCTGTACTCCGGCATCTTCGACGCGTTCATCGACAGCAAAGCATCAAGGGACGTTATCGACAGCGACAAAGATCTTCTTCCGAGTGACGATCATACGATCTGGAATTCCGACAAGTCGGCGGAGTTGGGCGTGAACAACGCTACTCAGGCAACCTATATCAACTCTCCGCGAATGCTGGTGATCCACTTCGGCTTCGAGAGAAGGCTGACTGCTGACCAGATAGTTGCCTTCGCCAAGGCAACCGGACTTTTGTAGGTCCAAGCTCGCTCATTTGGCGTGATCAATCCGGTCGGTCAGGAAGCTCAGCACCTGCTGTGGGCCCCCGATGACGGGACCACCCCGTTTTCGAGTCCGGGTTGTTTCCGTCCTGATTCAGTTGAACTCGCAGGCCACCGGGTCGTGGGTGCGGCTGCAGCGGGCAGCGTACTCGGCCGGGGTCAGATAGCCCAGCGCCGAATGCCGATGCCGCCGATTGTGTTCGTCCTTGAAGTCGCCGATGACGACCCGGGCCTCGAGAAGGCTCGTCCAGTGGTTACGGTTGAGGCACTCGCTGCGTAACCGCCGGTTGAACGATTCGATATGACCGTTGTTCGACGGCGTGCCGGGCGGGATATAGACGATCCCCGCCCGGTCGGCGCAGAACTGTTGCAGCGCAGCCGAAATCATTTCAGGACTGTTGTCATACGCAGCACCTTCGGTGGCGCACCGCGCGCGGTGAACACCTGCTGCAACTCGGCCAGCAGCCGCTCGGCGGTGATCGAGCGCTCCACCAAGTGCAGCAGCGATTCGCGGGTGTGCTCATCGAGCATCGAAGCGATTTTCACCGCCCGCCCGTCGACGGTGGCGTCGAACTGAAAGTCCGACGCCCACACCACCTTCGGAGCATTCGTATCAACCAGCGGCGTAGTCGAGCACCCCGCCCGCTTGCGTGGCGAGTGCGCCCGCGCCCGCAAGCCTTCCTCCCGCCAGAGCCGGTGCAATCTCTTCTTGTTCACCTGCGAGCCCTCGTCGAACCGTGACGCGGCCCACGCACGCCGGAACCCGTGCCCTTGATGTTTCGTGGCGTAGAACGCAGCCAGACCCGCAACCCGGCATCCGGATCGGCGAGGGTTTGCGCGGCCGGCATCCGGTAGGGTCTCGTTCGACAGTTTCCGAAGGGATGGGGAATGATCCAGTCGCAGAATGAGTTTCGCGTGCGCGCCTACGTGACTCGACGTTATTCGATAGGGCTGGCGGTGCTTGCTGTAGCCATCGCTGCTTGGATGGTATCGCCGGTGTGGGTGCCCCAGGATGTCGTCCCGAACGAAATCGCCGCTGTCGCCGTAGGATTGCTGTTCTTCTTCTGGGGATTCAGGAAACAGGTCTTCCGGCAGACGATGATTCGGGCCACTCCAGAAGGCCTGGAACTGGACAGGAAGGTCCTCAGGGAGCCCTGGCAGCACATCGTGTCCGTGTCGATCGGCACCATTGCCTCGATCGGATTGGACCGCAACAGCAAGAAAGAGGCGCATCGGTCCTACTGGCCGATCTTGATCGTCCAGCTGGCCTCGGGCGGAGCCCCGACGACATACCGGTACGAACCGTGGTTCGACCAGCAGTGGCAGGAGCTGTTCCGATATATCAACGCCGTAGCACCCCATGTCCAACTGGCCGACGTTCGTGAAACCCAACGCCAAGCACACGAAGCGAACCGTCCTGGGAATTCAAATGTGTACCTCGACCGTAGCTTTGACGTGTAAATCGTCTGTATGATCCAGCGCGGCAGTGGATTCCATCGGGATCAGTACCGGCATCCAACGTCACGCACACTCGGTAGGGACCGAGAGCGGCCGTGGGGGCAGTGGCAAGAACCTGAGCCCGCATCCACCGACGTGATTTGTGGGTGGTCTGCGTGCCGCGGGTGCCGCGCAGACGACAGGGTTTGGATAAGCCGACAGCCGCTGGTCTGCCCAGCCTTCCACTGTTATTCCTTGGTAGAGCCTGGTTTTGCGGGGTGGTGGAATGGATCAGGCCGCTGGGGGTGGTGCGTGGACGACGGTGAACAGTTCGTACCAGCCGTGTTCGGCGTGCCAGTGCTGGGGTAGATGCCAAACATGTTGTCGCCCAGACGATGCCAACCGTACAGGGACCGCTATTTGCCGATGACCAGCAGTTTTCGGTGTTGCAGGAGGTTGGCGTAGTGGTCGATTCCCCCTCCGGACACAGAACTGTGGCATTTATGCCCCCAAATCCGGGTCCGGGCATCGCCTGGACACTCTCTCCTGGTCGTACACCGCCACCTGCGGGTTTTCTCTGTTCGACGGTGGTCGATATGACCGATGACACATTATCTCCGCTGATCCCTTCCTTCTCCTCCATCGGCCTGGTCGGCGGCGATGCCTGCGGTATCGGTGCCGGTCTGCCGATG
>NZ_JBFANN010000047.1:0-60251 GCF_040674855.1 Nocardia sp. NPDC049707 | reverse complement strand
ACTTCAGCAGCAACGTCCGCAACCGGGAAATCGGCGTCGGCCTCGCGTCCGAGCCGTCGAGACTCGCGACTACGTCGCATGCGCTTCGACGACTCGGACGCGAGACGGGCCGCGAACGGTCGCTCGTAAGACTCGCTCCGTTGTGGTCAGGTCCCAGCGATTCGTCGCCACGGCTGGTCAGCTTCCAATTCTGTCTCGCGGCCCAGCGGCCAAGACTCGCGACTACGTCGCATGCGCTTCGGCTACCCGGCCGCGAGACGGGCCACGAACCTCGCTCGTAAGACTCGCTCCGTCGCGGTCAAGTCCCAGCGATTCGTCGCCACGGCTGGATAGCTTCCAATTGAGCCGCGAGGCGCAGCAGGGTCGATTCACTGCCGGGCGGGCCGGCGAGTTGGGCGGCGACCGGCGTTCCGGATCTCGGGTGCATGCCCATCGGGATCGATGCTGCGGGCCAGCCGACCAGATTCCACAGTGGTGTGAACGGTGAATACCGGGCGCCGATAACAACATTCGCGAGCCAACCCAGGGTGTGCCAGGCCCTGGCCCGCGGCGGTGGTGCGGCGAGGGTCGGGGTGATCACCACGTCGTAACGCTCGAAGAATTCCAGCAGTCGCGCCTCGACCCGGTCCACCTGCGCCGGGCGCACCAGCCGCAACCGCTGGACGAGCCGGCCGAGTGCGAGGTGGCGGCGGGTACGCCGTTGCAACCGTTCGGGGTGGACGAGATTCGCGCCCTCACGCGCGCCGAATGCCAACCAGCGCAGGCCGACCGAGATGAGCGATTCGCCATAGGGCAGGGTGGCGGATTCCACGAGGTGTCCGGCCGCGGCGGCGGCCGAAGCAGCGGTGCGAGCCGCCGCGGTCCAGTGCCGATCGACCCGGAACAACCGGGACGGTGGCGCCACGGCCAGCCCGATACGTAGTCGGCCCGGTAGCTCCAACTCGGCTAGGTCCGGGCGCGCGGCCAGCACCGACAGCGCGAGTGCGGCATCACCGACTGTCGTTGCGAGCACACCGTTTTCGACCATCCCGGACCAGGAATCGAAGCCCACCTCGGCGGGCACGGTATGCCGCCCCGGCTTGATCCCGAACACCCCGCAGCAGGCCGCGGGAATGCGCACCGAACCGAGTCCGTCGTTACCGTGCGCCACCGGTACCAAACCGGCCGCGACAGCCGCGGCCGAACCGCCGGACGAGCCGCCGGAACTGCGCGCGGAATTCCACGGGTTCCGGCTGATGCGGCCCTCATTCTCGGTCGTACCCCACAGTCCCAGCTCGGGGACCGCGGTCAGCCCGACCACCACCGCGCCCGCGGCCCGCAGCCTGCGCACGACCGGATGGTCGACGGTTGCCGGGCTGGTATCGGTCGCGCTGGAACCGGCGAGCGTCGATTCACCCTCGACCGCGATGTTGTTTTTTATCGCGATGGGCACACCCGCCAGCGGCAGCAGATCCAGATCGGAACGCTGTTCGAGTGCGAGCGCCTCGGCCCGCGCTTTGGCGGAGCGAACGACTGTGAACGCATTTATCTTTCGGTTCCCGGCGGCGATCAGATCCAGGGCGGCATCGACGGTTTCGGTCGGCGTCAGCGAGCCGTCGCGCACACTCGCCGCGATTGCCGCCGCCGGACCGCGTGACAGGCCCGATTCGCGTGGCATGCTGGAATCCATCGAAGCATGTACCGCGTCGGTCCCGCCCACCGCGACCCCACGGGCGGTCTGCCCCTCCGGGGCCTCGATCTCCGGAGCGGTCGAATCCGTCGCGGTCGAATCCGTCGCCGTGACGTCATCGGCCGTCGCGAAATTCGATTTACGGCGCTGCTCCCGGGTCGTTCCGTGGTCGCGCTCGGCTATTTCAGCGACCGTCGCTCGCGCCGCTGTATCTGATTTGCGGTGCTCCCGTGGTGCTACATGGTCGCGCTCCGCTACCGCCTCAGCGCCCATCGCTCGCGCCGCTGTGTTGTTCATCTGCTGGTTCTCCCCAGTCGCACGGTTGTCGAAATCGGGTGATCCGCTGTTGAGGCGCAAGTTATCATTTCGATTACTGCTCAGGGGGCGATGTCGTCGGGTGTGGCGGAAATTCACCGGCACATCCACAGCGGATACTCGAGATCCGCTCAGCAGCTAGGTCCGAAAAATGAGTGCTCAACGCGAAAATACGCACCGATCAGGTCTCGAGGCCGCTCCGACCAGAGCCTGGGGTGGACCGTTGTCGCATGCCGAGAACAATGCGGTCGATGCCTTCTCGACCGCATGGGAATCCTCGCGTCGACCACCGGAGATCGCCGACTTTCTCCCCGATGCCGAATCCCTGCGCCTGGCGGCGCTGATCGAATTGATCCGCGTCGACCTGCGACATCGTTGGATCCACCGTGCCCCTGCGGCGGGCACGGAGGCGGCAGCGGAGTGTGACAACGAAGCGGCCCGAGAGCGCCACCAATCCAATACCGCGCCGCTGCCGCGCAAACGGCTTTTCGACTACTGCGCCGAGTTTCCGGAACTCGAACCGGGCAGCATTCCGGCCGGTTTGGTGTACGAAGAGTTCGTCATCCGCAGATACAGTGGTGAACGTGTTGATCCGAAGGATTGTCTGCGGGAATATCCCGAACAAGCGGCGGAATTGCACAGGCTGCTCAATGCCGACGATATCGACCAGAGCACCCGCCGGGCGAAGCTCGAGGATTCGGTGCTGACCGAGTTCGCCAATACGCGCGCGGCGGCCGAAGTGAGCCGGACCGTGCAGGCCGACCAAACCGTCGGGCTGAACCAAACCCAGGCGTCAGTTCGTAATACCGACGTGACTCGAGCCACCGTCGATTCCACCGAGACGGCGACCGCCATTCCGACCACGATCGGAACCGGTTCGCGGCAATTCAACGCGCTCGATCGCATCGAGATCGGTCAGTCCATCGACGATTTCGACCTACTCACCGGCCTCGGCAGCGGCGCCTTCGCCCGGGTATTCCTGGCCAGGCAGCGATCATTGCAGCGGTTGGTCGCGGTGAAAATCTCCGACGATCACGGCACCGAACCGCAGACCCTGGCCCAACTCGACCACGACTACATCGTGCGCGTCTTCGACCAGCGGCTGCTCGGCTCGGAGGACGCCCGCGATCCGGCCATGCACCGACTCCGGCTGCTGTATATGCAGTTCCTGCCAGGCGGCACACTGCTGGGGGTATTGCGCTGGGTGCGCCGGACCCCACCCACCGAACGCAGCGGACAACTCTTGCTCGACGCGGTCGACGCGGCCATGGAAGAGAAGGGCGAAATCCGCCCGACCGATTCCAGCGTGCGCGCCGAGATCGCCGGACTGAGCTGGCCGGAAACCGTGGCCTGGCTGGGCCGCAGATTGGCCGAGGCGCTGGAGTACGCCTCCGCGCACGGGGTGCTGCACCGCGACGTGAAACCGGCCAATATCCTGCTCACCGCCGAGGCGGTGCCGAAACTGGCCGATTTCAATATCAGCTTCAGCCGCAATGTCGCGGGCACCAGTCCGGTGGCCTATTTCGGCGGCTCACTGGCGTATATGTCGCCCGAGCAGTTGGAGGCTTGCTATCCCGGCTGCGAACGGACGGCCGAGGATCTGGATACCCGATCCGATATCTACTCCCTCGGTGTGGTGCTGTGGGAGTTGCTCACCGGCGCGAAACCGTTCGACGATTCCACCGCGAGCGTGACCGACCACGGCGACGATACGGCCCTGGAGGGCATGCTGGAACGCCGCAGTGCCGGAGTGGATACCGCCGCGCTGCAACGAGTTCCGGCGAACTGTCCGGCGGCGCTGCGGCGGGTGTTGCTGACCTGTCTGGAATCGGATCGGACGCGGCGCTGGTCCGATGGCGCGGTGCTTGCCAAGCAGTTGGATCTGTGCCTGGATGCCAGGGCCCGGGACCTGGTCGACCCGCCGCCCGGCAGTTGGCGGCGGCGGCTGCGCGCGTGGCGGCTGATGATCGTCGCGCTGGCCATCGGCATCCCGAATGTCCTTGCCTCGACATACAACATCCAGCACAACCTGCATCTGATCGTGGACCGCCTGCCCGAGGATGCCGGGCGCACCTTCGTGATCATCACCACCGTGGTGAACGCGATCTTCTTCCCGCTCGGCGCGGCACTGATTCTCTACATGTCCCGAAGAATGGTCACGGTGCCGTACGGGCTGCGCCGCCACCGCCGGTATGACGCGGAGACACTGCGCCTGGCCAGGGCGGATTCGCTGCTGTTCGGAGATCGAGCGGTCATGGTGGTCTTCTCGCTCTGGGTGCTCGCCAGCTTCACTTTCCCGATCGCGCTGCAACTGGCGGCGGGGGATGTGCCGGGACGCGCGCTAGTGCATTTCCTCACCTCGATCGTGGTGTGCGGCGCGATCGCAGTGGCGTATCCGTTCTTCCTGGTGTCCTTCTACATGGTCCGCTGCATCTATCCGATTTTCCTGCGGCACGGGGAAATCAGCACCGAGGACGCGGTGTGGCTGCGCGGTCTGGACCGCCGCGCCAACGGCTATCTGGCGATCGCGGCCTCGGTGCCGCTGCTCGCCGTCGCCGGGGTGACCTTCCTGCCACCCGACGATATTTCGAGGGTGATCGGCGCGGTGCGCGTGCTCTGTGTGGGCGGGATCATCGCGTTCATCGGCTCGTACCTGCTCTTCCGGGCTCTGGAGGCCGATCTGCGGGCACTGGAGCGGGTGGTCGCGTCGGTGGATTCCCTTGACCGCGAACGGATTTCGGCGGAGCCAGGGCAATACGGGCGCGCGGTACCTGAGCCGCGATCGTGACAGCTGCCGATTTCGCGGATCGACGCGAGACTATCCACAGCTGCTTGTGCGCGCGGTATCGGCGCCGAGGACGAGGAGCAACCGCGCAAACTCGCCGAGCGGTCAGCGACGTCACGAACATTTACCGCCGAACTCGGTGCGTTCCGTCCGACGCTGATCCTCGGTGTCCCCCGCGTCTTCGAGAAGGTCTACAACACCGGCCGCGCGCAAGCCCAACTCGCCGGGCGCGGCCGAATCTTCGATCTGGCGGCCACGACGGCCATCTCTTACAGCCGCGCGCTGGACAGCGGCCGGCTCTCGCTGTCGTTGCGGCGTCGCGGCATCGATTCCGCTGCTCGGCGTGGCCGCGCGACCTTCGTCGACGCCGCCGATCTGGATTGGATGATCGTTTCGGTGCGGGTGCTCAGTGTGCGTGGCATCCTGGCCTTCGTGCTCACCTATCGGTTGTTCCGGAGGCTCGAGGCCGATCTGCTGGCCTTGGCGCGCGCGACTCCGCAACGGAAGCGATGACCAGTCCGCGGCCGTTCGGACGGCTGGTCAGCCTTTCCCATATCCACGATCCGGCGACGACGCCGCTGTTCCCCGGTGACCCCGAATTCCGGACCGATACTGTCGCCACCGTCTCGAACGACGGTTACTACCTGCGTTCTATCCAGCAGGGCGAGCACACCGGAACCCATTGGGGCGCGCCGATCCACTTCCATGCCGACGGGCTGGCCGCGGATGAATTGGACCTCGACGATCTCCTGCTGCCCGCGGTGAAGATCGACGTGCGCGAGCAGTGTGCGCGCGATCGGGATTACGCGATCGATATCGATGATCTGCGGGAGTGGGAGAGTCGGCACGGGCGGATACCCGACGGGTCGGCGGTGGTGGCCTGGACCGGATGGGACGCGAAATGGGGGACGCCGGAATTCATCGGAACCGGCGAAAGTGCCGAGCATCAACCAGGATTCGCGGTCGAGACGGTCGAATGGCTGTTGCGGACCGGGCGGCTGGGGCGGCGTGGAGCGCTCGGCATCGATACGTTCGGACCCGATCTGGGGACCGACGACACCTATGCGGTGTCGAAGCTGCTGTATCGCGAGCATCGAATCAGCTTGGAATGTCTGGCGAATCTCGCCGAACTGCCCGCCACCGGCGCCTGGGTATTGGTCGGAGGTGCACTCTACAGCGGCGGGTCCGGTTCGCCCGCAACGATATACGCGGTTATGCCCATCGTTGCGCCGGCGCGGTGAGCGGACTTCGATGCGGCCCCGCCAGTGCCGCACGCCCGCACCGTGATCAGCGGCCGGGGGTCAGGGTGCTCTGGCCGCCGGGGGTCAGGGTGCTCTGGCCGCCGGGAGTCAGATTGCTCTGGCCGCCAGGGGTCAGATTGGTCTGCGGGCCGCACACCAGGTTGGGCCAGGAGCAGGTCGGCAGGTTGGGGTCCTGACCGGCCTGGGCCACGCCGGCCGTCACCAGCCCCGCACCCAGCAGGGCGGGTGCCGCGGCGATCGCCAGGGCGCGGGCGAACCGACGGGTCGAGCGCTGGTTGGTGGTCATGTCGGGTACTCCTTCGTGGTCGTGTGGCAGGACGGTGACGCTGTCCAGCCTCATCGACAACGCACCGCGCCGAAAG
The DNA here is from genome assembly GCF_040674855.1 of Nocardia sp. NPDC049707. NCBI lineage: Bacteria > Bacillati > Actinomycetota > Actinomycetes > Mycobacteriales > Nocardiaceae > Nocardia > Nocardia sp. NPDC049707. The sequence continues at coordinate 53,858 of NZ_JBFANN010000047.1, read as the reverse complement.
GACACCCAGGGTGCACGGCAATCCACCCTCGAAGTGGTTCGATCCCACCAAGGTGGGCTTCGGTTCCGGTCAGGGTGATGCCCTGATTACGCGCCGCCGTAGACCTTCGGGTCCAGGGTGCCGATATAGGGCAGATCGCGGTAGCGCTCGGCATAGTCGAGGCCGTAGCCGACGACGAATTCATTCGGGATATCGAAGCCGACGTGTGCGACTTCCACATGGGTGCGTAGCGCGTCCGGCTTGCGTAGCAAGGTGACGACCTCGAGCGAGGCCGGATTGCGGGTGGACAGATTGCGCTTGAGCCAGGACAGCGTGAGACCGGAATCGATGATGTCCTCGACGATCAGCACATTGCGGCCCGCGATGTCCTTGTCCAGATCCTTCATGATGCGCACGACACCAGAGGACGAGGTGGACGAGCCGTAGGAGGAGACGGCCATGAATTCCAACTGGGTGGGAATCGGCAGCGCCTTGGCGAGGTCGGTCATGAAGAAAATCGCGCCCTTGAGCACGCCGACCAGCAGCAGATCCCCCTCCGGGCCGTCGGCCGGATAACGCTTGGCGATCAGCTCGGCCAGCTCCTGGGTTTTGGCCGCGATCTGTTCCTCGGTGATCAGCACCGACGCGATATCGCCCTCGTACACGTCAGTTGGTTTCCCTTCTGGTGTTGTATCTGCGGCGCTCCCGGGCCCCTTCGGGGTCACGCTTCGCTACCGCCTTCGGGCCCGTGGCTCGCGCCGCGGGTTTCTCCCCGGCCGTCCATTATGTTTCCCTGGCTCCCTTGAAGACGCAAAGTCAGCCTGCCACGTTCATGCGCGACGACCAACCTGCGTCCGGGCGCTCCGCCACCCACCGCGACGCCACCCTGCCCGCGCCAGGCGGTAATCAATTCATCAACCGCCTGTAAATGCTTGTTGGTCAGGGCTTTAGCGCCACCGGCCAGCAACCATGCACGGATCGCGCGGCGGCGCAAGGCGGCGGGGGCAGTGGCGAGGGTCTCGATCGCGAGGGTTGGGCCATTACTCGCTGGGCCGCACGCGGCGCGCAACAACTCATCGGCCAGCGCATCCAATACCGCGCCGTCATCGCGCAACTGCTCGGCCGTGCGCGCCAGCGCCTCCGCGACCCCGCCACCGAGCACCTCCTCCAACAGCGGCAGCACCTCATTACGCAACCGCACCCTGGTGAACTTCGTCGCCGAATTATGCGGATCCTCGAACGGCGTCAACCCGATATCGGCACACAACTGCCTGGTCACCGCCCGCCGCACACCCAAAAGCGGACGCCCCCACGGATCCGCGAACGCCGCCATGCCCTGGATCGACCGCCCACCCGACCCCCGCCCCAACCCCAACAGCACAGTCTCGGCCTGATCATCGAGCGTGTGCCCGAGTAGCACCGGCACCCCACCCCGCGCCCCATACAGCGCCGCGTACCGAGCCGCCCGCGCCGCCGCCTCCATCCCGCCATCCGCACCGACCTCAACCGCCAGAACATGCGCCGACCGACACCCGAGCGCCAAGGCCGCGGCCGCCGCCTCAGCCGCCACCTTGTCCGATCCCCGCTGCAACTGATGATCGACAACCAGCGCGTCGACCTGACCTGCCTCCACCACAGCAGCGGCCGTCAATGCCAGCGAATCCGCACCCCCGGACAATGCGACCGCCACATCACTCGTCGCGCCCGTCGCATAATCGGCCAGCCACCCCCGAACCGCGCGCCGCACCTCGAGCACCGCCGCGGTCTCGGGCAGCCGCCGCGAATTCCCGGGCCTCGCTCCCGTCATACGGCTCATAACCCGGACACTACCGAGTCCCACACCCCGCCCTCACCACCGAGTCGCCGCGATCTGGACGAATGTTCACGTGGAAACCACGGCGGCGAAACGCGAGAAGCCCCGCCACTAGTTCCACCTGATCTTGATCGCTGGTCGGACGGGTCGCTGCGCTACCCGAGGACGCGGGTGATCCAGCGTTGCGGATCTTCGATTTCCGGTGGGAGAGGCAAGGTTTCGGGGTTGGTCCAGATGGTGTTGAAGTGGGTCATACCGACCTGGGCCACTACCGCGTCCACGAATTTCTTGCCGCGGACGTATTGGGCGACCTTGGCGTCCACGCCGAGGAGGGCGCGCAGGAGGCGTTGCAGGGGGTTTGTCGGCTGTTTGCGGCGTTTGTCGAAGGCGGCGCGGATTTGTTCGACGGTGGGGACTACGGCGGGGCCGACGGCGTCCATGACGTGGTCGGCGTGACCTTCCAGCAGGGTGCCGAGCATCAGCAGGCGGTCCAGGGCCTCGCGTTGCGGTGGAGCTTGAGTGGCGCGAAATAGACCGACGACGCCGCGGGCATTCGGGTCATCGGCGACGATGCCGCGGCGACGGTCGCGCACCTCGTCGACGAGACGGGAGAGCATATCGGCGAGCGGTTCGTCGCCGACCTCGCCGAGGACATCGACATTGGCGCGCATATATTCGGCCAGCCACGGCGCCGAGGAGAACTGCACCCGGTGAGTCACCTCGTGCAGGCACACCCAGAGGCGGAAGTCGGTCGGCGAGACGCCGAGTGCGCGCTCGACGGCCATGATGTTCGGCGCGACCAGCAGCAACGTTCCATCCGGTCCGGTGAACGGGTCGTACTGACCGAGAATCGCGGTGGACAGGAAGGCCAGCATCGCACCCGCCTGCACGCCCGCGGGTTTCCCGGCGAGCATGCCCTTGTCCAATGCCTGCCCGGTGCCGGTCAGCTGGGCCATGGAATCGGCGGCCGCATTGATCCAGCCGGGCCGGTCGACGATCCGGGCCGAAGGCACTGGCTGATCGTCGAGCAGACCGCTCACCTCACGAACCGGCCCCTCCGCCCGCACGGAGGCTTCGGCCAGCTCACCGACCACCTGTTCGGCCGAATACCGTGAGGTACGCGGCCCGGACGGCACCAGCGCCGCGCCGGTGCGCGCGGCCAGCCGCCAATCGACGGCACCGGAAAATCCGGAGCGTCGCCGCTCGGCCGCAGCGTCCGCACCCGAATTCACGGCGGGCACAGCGCCCGATTTATCAGTGCCTTCGAACATGGTCAACCACCCGTCACGAGCATCCGCAGTTGCGCAGCGTACCGGCGATGGCGTCCAATGCGGGCCGACTGAGCTCTGGTGGCCGATCGTTCGACATCAAAGCGAAGGTCAATACTCGCCCGTCGCTATCCAGCACATAACCGACCAACGTGCTCGCCACCGACAGAGTTCCTGTCTTGGCCCGCACCCATCCCGCGCCGCCCCGGTTCTGCATGACATAACGGCTGCTCAGCGACCCTGTCGCACCTCCGACCGGCAGATCGTCGAGCAACGGCGCCAGGGTGGTCGCGATGCGATCGGTTTCCGGTTTGGCCTTGGTATTGCTCGGCTGCACAGCATTCGCGCCGCTCGGTTTCGCCGCGGTCGCGATGATCTTGTCGAGCAGCCGTGGGGGCACCCGGTCCTCGGTCGACAGGCCGCTGTTATCGCGCAGCGAAAGTCCGGTGAGGTCGAATCCGCCCTTGCCGAGCGCGGTTTCGAGGGCGGCGACGGCCCCGGTGAACGATGCTTCGTTACCGGTCGCGATCGCGATCTCGCGGCCGATGGCCTCGGCGAGCACATTGTCGGAGTGGACCATGGTGTCGCGCAGCCGATCCCGCAGCGGTGCGGATTGCACGCTGGCCACCTCCGTCGCATCGGCGGCGGCATTGCCGATCCGCACCTTGGCGGGATCGAGTCCGAGTTCGGTGGCCAGACGCTGTCCGGTCGCCAGCGCCGGAGTCGCGGTGCGCGGCGAATACTCCACCAGCGGATCGAGCCGGCCACCGTCGAGCATCACCGGTTCCATCGGCGCGATCGAACCCTCGCCGATATCGACCGGATCCCAGCCGGGGGCCATCGGCGAGCCGGAATACAACGAGGTGTCGACCACGATGGTGTCGAGGACATGCCCGGATGCCTTGATCTGCGACACCAGATCCGACAGCCGCGGCCCGTTCGGGTAGTACCCCTTGCCATCGGGCTGCGCGGTCAACGTCGGATCGCCGCCGCCGACCAGCACCAGTTCATTGGGTGCGGAACCGGTGACGACGCGGGTGGTCACCCGATGGTCCTCGGGCAGGGTGAACAGGGCGGCGGCGGTGGTGAGGATCTTGGCGGTGGACGACGGAATCATCGGCTTATCGGATTCGGCGCTCCACAGCACGGTCGCGGAATCCGCATCGGTGACCTCACCGGCGAACGCGCCGAGGTCGGGATTGGCGACCACCTGCGCGAGCGCGGCGGCCACACCGGCCGGAGTCGGGGCCGACGCATTCGAGGGCGCGGGCTCGACCCGCGGAGACGGTTTGACCGGCGCGGGCGGTGCGGCAATGGCGAGCCCGCCGTGCCGGAATTCCTCGGTCCACGGCTTCAGCGCGAGCACCACGCCTGCCACGGCACCGAGCAGCAGGGCCAGCACGAACGCGACGCCGATCCAGATATTGCGGCGTCGCTTGGCGGCCAAGCCACCGATTTTCCTCTTGCTGCCACCCACCACGTGCCCGCCGTCTCTCCGTCTAGTATCGCCCGACCGTCGGGTCCACCCACCTACCGCACCCAAGTGCCCGCGGACCACACTATCCTCGTTCCGGCACCGTTCCCCCCGAACACCTGTCGAGTCGGCGTTCCGACGACCACAACACGACAGTCCGACAGAAGCACCAGTAAGGAGATGGCGTGGAGTTCGACGTCACCATCGAGATCCCCAAGGGTTCTCGGAACAAGTACGAGGTCGATCACGAGACCGGTCGGGTCCGACTCGACCGCTTCCTCTACACGTCCATGGTCTACCCCGCCGACTACGGCTACATCGAGAACACCCTCGGCGAGGACGGCGACCCACTGGACGCACTGGTCCTGCTGCCCGAGCCGGTATTTCCGGGCTGCCTGATCGCGGTGCGTCCGGTCGCGATGTACAAGATGGTCGACGAGGCCGGCGGCGACGACAAGGTGCTGTGCGTGCCCGCGGGCGATAAGCGCTGGGACCACATCCAGGACCTGGCCGACGTGCCGGAATTCGAACTGGCCGCGATCAAGCACTTCTTCGAGCGCTACAAGGACCTGGAGCCGGGCAAGTACGTCAAGGGCTCGGAGTGGGTCGGCCGTACCGAGGCCGAGGCCGAGGTGGTGGCCTCACTCGAGCGGCTACAGGAGAAGGGCGGCCACTGAGTCGCATTGGGGCGGTGGGTGATTCGACCCATTTCCCATCGAAAAGCGGGAAGTCCGGTGTGTTCGGACTTCCCGCTTTTTGTTGCGGTGCGGTGCCGCCGATTTCGGTTCGACGGTCATGCCGCGCATGTTCAAGGCAGCGATTCCTGTGTCGGTCACGCTATCGGCGGATCGGCTAGTAGTAGGTGTAGCGATCCCAGCAGTTCCAGTACTCCCCTGTCGCTGCGGAGACCTGTCGTGAAGCCGATCAATTCTGAAGGGGGACAGGTTTGTTCGTCATTCGCTCCCAGCGCTCCGTCGAGAAGTTCTGCGTGAAAGTTCTTACCGAGGCTGGATACGCCGTTCTCTGACCGTTTCGCCACGCGTCGATGCCATCGATCCGGGAGCGCCATGCACCGCGTCGGACATCGGCGGCGTCGTGGGCACGGACTCGATCACTCGGGCGCACAGGGGATTCCGGGTCGTCGTCGACTAGGTCCGCGCGACGATCCCGCGCTCACGCCTCGATGGTTGCCAGAAATTGTCCGAACGGCTGCGCATCGTCGAGCAGCGGATCGCGAACTACTTCATCCAGCGCTGGTTCGGGGTCGTGATCAGATCGCACCATATCTGAATTTTGTGCAACAAAGCCCTGCGTAGCGATGTCGGAGAGGAAGGTCGGCAGCTAGCGGGCACTTGTTCGGCAATCCGATCGTTTTGACTCCATTCCGGGTAAACTCCGGTTTGCTCGGTGATGTCCGAATGGTCAACGCGATGGAGTGACGATGAACATTTCCGATGGCGTGGTGGACATGATTACCTGGACAGCCGACGCGACAACGGCCGTGGCCGGGGCCGTGGGCGGCGCCGCCGTCAATGGCGTGATCGGCGGCATACAGGGTGTCGCGGATGGTGTGAAGAGCGGGCTGAGCAGCGGTAGCCACTCGGCACCTGCGGCCGCGCTGACCGTGGCGGCGATCGGCGCCGCGGGTTTGGTGGAATGGCCGGTGCTGCTGAGCGTCGGCGGCGCGGCACTGGTGGTCCACCAGATCAGTCAGCGGTCGAGCAGCCGCCCGTCGCCCGACGGCGGCGGTCGTCCCGCACGCCTCGAGCCGGTCTCGGAAGGCGACCGGCCCCGCCGAGGCGACGAAGATGGGACCGCGCATAAGGCGGCGACCCGGCCGCGACGCTCGCCGAGTGCGCGTTAGCCGTCCCCGGTGGACCTGAGCCGACTGCTACGGACCTCCGGGTCACTGTCCGTGCGCGCCCTCGAGACGGGTGTGCGGTCCGCTGCGGTCATCACCGCGGCGGGCGTGGATCTCGCGACCTTGCCGGTGCGCGCGATGCCCGCCGGCTGGGTTGTCGAGGCGATTACCGCTGTCGCGACGGAAGTGCTCGGCGGTAAGCCGGCTCGGCGCCGTTGGCGCGGCGCGGACCGCTGCTGGATCGAAGTGCGCGGCCTCTCCGAGCACGAGCCGGACCACGATGCGGGTCCCGCGGTACTCGCTGCCCTGCGCGCCCATCCCGGTGTGAGCTCGGCGACCCTCAACTACCCGCTGTCGCGCGTCATCGCCGAGGTGGACGACACGGCGACCGTGGACGAGCTGTGCGACGTAGTGGCGGCTGCCGAAAATCGGCACCCCGAATTCGCGCACACACCGATCGACCTGCCCGCCGACGGCATCGTGCTGGCTGGCAACTTGGTCTCGGCGGCGGTGAATGCCGTCGGGCTGAGTGTCGCGCTGGCCGGCCGGGTGGTCGGATTGCGGCGGCTGCCGGCAGGGCTGAATGCCGTTGTCGCGCTCGTCGATTACCAGCCTCGGCTGCGTCGCGCCGTCGAACAGCGCCTCGGCACCAACGCCGCGGATACCGCGATCGCGCTCGCCACGGCCGCCGCGAACACCGTCACCCAGGAACCGGCGTCACTGGGCGTCGACATGGTCGTCCACCTCGCGAAAGCCGCCGAGACCCGCGCCGCGGCCACCATCTGGCAACGCCGCGAACCCTGGCTCGCGGCGCACGCGACGTGTGTCGACGGCGTCCGGCACGGTGACCGACCAGAGCCGCTGCCACCGGGACCCGTTGAGCGCCACGGGGAACGCAGCGGACTGGCGCAGGCGGCCGCTCCGGCGCTCGGCATTCTCAGCGCCGACCCTGCCACCGCCGCCAGCGCCGTCATGGTCGCCGCGCCCAAAGCAGTCCGCACCAGCCGCGAGTCGTTCGCCGCGACACTGGCCCGCGGCCTGGCCGACCGGCACGGCGTGCTGCCCTTGCGACCGCAGGTGTTCCGGCGCCTCGACCGGATCGACGCCGTTGTGCTCGACCCTCGGGCATTGTGCTGTGACGAACTGCGGGTTGCGCGCATCCGCGACGTGCCCGAGCACGAACAGGTGCTGGTATGGCAGTGGGCACAGGACCAATTGGACCGCGGCGCACTGCAACCCGGGTGGCATCCGGTGGCACGGTCGGTATCCGACAATGGCAGGCGCAGTACGGTGCTGGTGCGCTATGCCCACCATCCACTGGCGTCGGCGGTGCTCGGCGAAGTACGCCGCAGCGGCGCCGCGCTGGTGTCGGTCGACGTCGACACGCTCGGCGACCTGCGCTCGTCCTTCGACGACCTCGATCCGATGAACGGGTCCCTCGACGCAGCGCTCGCCCACACCGTGCACCGGTTGCAGCGGGAGGGTCGGACAGTGGCAATGGTGTCGCGTGCTGCGGCACAGGCGCTGGCCGACGCCGACGTCTCGATCGGTATCGCCGCGCACGGGCCGCTGCCGTGGCACGCCGACATGCTCGTCGACGACCTGGACAGCGTGTGGCGGATCGTGCACGCGCTGCCCGCGGCCCGTCGAGCCAGTGAACATGGCGTCGAAATCGCTACCGGTGCTTCGGTTTTGGGTGCGTTGCTGATGATTCCCGGGGTGCGGGGCCGCGGCTCGGGTCCGGTCACCGCCGGGGCCGCCGCCGGCACCTGGACGGGATACCGGCTCGCCCGCGGAGCGCTCACGGCGCCACCGCCGCCGGCCGCGAGCGTGCACGAGTGGCACGCCATGTCCGTCGAACAGGTGCAGCGTGCGCTGCCGCCGCACCCCGCCCAGGCGCATAAGCGCTCGCGGCTGGCGGAGGCCGCCCGCCCCGCGCACTCGATCATCGATCCGGTACGCCGGGCCGTATGGGATTTTGCCGGCGCGATGCGCGACGAGCTGTCCGACCCGTTGATCCCGGTGCTCGCGGTGGGATCGGCCGCCAGCGCGGTGCTCGGCTCCCCCGTCGACGCGATCCTGGTCGGGTCGGTACTCGCCGGTAACGCGGCGCTGGCGGCGACCCAGCGGATCCGGGCCGAACGGCTGCTGCGGCGACTGCTGACGGCGCAGGACCCACCGGCCCGCAAGCTGGTGGGCGCCGATCGCTACGCGACGGTCCATGCCGCCGACCTGCGCCCTGGAGACGTCATCGAGGTGCGGCCCGGCGAAGTGGTGCCCGCCGACGCGCGGCTCACCCATGCGCTCGATGTGGAAGTCGACGAGTCGTCATTGACCGGGGAGTCGCTGCCGGTGGCCAAGCAAGTCGAGGCCACACCAGCCGCGCCTGTCGCCGAGCGGGCTTGCATGCTTTTCGCCACCACGACCGTGGTCGCGGGCACCGCGGTCGCGATCGTGACCGGCGTCGGTGAGCAGACGCAGGGGCGCCGAACCGCCGCGACTCCGCCCGCGGACGGCCCGGCAACCGGCCTACAGACCCAGCTCAAGGATCTGACGAACAAGGCGTGGCCGCTCAGCCTTGCCGGCGGCGGACTGGTCACCATGCTCGGACTGCTGCGGCACACCGGGCTGCGGCAGGCCATCAGCAGCGGTGTTGCCGTCAGCGTGGCCGCCGTTCCGGAGGGGCTGCCGCTGGTCGCGACGCTGGCTCAGCAGGCGTCGGCGCGGCGATTGACCCGCGCGGGCGCGCTGGTGCGCAGTCCGCGATCGGTCGAGGCGCTCGGCCGTGTCGACGTGGTGTGCTTCGACAAGACCGGGACGCTCAGCGAGAACCGGCTGCGGGTGAGCACGGTATACGCCCGGAACGGATTGTCCGACGACGATGTGCTCGTCCACGCCGTCCGGGCCACGCCGCGCGCGAACGGCGAGCGTCACGAACATGCCACCGATCGCGCGGTCGCCGAGGCCGGGCGACACCTGGACCGCGGCGGGTCGACGGTGCATCTGCCGTTCCGGTCGGGTCGCCCGTTCTCGGCATCCGTGGGCGGTGCGATGTTGTCGATCAAGGGTGCGCCGGAGGTGGTGCTCGCGGCGTGCGCGGACGCCGACGAGGAGGTGCAGCGGCAGGTGCGCAAGATGGCCGCCGAGGGGCTGCGGGTGATTGCCGTCGCCACCCGGCAGCTTTCGGCGTCACAGGCGCGATCGGTACGTGACGACGCCGACGTCTTCGCCGAATTGTGCGGTGACGGACTGCGATTCGCCGGATTGCTCGGCCTGTCGGACACACCGCGCGCAGATGCGGCCGAAGTGCTGGCCGAGTTGGCCGACCGGGGTATCGGGGTGCGTCTGATCACCGGTGACCACCCGGTGACGGCCACCGCGATCGCCGCCGCGGTAGGCATGCCCGTCGACGACGATCAGGTGATCAGCGGTCCCGAATGGGAGGCGCTGTCCAGGCGCAATCAGGAACTGGCGGTGCAGAACCGGCGGGTGTTCGCACGGATGTCACCCGAAAACAAGGTGCAGATCGTCGAGACAATCCAGCGACTGGGTCACGTGTGTGCCATGGTCGGCGACGGCGCCAACGACGCGGCGGCCATCCGCACCGCAACGGTCGGCATCGGCGTGGCTGGGCACGGCAGCGACCCGGCCCGCATCGCGGCGGACGTCATGCTGCTCGACGGGCGGATCCGCTCGCTGCTGGACGCTCTCGACGAAGGCCGGCAACTGTGGCGGCGGGTGCAGTCGGCGGTGGCCGTGCTGCTCGGCGGTAATGCGGGTGAGGTGGCTTTCGCGGTCGTCGGCACCGCGCTCACCGGCCTGACGCCGCTGAATACCCGCCAATTGCTGCTGGTCAACATCCTCACCGATGCGCTGCCGGCCGCGGCCCTTGCCATCAGCCCGCCCAGTGCCGAGCTGCGTTATACCGGCCGCGGACCCGACCGAGCCGCATTGTGGCGGACGGTGGCGGTACGCGGTGCGACGACCGCCTCCGCCGCGACAGTCGCGTGGGTGTTGGCGAGGTTGACCGGCCGGCGGCGGCGGGCCTCGACGGTCGCGCTGGTGGCGTTGGTCGCGACGCAGTTGGGGCAGACGCTCATCGACTCGCACAGCCCGCTGGTGGTCGGCACCGCGGCCGGCTCACTGCTGGTGCTCGGCGCGCTGATCAGTACGCCGGGAGTGAGCCAACTGCTCGGCAGCACACCGCTGGGTCCGGTCGGCTGGTGGCAGGCATTGTCGACGGCCGCCGTCGCGACCGCCATCGCCGCCATCGCCCCGCGTCTGTTCACCGCGCAGGACCAACAGCGCGACGATCAGTCGACGATCTCGATGACCCCGAGGCGCCACAGCACCGCGTACAGCTCGCGCAGCGGCACGGTCACTACCTGCGTCAGCGCACCCGTCAATGCATCCGAGCCGACTGCTACACCACTTGTCTTCACGCCCGACACGATGCGCAAGCCAGGCGTCGAACTCTCGAACACATTATGACCGGGAGGCAACAGATGACCGAAAAATCGCATACGAGCCACCGAAACGCCGTCGATCGGGTGATGGCTGCGCAGAGTTTCGCGGTGGATCTGCCGGTTGTCGGTCGGGTGCGCATCCCCCCGCCTGAGCAATTGGCGTACTACGGTGCACTCGTCGCGCTGGCCGCGGTAGAAATCATCGAATGGCCCGTTGTGCTGGTCCTCGCGGCCGGCCATTGTCTGGCGCAGAATCAACACAATCGCTTCGCCCACCAGGTCGGCGAAGCCCTCGAAGAGGCGTAACCGAACGGCGGGCCGCTGCGCAGGTCCCGCGACGCCAGGCCCGGCGGTTCGCCAGACCCGGCTCGGTGGTTGTCAGCGGTCGGTGACCGATGGACCGTGCACCGGTCTGGGTGTTGTGCCAGCGCTATCGGTGGTGGTGCGATCACAGCGCGCCTCGACCCCCGGATACCTGCGACGGCATTCGTCGCAGGCCGCTGAGTACTTCCGCTCGGTGGGCTGACCGGACCATTCCTGGAGGTGTGCAGATCCGAACCGGACGAGCCGCCGAACCGTCGCGCGATTGGGCGCTGGACCGGTTCTACGGCGTTGGCAGGTCGAGTTCGGTCGCAAGCGCTTCCAGCAGCTCGATCTGCTGCTCGGGATGGGAGGACAGAAGCTGGAGCGCGATGTGCACCTCGTCGGCACCGACCGCCGCGGCGCGGTCGAGTTCCCTCAGCACAGCGTCGGTGAAGGCGCTGGGCGAGAGTGGATGACGCGCCGGGATCACGTTCACCACGACGGTGCCGGTGCCGCCGGCCGCTCGGTACCAGCGCAGGTGCACACGGGTGTCGTCCCAGTCGACCGCGGTGGTGATGTAGCCGTCTCCGATGCGGGCTGCCCGTTCGATGGTGTGGCGGGTTATTGCGCCGATGAACAGGGGGATGGTGCCTGCGCACGGCTTCGGGCCGACCATGGACAGCGGAATCCGGTAGTGCTCGCCAGAGAACTCCACGGGGTCGGCGGCCCAGCAGACCCGCATCGCGGCGATGTGCTCGACAAATCCGGCTCCTCTGCGGCTGGCCGGCACGCCCGCCGCGATGAACTCCTCGGGAATGTAGAACGGTGGCAGCCGCGTGCCGCCGCCCTGACCGATGCCGACATCCAGCCGCCCACCGGAGAGCCGGTCGAGTGTGGCCAGTCTGCGGGCCAGGATGACCGGCGGCTGGAAGATCGAGTTCAGGATGCCTGTGGTCACGCGGATCCGCCTGGTGTGCGCGGCCGCCCAGGTCAGCATCTCCAGCGAGTCCCAGGCGTGGGACTCGGGCAGGCCCGCATCGTTGTTCCAGTGCGGTCCGGTGGGGATAAGCAGCCGATCGCTGGCGGATACCGCGTGGAATCCGAGCCGCTCCGTCGCCTGGGCCACGGCGACGACGGCGTCGGGGCCGGCGTACGGGTCGAGATACGGGAGGTTGACGCCGATGCGTGGCAGGTTCATTCCTATACTCCGGTGATCGCCGTTGGGTACGGAACGCCCAGGTGAGGCGTTCCTCGGGAGAGGGTCGGAGCTGGCGGGAGATTCTTGCGGTCCGGCAGCGCAAGAATGCGCCACCGGCTCCGACTGTGTGGTGAACGGCGCCTGAGGGGGCGCTGTCCGACCATCGAAGGGAGACGCCATGAAGTTCTTGTTGATCATGCACAGCAACCCACAGATCTGGGACGCGCTGACCGAGGAAGAGCGCAACGAGGTGATGAGCGGCCACGGCGCGTTCATGGAGACAGTCACGAAGTCCGGGGAGCTGATCAGCACCACCGCGCTGGCCGACCCGTCGCAGAGCGCCGTGGTCAGGGTCCGAGGCGGCGTCCCGGCGGTAACGGACGGGCCCTATCTCGAGGCCAAGGAGTACCTCGGCGGTTACTACCTGGTGGAATGCGATGGTCGGGACCGTGCGCTGGAGCTTGCCGCGCTCATCCCGGACGCCGGCGTCGAAGGCCTCGGCATCGAGGTGCGACCAGTGGTCTTCGTGGGAACGCCCGCCGACTGAGCCCGCGATGAAGTTCCTGCTGAATCTCTATCAGAGCGCCGCGGCCCTACCGGAAGACGGATTCGATCACGAGCAGTTCCTCGCCGCGGCCGGACAGGCAGGAGAGCTGATCAGCGGTCACGTGTTCGCCGATCCGTCCATCAGCGCCGTCGTACGGCTTCGACACGGCGTGACGATTGTGACCGACGGTCCGTATCTGCAGAGCCCGGATCATGTCGCCGGCCAGTACTTGGTCGACTGCGAGAGCCGGGAGCGCGCCCTGGAACTGGCCGCCCTGATACCAGGCGGTCGATCCGGCGGTGTGGAGGTGCGACCGTTGATGGACTCGGCCGGGATGGAGATGTGAGCACGTCCGTACGCCTCGAGGACCTGCTGCGCGAATTGGCGCCGCAGGTTCTCGGCGTGCTCCTGCGCCGCTACGGCGGGTTCGAGGAATGCGAGGACGCGGTCCAGGAGGCATTGCTCGCCGCCGCGACGCAGTGGCCTGCCGACGGCATCCCGGAGAACCCGCGGTCCTGGCTGGTCACCGTCGCCGCCCGCCGCCTGGTCGATCAGGTACGCAGCGAGCAGTCCCGCCGCCGCCGGGAGGTCACCGCAGCGGTGCGGCAGACACCGGACACCGACCTCGCCCCGCCGCCCGGCGACGAAAGTGCCGGCGACCAGGACGACACGCTGGCGTTGTTCTTCCTGTGCTGCCTTCCGGTACTGACGCCCGCCTCTCAGGTCGCACTCACGCTACGTGCCGTGGGCGGGCTCAGCACCGCCGAGGTGGCGCGGGCCTTCCTGGTGCCCGAGGCCACCATGGCGCCGCGGATAAGCCGTGCCAAGCAGCGGATAAGGGCCGCCGGAGCGCCGTTTGCGATGCCGAGCGCCCAGGAATGGGCCGAACGGCTGGACGCCGTCCTGCACGTGCTCTACCTGATCTTCAACGAGGGCTACACCGCCAGTTCTGGGCCCGACCTGCACCGCGCCGAGCTCACCACAGAAGCGATCCGGCTCACCCGCATGCTGCACCGGTTCTTGCCGGATGACGGTGAAGTCGTCGGGCTGCTGGCGCTGATGCTGCTGACCGACGCCCGCAGTGCGGCCCGCACCGGCCGAGACGGCGCCCTCATACCGCTGGCCGAGCAGGACCGAAACCGGTGGGATGCCGCCATGCTCGAAGAGGGCACCGCGCTGGTCACCGCCGCCATGTCCGCCTCGCCGCTCGGCCCTTACCAGATTCAGGCGGCGATCGCGGCACTGCACGTCCAGGCGGCGCGGGCCGAGGACACCGACTGGGAACAGATCTGCATCCTGTACGGAATTCTCCGCCGGATCGCGCCGAACCCCATGGTCACGCTGAATTACGCCGTCGCGGTCGCGATGACCCGCGGCCCCCGGGCCGGACTCGAACTGCTGGAAACACTGGACAGCGATTCCCGGATCGCCGGCCACCATCGCCTCTACGCCGTTCGCGCTCATTTGCAGGAGCTGACCGGCGACCGGGCTGCCGCTCTAGCGAACTACCGGCTAGCGGCCCGGCGTACCACGAGCATCCCCGAACAGCGCTACCTTCGGGACAGGGCGGGCAAGTTGGACCGATAGCGTCCGAGTCGATATCCCAGTCAGCGCGCCATCACTGATCGGCACGACGTATCGAGGTTGCCGGCACTCCGACTGGTCAGGCGGGGACCGGCTCCGCGTTGACATCGTCGAAGGGTGGATAGCTTTCGCTGCTCGTTCGTTCGGCGGCGTCGATGTAGTCGGCGAGGGCGTGGCGGGATCGAGCGAGAGTGGCCATCTGATCATCGATTCGCCGCAGCCGCGACCGCATCGCGGCCAGCAATTCAGGGCACCCGAGCAACTCCGGGGCCTCGCCGACCGCACAGGGCAGCAGGTACGCGATGTCCTCGGAGGATAGACCGGCACCGAGGAGGTGCCGGATCTGTTTCACCCGCAGCACGGCGTTTTCGTCGTAATCACGGTAACCGTTTGCGCCGCGGTCTGCCTCCAGCAGACCTTGGGCCTCGTAGTAGCGCAACTGATGGGCATTGACACCCGTCCGACGACTCAGTTCCCCGATCCGCATCGAAACCTCACTTGACCTTCACACCGGTATCAACGTTGATGATGCTGCCATGAACACCAGAACCGATATACCTGTGACAGTCATCGGACTCGGACTGATGGGCCAGGCACTCGCCCACGCATTCCTGAAAGCCGGGCATCCCACCACCGTGTGGAACCGTACGACCGCCAAGGCCGACCAGTTGGTGGCCGAAGGTGCGCGGCTAGCGCCGACGGTGAGCGCGGCGCTCGAGGCAGGGTCTTTGACGATCATCTGCGTCACCGACTACCCGGCCGTGCACGAATTGCTCGGTGTCGGCGATATCGCGTTAGAAGGCAGGATGTTGATCAACCTGACCTCGGGCTCCTCGGCCCAGGCCAGGGAGGCTGCCTTGTGGGCCGAGCAGCGCGGCGCCCGCTATCTGGACGGTGCCATCATGGCCATTCCGTCGGCGATCGGGACCGCTGAGGCGGTGATTCTGCACAGTGGGCCGGAGTCGGACTTCGAGGCACACAAATCAACACTCGATGCGCTCGGCACCGTCACCTACCTCGGTGCTGATCATGGGCTGGCGTCCTTGTACGACGTAGCCGGCCTGGCCATGATGTGGAGCGTCCTGAACGCCTGGCTCCAGGGCACTGCCCTGCTCAGGACGGCCGGTGTCGACGCGGCAACGTATGCGCAGTTCGCGCAGCAGATCGCGACCGGTGTGTCCGAATGGCTGCCCGGATATGCCGAACAGATCGACCGCGGCTCCTTCCCGGCCGAGGTGTCGGCCCTCGAGACCGACGCGCGGGCGATGGCACATCTGATCGAGGAGAGCGAGGCGGTAGGCGTGAACGCCGAGCTTCCGAAGTTGATCAAGGCGATGGCCGACCGCTCGATCGCCGCCGGACACGGTGGGGAGCAGTATCCCGTGCTGATCGAAGAGTTCGGCAAACCCGGCAATGACTGACCCATGCCGTTCCCAGAGCTGGTTCAGGATGTCTTCTCGGCGATGAACACGAACTCCCGCCCGGCACGGTCGGGCGCATCCCGGACATCCCGGACCTGGTACCCGTGAATATTCAGGTCCGCCTCTACTTCCGCCCGCTCACGGAATCGCAGCGTCGACTCCGACACAATGCTGGCCAAGGGCGCTGATGCGCAATGGACGGCCCAGGCTCGGTTCACAGTCGGAGTCCGAGCCTGGACCTTCGGATTGTCATATGCGGTTCATCCGCGATCGCCTTCTCAACGGGTCGTATCGGGGGCTGGTTCAGCCACCGTCACCACCTGCCTCGATGTCGAGGTGAGCGAGTTGACGCGCAGCGCGGGGAGCAATCCCAAGGCGGAGACACGGGCGAACCCGAACAACAGGTAGTGGGCCGACGTCGAGATCGACGCACTGCCGAGGTTGACCAGCAAGCCGGCAATCGCCGCACCGAACGCCGTGGACATCGTCAGCACCGTGGCGACCGAAGCTGCCGCCTTCTGCCCCTCGTCCGGGTCGATCACGCTGGTCATTGCCGCAACCGACAAGTGCGGCATGGCGATCCCGATCCCCGCGCCCGCGAGGACCAGTATCGGCAGCCAGGCCAGAACAACCGGCAGCGACGCGTCCTGCCGCTGTAGCAAGCCCAGACCTGCGAACCCCCCGGCCAGCAGAACCGGCCCGGCCACCCGGAGCCGACGAATCACCCGCTCCGACCGCACCGACGAGACAAGGATCTGACTGGCCGACCACCCGAACGACAATGCGGCACCGAAGAATCCGGCCGCGACCGGAGCCAGCCCACCCAGACGCTGGCCGAACAACGGCAAGAACGTCTCCACCGCGACACCGGATGCCAACAGCACGATGGTCAAGTAAACCCATCGCAGCGGAGACTAGCCCTGATAGGTCGCGCGCGGCAAGATCCGCAGCCGCGACCGTCGTTCGATCGCGACGAACGCGACGACGGCCGCGACCGACGCAGTGAGCATGAGCGTCATCATCGTCGGACTCGTCAGGATTCCGGCTACGCTCACGCCCGCGGCAGCAGCGACCAGCAATATCAGCGAGGCAACCGGAACCGGGTGCGCTGGTTGACGCTCACCTGCGGGAAGGGCCCGCGGCACGAACACGCCGATCACCACCGCCATGGCGGCCAGCACCGCGAACGCCGCCCGCCACGAACCGAACTGCGCAAACAACCCGCCCAGAGCCGGACCCACGAAATTGCCGACACCGAACATCGCCGAGACCACCGCGCTCCCACGCACCCACAGCCCTTGCGGCAACGCCGAGCGGATCAGCGCAAACCCCAATCCCGTCAACAAACCGGCACCGAGCCCCTGAATGCCCCGACCCACAAGCAGCACTGTCATCGCCGGACTCACCGCGCACAGCACCGATCCCACCGCGAACACCCCGAACCCGATCACGTACGCGCCGACACTGCCCCGAACCGACAGCAACCGGCCCACTAACAGTGTCGCGATCACCTGAGCCATCAGGAATACGGTCGTGGCCCACGCATACACACGCTGTCCGCCGATCTCCGCCACCGCCGTCGGCAGCAAACTTGCCGCCAGATAAATGTTGACCGCGCCTACGAGCACACCGCCGGCCGACACGACCGCCGTTCTCCAATGACTGCCGAGATCTCGCCACGATCCCAATTCACGCCCGTTATCCACGCACTGCCTCCTTGGTCGTCGACACATTGCGCTGGCATCATGCCGGTTCCCGAGACACCGGTAATCGGACAAAACGGACGTGAAATACGTCACATTCCTCGGCCGTTCGCGGATAGGTGACCACACCGCGAGGCGCGGGCCGACTCCCGCTCATGCCCCCGGGCGAGCTGAGACAACGCACTGACGAGAACCACGCAAACGCGGAACAGTCGGTCGGCGCCGCCCCCTCCGCACCCGCGACTCACCACAGCGTTAGCCAGTTCCGAGGTGAGCGCGAGGACGCATCGCAGGCCCCGGACGGTGACCCCGGCGATGGTGCCCCGCCGTGGCGTTGCAGGTCCAGCTGAGCATCGAGGATGTGGGTGACCGATTCACGGGAGTGACATGCGCGATCACCCACCATGGCCGCGTAATCGGCGACGGCCTACGCGCACGCCCAGGGCGGGCTGGAGGTCACCCAGCCGAGGTCGCATTTCGTGCAGTGAGCCGTTCGGCGAGCCCGTCCAGTAGGGCGGCCAATCCGAATTCGAAGGTGCTGTCCGGCGCGGCGTTGTATTCGGTTGCGGCAGACGCCTTTTCGATGCGGCGGCGTAGCCTCGGGTAACTCATGGCGATCTCGGTGGCCTCGGACATGGCTTGCGCGACTCGAGCTTTCGCGCTGTCGCCATTGCGTGCGAGGCGGCGGTTGAGCGAGACGTTTGCCGCCTGTCCGACGGCATTGCCGAGGACATATGTGAACACCGCGGCAGCGGCCTGGTCGGCCTCGTCCTCATCGAATCCGGCCTGCTCGAAGATGGCCAGCATCCGGTCGTCGTGCCGGAACTTGTTGGGGCCGTAGAGCAGATATCCCGCCTGCGCCTGCACGATCCATGGATGCCGGGTGATCATGGCGTACATGCCGCCGGCCGCGGCGTCGGCGGCGTTGCGCCAGTCCATGGTCCCGGAGTCGGGCAGCCCGACCTCGCCCCAGATCTCGTCGGTGGCCAGCCGCACCAGATTGTCCTTGTTCTCGACGTGCCAGTACATGGCGGTGGGCGCGGCGTCGAGGCGCTTGCCGAGACTGCGCATATTGAGTCCGTCCAGACCCTCCTCGTCGAGCAGTTCGATGGCGGTGCGGACGATCTGTTCCTGGCTGAGCGTGTCGCGCGGCATGCCCTCACCTTAGGGCCGCACCTGCGACTTTCACAAAGTTCAAGAAATCTCTTGCACTAAGTTCAAGTACCGGGCTACTTTCTGCTTGCACTTAGTTCAAGAGGTCGCCGACAGGGCGGCTGAGATCAAGGAGAACCCGCCGTGAACGCCGTAATCGCCGCTATCGAACTGACCGCCGCTGCCGCCTTCGTGAGCATGCCGATCGTGCGCAACCGCTACGGCACCGCGGCCATGGCCGGCGCGGAAGCCGAACTGGCCCGCCAGGGCGTGCGCACCACCGCGCTGCGCGAAAACGGCATGCGCTTCGACGCCAGCGGCCACGAATGGTGGGCCCCGGGCGGCGTCGCTACCCTGCTGGTGCTCATGGCCGGACTCAACCTGGCCGGTTTCGATTGGATGCGCCCGGTGAACTGGGCGGTGCTGTCGCTGCTGTTCCTCGGCAACAGCGTCATCGTCTACAGCAACCTGACCGCCGTGCAGTCCGTCCAGGCGGCCTTCCGTCGCAAGAACGATCCGGAACTGGCCCGCATCGACGTCCCCGCCCTGATCAAGGTCGCCGAATCCGGCTTCCCATCCTGGACCTGGACCCTCCAGAAGGTCCGCAACACCGTGGTTTTCGCCGGCGCTGCCCTCGGTCTGATCCTCTTGGCCGTCGCCTGACCATGGCCGGACCGATGTCGGTATCGCTCACCGCCCTGGAGCCGAGCTCGCAGCAAGGCCGTGACTCGCCGTGTAGCACCACCGATTCACGCGAATGACGTTGCAGTACCGGCATCCACCAGTGGGCCTGCACAGCTGATCGAACACGAACGATGTCGCACTCGAGCTGCCGATGCCCCGAACAGCGAACCGAACCGATATGAGCTGAGTCACAATTCGCTGCCCGGGTCGGTCCCGATGTCGAAACCTCCGCAGCCCGTTCGAGGAGTACTCGAGCGGCATCCAGAAGACATCGAGGAGATGACATGCCCAACGTTCGCACCGATATGACGGTCTCATTGGATGGCTACATCTGTGGGCTCGCCGCGCAGCAGCCGCCCTACCTGGACAAGGGGTTCTTTCGGATCACCGAATGGGCTGTCGCACATCAGACGTGGCGTGAACGCGCGGGGTTCGACGGCGGATTGCAAGGTGCCGACGACGCACTGCTGAAGGAGATGTTCGAGCAGGCCGGCGCGTATGTGATGGGGCGCAGGATGTTCGACTCCGGGGAGGAGCCGTGGGGCGAGTCGCCACCGTTCCAGGCACCCGTGTTCGTCGTCACTAATCGTGAGCGCGAACCGCTGATCCGCAAGGGCGGCACGACTTTCCATTTCGTCACCGACGGCGTAGCGGGCGCGATCGAGCGCGCGAAGGCCGCCTGTGGTGAACGGAATGTGCATATCAGCGGCGGCGCGACGATCGTGCAGCAGGCGATCGCCGAGGGGCTGCTCAACGAGATGCACGTGCACATTGCACCGGTTTTGCTCGGGCAGGGCACCCGGCTGTTCGATCAACTGCCCGACACCGTGATCGAGCTGGACCGATTCCACGTCCTCGATTCCCCCGCCGTCACCCACTTCGGCTTCCGGTTCCCCGCCGCCTGACCGCAACCATCGAAAGGAACGAGTCCATGACCAGTCCCGCCCTGACCACCGTCCATTCCCCCGACGGCAGCACGATCGCCGTCGAAACGATCGGCTCCGGCACACCGGTGATTCTCATCGGCGGCGCGTTCAACGACCGCTCGACCGTTGCCGCGCTCGCCTCGACCCTGGCCCCGCACGTCACCGCGGTCAGCTACGACCGCCGCGGCCGGGGCGATAGCACCGATGTCCGCGGCGACTTTGCCGTCCAATCCGAAATCGACGATCTAGCAGCAGTGATCGAGCATGTAGGCGGCATCGCGCACGTGTTCGGCCATTCGACCGGTGCCGCTCTGGCTTTGGAAGGCGTGCTACGCGGGCTGCCGATCGAAAAAGTCGCCGTGTACGAGATGCCCGCGGTGGTCGACGGCAACCGCGCGGCGCCGCCGGCCGACGTCTTCGATCGGCTCGTCGCCCGCATTGCTGCCGGCGACTACGACGGCGCGGCCGAACTGTTCCTCACCGAGCAGGTCGGGGTGCCCGCGCCGATAGTTGCCGATATGCGTAACGCACCGGTGTGGGAATTCCTACGCGCGCAGGCCAACAGCCTGCCCTACGACCTCGCCGTATCCGGTCCCCAGATGCGTCTGCAATCCGACCGCTACGCCACGATCACCATTCCGGCGCTGGTCGTCAACGGCGATCAGACCTGGCCCTGGGTCCAGACCGCGAACCAGGCCTTGGCCGCCGCCATCCCGAACGCACGCCGGGTAGTCCTGCCCGGTGCCGATCACGAAGTCCTCGGCCAGCCCGAACTGCTCGAGCCGTTGCTGCTCGACTTCTTCGGCTGAGCAGGCTCGCGGCCGCCACCCCCTGGTCAACCGACTAAATCCACCAACCTCCCTGGAGTCTGCCACCGCGACATCCACCGATCGGTGGACACCGAGTTCCATCGGTCGAGCCTGCTGCCCGCGGGGTGGCGGCGACGAGTATTCGAGTATGCAGAGACGTCCGACCGGTTTGGCCCGCTGGAGTATTCGGCACCCATGGCAGGCAGTGGGTGGGTGGTTGTTGTTTGTGTTGCTGTGCGTCGGCATCGGGGTGGCAGTCGGCGGGAATTCCGCGACCACCAAGGATTTCTGGATCGGTGAGGCGGGCCGGGGTGAGGCGATGGCCACCGAAGGGGGCCTGCAGCAGCGTCCGCTGGAACGGGTTCTGATCACCGCCGGGCCGGGCACCGACCAGCTCGATCCGGCTGCCGCGCAGTATGCGGCGCGCGCGATCACCGATCGGATGCGGGCCCTGCCCGAGGTGGAATCCGTTGCTGCGCCGGTGTATTCGGAAGACGGCCAGGCGCTGCGCGTGGACATCACGATGCGCGGCGGCGAGCTCGACGGCAGTAAGCATGTCGAGCCATTGCGGGCGCAGACCGATGCGGTGCAGAACGGATTCCCGGCTCTTCGGGTGGAGGAGACCGGCGGCCCCTCGATCAGTCACGGAGTAGATGAGCTGCGCGGAAAGGATCTGTCGCGAACCGAGCTGATCGCGATACCGATCACGTTGCTCACGCTGCTGCTGGTGTTCCGATCGGTGGCGCTGGCTCTGGTGCCGCTGGCGCTGGCGATTTCGGCGATTGTCGCGGCTATCGGTCTGTCGCTACCGGCATCACACCTGGTGCCCGACAATGGCATCGGGACAAACATCATTCTGCTGATCGGTATGGCGGTCGGCGTCGATTACACGCTGTTCTTCCTGAAGCGCGAACGTGAGGAGCGAGGGCGGAACGGGCGACTCGATGCGCCGGCGCTGGTGTCGCTCGCGGCGGCCACCTCGGGCCGTGCGGTGGTGGTGTCGGGACTGGCGGTCGCGGCCTCCAGCGCCACCATGTACCTCGCCGATGATGTGATCTTCGCGTCCATCGGCACCGCCGCCATCCTGGTCACTCTGGTCGCGGTGCTCAGCTCGCTGACTGTGCTGCCTGCTCTGCTGACCGTGCTCGGCACCAGGGCCGACCGCCGGGCCGCCCGTACGCATCGCAGGACACCGAATCCCCGACCGGGCCGGATCAGCGCGGCCATGCTGCGCCCAGCCACCCGGCATCCGGTCGCCACCCTGGTGGTCGCGGTGCTCGCCATGCTCGCCGCGGCGGCGCCACTGCTCGGCCTCGAGCTGACCGATATGGGCCGGGAGACCCATCCGCGCGTCATCCCGGCCATGCAAACCTACGACCGGCTGAATCAGGCCTTCCCGCAACTGAAGTCGATGCACCAGGTGGTGGTGGTCGCCGAGCCCGATCGGGCGGACGAGGTGACCGGCGCGCTGCGCGAACTGGCCCGCCGCGCACAGGCGGACCCGGCACTCGCGGGCACAGCCGACCTGCGCACCTCACCGGACCAGCGGGTCAGCCTGCTCGAATTGGCGGTGCCGCACTATGTCAGCGAGGACGCGGCACAGAAGTCGCTGGAACGACTGCGCGGTACATACGTCCCCGAAACCGTTGGCGCACTGCCCGATACCGAGTCGGCGGTGACCGGCGATATCGCCCGCGCCGCCGATTACCCCGAGCATCAGAAACAGCAACTGCCACTGATCATCGGTGCTCTCCTGCTGGTGACCTTCCTACTGACGATATGGGCTTTCCGGTCGGTGGCGCTCGGCCTGATCGGCGTGCTGCTCAACCTGCTCTCCGCCGCCGCCGCACTCGGCCTGCTGACCCTGACCTTCCAGCACACTTGGGCCGAGGGCCTGCTCGACTTCACCTCGACCGGCACCATCGGCTCGCGCGTGCCGCTACTGCTGTTCGTAATCCTGTTCGGGCTGTCGATGGACTACCAGGTGTTCGTGATCAGCCGGATCACCGAGGCGGTGCGCGCGGGAGTGCCCACCCGCCGGGCGGTGCTCGACGGTATCGGTGGTTCGGCGAGTGTGGTCAGCAGCGCCGCCATGGTGATGGTGACGGTCTTCGCGGCCTTCATCCCACTGCACATCATCGAGATGAAGCAGATGGGGTTCGCGCTGGCGGTGGCGGTGCTACTCGATGCGTTCGTGATCAGGATGCTGATCCTGCCCGCATTGCTGCTGGTGCTCGGTGATCGCTGCTGGTGGCCGAACCGTCCGGTAACCGCCGCCGACACCCCAGCCGATCGCGCACGCGCAAACGTAGGCTGAAGGAAATGGACCAACTGCCACCGCTGCATTCACCTACTCCGGCGGCTCCGCCTCCTGCCATCCCCCAGCGGACGCGCGCGCTGCTCCGATGGTATCAGGCGATCTGGGTGGTATTCGGTCTGTGCCCGCCGGTGGTCGCGGTCCTGGACCGCGGCGTCGCAACGGAGGTCGGCACGATCGCGCTGGTGAGTGCGCTGGCCGCCGCGTACTCGATGCTGACGTTATTGCCCCGCAATCCGCTGGTGCGCCAGGGCACCTTCCTGGGTTTGCTCATCGTGGCGCTCGGCGTGCTGTCCTGTCTGCTGGAGGGCGGCGCGGCGTTCTACATCGTGTCGCTGCCGATGTTCTGGATCCATACATCGGGCCCGCGACCGGCGGCGGCCTACACCGTCGCCGGTGGCGTTGCCAGCTTGGCCGGTGCCGTGATCAGGCAGGAATTCTTCACCGGCAATGTCGCCTTCACGTTCCTCGGCTGCGCGGGCGGCGTGCTGATCGGGCTGTGGATGTACCGGGTTGTCCGGCACAGTGACGAGCGGGCCCGCCGGTTGAGCGCAGAACTCGCGCAGACACGGGCCCGGCTGGCCGAGGCACATCAACGCCAGGGTGCCACCGAGGAACGCGCCCGAATCGCCAGGGAAATCCACGATACCCTCGCCCAGGGCTTGGCCTCCATCGTCGTGCTGGCGCAGGCGGCACGCGAGGGGCTCGACACCGCACCGGACCGGGCGGCCGAGCAACTGCGCTCCATCGAACGCACCGCCCGCGAAAACCTCACCGAGGCACGCATTCTGGTGAGCGCCGAGCCACACGCCGGGGTTGCCGCCGCTGCCCTCGCGGAGTTGCTGCGCCGCACGGTCGACCGCTTCCGGGAGGACACCGGGCTCACCGTCCACGCCGAACTCGACGACGTGGACTGCGACCAGCCGACCCGGATCGCCCTGCTGCGCTGCACCCAGGAAACGCTGGCCAATGTGCGCAAGCATGCCGCGGCAAGCACGGTGGGTGTGGTACTGGCCCGTTCGCCGCACGGCATCGAACTCGAAATCACCGATGACGGAAGCGGTTTCAGCCCGGCCGAGGCGCACGGGTTCGGCCTGCACGGTATGCGCCGACGCCTGGCCGAACTCGGCGGGCAACTCACCGTCACCAGTGCACCCGGCGCGGGCACCCGGATCCTGGCCTCTGTACCCGCATCCGAGGAGCTCTCGAATTGACCGAAAAGCCAACGCGGATAATCATTGCCGACGATCACACGGTGATGCGCGCCGGCGTTATCGCCCTGCTCGCCGCGGAACCGAGCATCAGCATTATCGGTGAGGCGGATGACGGCCGCGGCGCGGTCGAACTCGTCGATCGGCTCGAACCCGATGTGGCACTGCTGGATCTGCGCATGCCGGTGCTTGATGGTGTGGCCGCCACCGCCGAAATCGCTGGGCGTGGCCGCACCAGGGTACTGATTCTCACCACCTTCGATACCGACGCGGAAATCGAACGGGCGGTCGAGGCGGGCGCCATCGGCTACCTGCTCAAGGACACCTCCCGCGAACAGTTGGTCGCCGCCATCCACGCTGCCGCCCGCGGCGAAACCGTACTCTCACCGCGGGTCGCCCAACGCCTGATGGCCCGCCTGCGCCAACCCACACAGCCCGCACTCACCGCACGGGAAACAGATGTCCTCAACGCGGTGGCCGACGGCCTGTCCAACCTCGAAATAGGCAAACGACTCGTTATCGCCGAAGCCACCGTAAAGACCCATCTGCTCCGCATTTTCGCCAAACTAGACGTCAGTGACCGCACCCACGCCGTCGTCGTCGCCCTCGAACGCGGCCTACTCATCCGCGACGGCACCGGCTGACCGTGCCCGTCGATCGGGCTCCACAGGCAAAACCACTTCAAGCCCTGATGTACACCGGCAGGCGAACCGCTGCTGTACGCCACTGCCCAGTACGCCGGGCGGATCCTGGGCTGGGAATGCTGGACCAGCAAGGCGACCGCGTTCGTGAACTCCGCGATTCGCCAACCGGCCACCGTTCGTCAGCTCGAGGGAAATGCTTTGGCAGGCAGCACGACTTGATCATCCACGCCAACTTCTCCAGCGAGTCGATGACCTGGTCGATTCATCATTCGGATGCCGGGTCACGATGCGGATTCAACCGATCGTCGCGACATCTCGACAATGCGGAGTTGCGATGGGCGTGCGGCCGAGGCGGCCTTCGGACTGTGCGCTGCGGCCACCTATGCGGTCACCAGAGCAGCCAGACGTGAACAGCAGCAACAGTTTTGGGTGAACATCGCTCGCGGGCTGTCGAGCTGGACAAAGCCGAAGTCCACCGCCGTGCGGATCGCGGCAGGTCTCGGTGCGGGCCGCGTACTCTCCGAACACCGGGTCGTGTGAGACGACCACCACGGGTACGGGCGAGGGACGGCGCTGGCCAGACGGGGTTGAGAAGAGGCCCCACGCCTCTATGGCGGAAACAATCCTGGTGGTGACGGAATCGCGTCCCTCCCTCGCACGAGAAAGCGATTCCGCCACTCACCAGCTCAAACGATCAGTTTCTACACAGACCACTCAGAGCTGGCAGGTTGGGCTGGGGTTCACCAGCCAGCAGAGGATCGATCCGCTGCCGGCGGACCCGCTCCCGGCCGAGCCGGTGCCACCGGCCCCGACCGGAGACGCCGCGGCGGGCGTCGGTGCTGGGTCGAGGGACAAGGGATCCGCCGAGGCGGTAGCGCCGCTGGCGACCAGGGCGGCGCCGACCGCAACAGTGCCGAGGGCGATGCGAATCGAGTTGCGCGACAGGCGATATCCCATGTGTGGGTTCCTCACTGGATCAAGATGGTTGGGCATCTGGCAGCCCGATCGGACGACCGAAGTCACTGTCGAAAAACAACTTCGATTCGTTACAGGACACCAGTGCACCCTCGTCAGCCGGTTCCAGGCCACAGTGTCGAGATCGGATCCCGACCACTACGGGGCATTCAGCAGACACGCCCAGGCAGTGCGACGCGCTTGCGGGTGAGGTCACTACGGTTCGCTGCCCGGCCACCCACCAATCCCCGACCCCGATCGGACAGTTCATTCCGCGAGAGTTCGCACGCTTGACCTTGACCCGAGGTCAAGGTGCACGCTCACCGCATGACTACTTCTTCGCACTCGCGCAACTCGAACAACTCGGCCTGGACCGGCATGCTTCCGGTGGAAGACACCGCGCTGGCCGTCACCGACACCGGCGGGACCGGCACTCCTTTGGTCTACCTGAACGGTTCCTACGCAAGCCAGAAGCACTGGCAACGTGTCATCGCCGACCTCGGCCCCGGCTACCGGCACATCAGCTACGACGAGCGGGCCCGCGGCAAATCGGAGCGGTCGGCGGACTACTCCTTCGAGGCCGTCGTCCGGGATCTCGACGCCGTCCTGAAGGCCAGAGAGGTGGATCGACCGCTTCTGGTGGGCTGGTCCTACGGTGCGCTGCTGGGGGTGCACTGGGCCGACCGGAATCCGGATCGGGTTGCGGGCGTGGTCGGGGTCGACGGGCCGTTCCCGATGGGCTGGACCGACGAAGCCGATCTGGAGCGGGTCCGCAAGCTGTTCCACCGGTTGCGGTTCGTACTGCCGCTGGTGGCCCCGCTGGGCCTGGCCGCGCGGATGTCCGCAGCCCAGCACGCCGAGATAAACATCGAGGGCCACCGACTGCACGCCGCCCTCGGCCCGATCCTCGAGCGTCTGGCTGTTCCGGTCCGGTACGTGGTCGCCTCGGGCGACCACACGGGCGACGCGGGTGGTGAGATGGATCAGGCGCGCGCGAGCATCGAGCCGCTGCTGGTTCGCAACCCGAACCTGACGGTGAGCGCGAGGGTCGCCAGCAACCACGAAAAGATCCTGGCGAAGGATTCCCCCGCCGTCGCCGACGCGGTTCGCGAGCTTGCCGCCGCTGTCGGTCACGAGGTTGTCTGAGCAGATGATGAACGGTGTCACGATCGGGCAAGCGGCAGCCTTCGTCGGCGTCACGGTGAAAACGGTGCGGCACTACCACAAACTCGGCCTGGTCGAGGAGCCGGAACGCGACATCTCCGGTTACCGGCGGTACGGATCGGCCGGCCTGTTGCGGCTGGTGCAGGTCCGGACGCTGGCCGCCGCCGGGGTGCCGCTGGCCGAGATCGGGCCCCTGCTCGACGTCGACGCCGCGCGGTTCACCGCCGCGCTCGCCGACGTCGAGCGGCAGCTCACCGAACGGATCGAGGAGTTGAACGCCCGCCGCGACATGCTGCACCGGCTCGCCGACGGTGACCGGGCTCTGCTGGGCGACCGCGCTGTGGAGCTACTGGAGCGGATGCCCGGCCTCGGCTTTCCCGCGGAGGTGGTGGCGGCCACCAGGGAGGGCTGGGTGCTGGCCAAGGCCCTGGTCCCGGAAGGCTTCGACGACTACCTCACCGATGTCGAGTACGCCCACGAAGACACCCGATTCATCGCGTTGAGTATGCGCCTCGGCGAGGCCATGACCTGGGAGCCGGAGGACCCCCGCGTCGAGGAACTCGCCACCGCCGCGGCCGACCACTTCCTCGCCAATCCGGCACTGCTGAAGATCGTGACCGGCTTCCGAGCCGGCACCGAGGCGGCGACTCGATACACCCTGATCCGCCAGTACGGCGCAGCTCAGACACCGGCCGCGACCCGGCTGTCCATGCTCTTCGCGACCAAGCTCCGCGCCGCTGGCGTCGATATCCCCGAACCGAACTCGAACTGACCGGAAAGATCCATGCGCGTCATTGCAGACACTCGACCGAACGGATTAAGCAATCTGCTGCTGGCCGACCGCCACTGCCTGCCGCTATCCGTCGCTTTGCATCTTGTCCCCGGCGCCCTGATCGTCGCGGTCTACCTGTTCATCGGCGAACCATTCGTCAACGCTATCGGTTATCCGGGTTTCCTCGGCTGGGCAATCGCCCTGTGCGCGGTTCTGATACCGGTTCAGGTGGGGCTGCTGTGGCTGGGCCGCAAACGCAACGGCCACTTCTCGCTGCGCGGCGTGCTGCACTACACCGACAAGCCGCTCGCACACGGGAAGCTGGTGGCGATGGTCATCCCGCTCATCGCGTGGATGATGGTGCTGGGGACCGCGACGGCACCGCTGAACACCTTCTTCTTCGAAAACTTCTTCACCTGGGTTCCGTACGCGAACACGGGCGGCAGCGGCAACAACGCATACCTCGACGGATACTCGCGCTCGATCACGCTTACCACGCTGGTGATATGCCTGCCGCTGACCGGAATCTCCCTCCCGCTCATCGAAGAGCTGTACTTCCGCGGTTTCCTGCTGCCCCGCATCGCCCACCTGGGCGGATGGGCGCCGGTAGTGAACACGGTCTTGTTCGCGCTGTACCACTTCTGGTCGCCGTGGGTGTTCGTGTCGCGGGTGATCTTCACGTTTCCGGGGTTCTGGTTCGCCTGGCGGAAGAAAGACATCCGGCTGTCGATCGGGATGCACGTCGGCGTGACCTCGACCCTGGCTACGCTCGGCACCATCGCCCTCGCGCTGAACCTCATGTAGTACGATTTCGCGCCGTTGGATGGCGTCGACGACGAGAGTGCTACTCGGCAGCGGCCTTTCGTGCGATCTGGGCCAGCCGTTCCCAGGCGGGCGAGGTGATTCCGATCGATTCATCCGCCAGGCGGATCAGTTTCGGATCCAGCGCCGGGGTTGTCCGGCCTGCGCCGGTGCGCCTGCCGGTCAGCCACCGCCGAGTGCGGTCGGCCAGGTCTACCAGGCGCGGGTCGTCGGTGGACCATTCGAACGCGGCGTCGTAGTCGAGGTAGATGGCCCGGAACTGCGGATCGTCGATGGCGTCGAGCTTGTCGGCGACCCAACCCGATGCCTGCTCCGGGGCGACCGACTGCAACAGAATCCAGATATCGCGCTCCATCCGCACCGCCCGGTCGGTGACCCCGAGTTGTTGCAGCCGGTCGAGGAACTCGGCAACATCGGTGGACACGAACAGTCGGTCGCCGGAACCCAATTCGGCGATCTGCTCGCGGGTTCGGCGGATCTCCTCAGCGCGTTCGGCGAGCATGCGGTCGATCTCGGTGATCGCCGCCGCGAACTCGTCGGGGTTCGCGGTGAGCAATTCCTCGACACGCGCCAGAGGCACGCCGGCCCGCGCCAGTGTCTTGATCTTGACAACAGCGATGGCGTCTTCGGCACGGTAGCGGCGATAGCCAGAGGAATCGCGCGCCGGCTCGGGAAGCAGGCCGCGCTCGTGGTAGACGCGCACGGCCTTGATCGTCACGCCCGCATACCGCGCGAGCTGCCCGATCGTGATCACGCGCGTCTCCCTTCGACCGTGCGCCTCCCACCCGTCGCCGTCATCGCACCCGGGCGAACAATCGACCGGCGAGATCGATTCCGGTCACGGCGCCGGATTCGTCACGGGCGAAGAACCCGCGTTGTCCTTGCAGACCGCCCTCGGTGACGATGTACTCGTCCGTGTCGCCGGGCAGCAGGCCCAGGGTAGCCGGCGGCAGGTCCGGCGGCATTTCGGTTTCCGCGGCGGCCCGGACCTCCGGTTTGATAGCGCATCCGATCGTCAACCCTGCCCCGTCGGTATCGAGGGTGAGCCGCATCATCTCGTTCTCGTAATGCCCGACGATCTCCGCTGCCCGCGCCTCGTCGTAGGGCAGCGGTTCCGGGTCGCGTTCGACCACCCCGAGGTAGTGTTCGAGCACCCAATTCACCACGGCTCGGTTGAACGCCAGCCCCGCATCCGGGCCCGCGTTCGACATCACGGCGACCGCGAAATTCCGCTCCGGCACCACAAGCAGGTCAGCGAACTGGCCATTGCCCGACCCTCCGTGCCCGATGGTCGCGACACCGTCCACCTTGCGCAGGAACCAACAGATGCCGAATGCGTCACCCAATGTGCTCGCGCGCAGTTCCACGGTCTGTTCCCGCATACGGTGCAGCAGTTCGGTGGGCAGAATGCGCTCACCGCCCTCGGTCCGACCGTCGCCGATATGAAACCGCGCCCACCGCAGCAGGTCCCCCACCGACGTGGCCATGCCGCCGCCGGGGTTGTTGGCGCGGTTGTCCTTCCACTGCCGGGCAACCGCGAGCAGACCGTTCGCATCGACGTTGTGCCCCACCGCGAACCGCCGGGTCATGACATCGTTGGCCGAATAGCAACTGTGCGCCAGCCCGAGCGGTTCGAACAACAGCGACGCGGCGGCCCGCTCGAAGGGCAGGCCACTAACGTTCTCGACGATCCGGCCAGCGAGGTTGAACCCCGCCTGGCTGTAGGACGCCCGCGTTCCCGGTTCCGCGATCAGCGGCGATTCGGCAAGTTTCACCGCGTGCCGCGCCAAGGCGTCGTCGCCTTCGCCGGTGTCGACGCCGAGCTTCCATTCCAACCCGGCCGTATGGTTGAGCAGCCGCAATACCGTGATCTCGTCCGCGGCCGCCGGATCGGCGGGGGCGAATTCCGGAACATACCGCCGCACCGGAGCATCCAACTCCACCCGGCCCTCGGCGACCAGCCGCATCAACGCGGTCGCGGTGAACGTCTTACTCACCGACCCGACCACGAACATCGTGTCCCGGTCCACCGGAAGCGGATTCTCCACACTCGTCACCCCGCTGCACGCGAAGTCTTCTCGGCCAGCGGCCCACACCCCGACAGCGACACCCGGTACGCCCAACTTCTCTGCCGAGGCCGCAACGAATTCCGACAGTTCCTGCGTTATCTCGTTCATGCCACCATGCTCGAACCCTGCCCCTGGGGCAAGGTCAAGCCCTCAGTCGAAAACGCACCGACCGCAGACCGATTGGGCTGTCGGCAAGCCGGTCCGCGCTCATCAGCTGCACGTGACCCCGATGACTGCCGAGAGGCTCGCTGAGCTGATCCGCGTGGGCCGCCGCCTCACCGGTCGCGATGTACGTTTATCCCTTGCCGCACAACATCTTTCGCCATCACGCGATGATCGCCCTGCCCACTTTTGCGAAAGTCTCGGTAAGAAGTGTCCCCAGACAACGGCTCATATCTGCGCCACGTGCCGTGACGGTCGACAATGTGCTCGCGGCGATCGCCAGGACCCCGGCCCTGATCAGGACGGCTCGACGGGATGCGATGAACAGGGTGGTTACAACCAGAATCGAACTATGTGGTCCGGCAAGGCCCGTGCGGACCCACGGACCTGGAACGATCCTGGCCGCAGGGATATTTCGGGGCTTGCCTATCGAACTGTGCTGTGCTGGAACAACTCTCGAGTTGTCGTTACCGAATCTCTACCGATGTGACCGCTAACGAGTTTCGCGATGAAGCCGACTATCCGGGCATGAGCCTGCAGAGAGTTCTTGTTAATCGGTTTTCGGTTCGGACCTGGGTGATCGCGGCGGCGACGGTCGGCGCGGTCATCGGGTTGACCGGGCCCGCCGGCGCCGGTACCGGGGACCCTTCCGTCCAGTTCACCCCGACCCTGGCGCGGATTCCCGGCACGAACTGCGCCGCGATCATCAATGCCTCGACCACGCCGCAGCCGAGGTCCGGTGAGTTCGCCGTCAAGGTGTCGATCACCCGCACCGGCGAGTCCTGCGGGGCTTTTCGTATCGCCGTGAGGTGGCGGAACCTGGATTCCGGGAGCACCGGCGGACAGTCGGACCGTGTCGATGAGAACGGCGTCCTCGAACAGCCGGATGGTGTGATCACCGGCATGGGTATGGGGCCGGGACGTGGCCGGGTCGAGGTTTCGCTCGTCCCGACCGACGAGAGTTATCCCCAACGCAATGATCTGGAGCATATCCCGGGCAAGGTGACGGTCGATCTCGGCTGAGTGACCGCCACCCCAGACGGATCAACAAAGGAAGCTGGGCGGGCCGCACAGTGGCAGGGCGTCTTCGAACTGCTGGAGCGCGGTGCCGACAACCAGGCAGTGTGTCACACGTATCAAGCCCTGCCGGAACGGGCCGGGTGCGGTAGTCACGGCGTGTTGTCGGTGCGGCGCAGCCGGTAGAGGTGGATCGTGCCGACCGGATGCTTCGCGCCGACCGGATGCTTCTGGAGAAGCCTGTCGTCGAGGATTCTCCAGCCGGGGTAGGCGGCGGTGATGTCCACCGGCCCGACGCCGCGGGGTCTCAAACCGCGCCGGCGCGGTTTGAACGCGACCATGAGCAGGGTTGCCTCCGCGGCGGCGGCGGTGTCCACCTGCCGCCCGAAGGCGTGTCGTTTCGGGTCGGTGAGGCCGTGGAAGGTGTAGAAGTCCAGAAGCAGCCGATATCCGGTCCCGACCTCGGCCGGGAGGGCGGTGACGTCGCCTTCCAGGAAGCGGACGTCGACGCCGGCCGCGTGGGCGCGCTGGGTGGCGAGCCGGATCGCCTTCGGCACGATGTCGATCCCGGTGACCTGCCACCCGCGCCGGGCCAGTTCGATCGCATGCCCGCCGGTGCCGCAGCCGAGGTCCAGGGCAGTCCCGAACGGCGGCTGCGTTCCTACCTGCTCCCGGTCGAATTCGGCGGCGAGTGCGTGGGGTGTATCGCCCTGCCCGGCGGCTACCTCCCAGGGACGATATCCCAGCCTGTGCATCATCCGGTACGCGAAAACGTTCATCCCAGACCTCCTCACCGCCGTTTCGGGTTGCCCATCGTGACTCACGTAACTTCGTGACACTGTCATCGGCCGCGACCGTGCGGCGGATATGGCTGGCACCGATGGGCCAGGGCGTCGATCAGCGTCAATGATAAACCGCGCCCGGCGCGGAACTGCCGTGCGCGGGGCCCTTCCCCTTGTTCGGGAGATCGCCGAATGTTCTGTTTCGCGTTGCCGCGCAACGTTTTTCGTGTGATGTCCGATTTGTACCGTGGCGAGGCTGGCCCCGAGGCGAATGAATACGGCGCTGGACTCTCCCACCACGGGAGAGTCCACCATGATCGCAACGCTCGTTGGTCACCATCCACGGACTGACCCCGCCCGCAGCGGGACCTACCGCAGGCCGCCCTCTTGATGGAAAGGGCCGGCACCGGCGGCGCCCTGTTCCGCAACTTCTACCGCGACTTCCTCGCCGAATGCACCCAACTGCTCGACAGCCACCACCTGCGCACCGGCCACGGGCTGTACACCGAAGCAGCCACCCTATGGACCGACGTAGCAGCACTGATCGCAAAAGCCGGGGAATCAGGCGATACGCAGTGCCTCGTACAGGCCGGTAGCATCCTCGGTGATCTTTCACGCATCGAGCGCGAGGCAATGCAGACGCTGAGCTGCCTCAGCCTCGGTGAGTGACCCTCGACAGCCGAACCTCATCAGGGTGCGGTGTTCAGGGGGGTGGAGCATGTTCCTCGACAGCTGACCGGAGTGGCGGGGTCATGGCCGCCAGGGAAGTGGCGACGGCCTGCGACGAGTTCGTCCGCCAATCCTCGTAGCCGATGGGCAATTCAGCCTCCCTGTCCTACACGCCGCACCAGCTGCGTCATTCCCGGCTGACACCTCGGTGGTCAGGCAAATCACCGGGGTCTCGCCAATTTCTGCGGGTTGGCCATTCCCATATTGCGCTCGCCAGCCGACACTGAGCTACATGGTCAGAGTGGGGAATCCGTGACGGTCCGTATCGTGCCGCTGCCGCTGTCGATCAGCAACGCCTACCTGCTGCTCGGTGACCAGCCTGTCCTGGTTGATGCCGGCAAGCCGGGCGAAGAGGAAAAGCTGCTCGACTTGCTACACCAACACGGTATTGCGCCGTCTGATCTGTCCTTGGCGGTACTGACACATGGACATACCGATCACGCGGGCAGTATCGATGCCATCTCGCGCGCCGGGGTGCCGATCGCCATCGGCGCGGACGACGCGGGTTTGCTTGAACGTGGCGTCAACGCACAGCTACCGGTTACCGGTTTTCCCGGACGGATCTTGCGGCCCGTCATTACCCGCATGACATTCGCCGGGGCATCCCCGCAGGTCTTGGTTCGAGAGTCGTTGCGACTAGACCCGTACGGAGTCGGTGCCGCGATGGTGCCGGTTCCCGGTCACACCGCCGGCTCCTGTGCCGTGCTGCTCGACGACGGCGACGCCGTCGTCGGTGACCTGCTCCGTGGAGGATTCGCCTTCGCCCGGATTCGACCACACCGCCCAGTGCGGCATTATTTCGCCGAGGACGTCGCCGGTGTCCGTCGGGGAGTCGATCTGGTGCTAGAACACGACCCAGCCGAACTGTACGTCGGTCACGGTGGGCCGAATGTGCACGCGACGGACGTCCGCCGTCGCATCGATTCGATCGCCCCGGACGCGAGGGACGACCCCGTTGGGTCTGGCTAGCCCTCCGGGTAGAAGACGAACAGTGTGCAGCCCGTCGCGGATGCGGGCACGTGCCACGATCCGGCCGGAGCGTGCAGGAACGTCCCAGCCGGGTAGTCGCGCGCGCCGTCATTGAATATCCCGTCGACCACGTAGACCTCCTCCGGGCCGGGCTCGTGGACGTCGCGGTACGGCCACGACGTGCCCGGGTCCATCTCCAGTACGTTGGCGTGCGCGCCGCTCGGTCCCTTCCAGAGGTGACGTACCCGGATCCCGGGGAAGATCTCACGAACGGGGGATTCGGTGACGGAGACGGAGGTGTAGCCCTCTTGGGCGATGATCTCGGGATGCATGTCTTCCACGGTGCCGTGTGCGATCGCGTCGAGACAGTGTCGAGAAAGACGTCATAGGGTACTTTTCTGCCATGCATCGCGTGGTGGCCTTGGTGCGGCCGGTGCAGTCGACGTTCGAACTCGGCTGCGCCGCTGAGATCTTCGGTACGGCGCGTGCCGGGATACCGCAGTACTACGAGTTCGAGGTGTGCACGGAGACGCCCGGCCCGGTGCCGACATCGGCCGGGTACTCGATGGCCGTGACGCGGGGCCTTTCGGCGCTTGCGTCCGCGGATACTGTGCTCATCCCGGGCTGGGCGCCAGTGGAGGCGCCGCTGTCGGCTCGCCTGCGCCGCGCGCTGCTGCGGGCACACGACCGCGGGGCGCGACTTGTCACGATCTGCTCCGGGGTGTTCGCCCTGGCCCGCACGGGATTGCTGGACGGCCGCTCGGCCACGACACACTGGGCGCGCGCCGAGCAGCTGCGGCAGGAGTTCCCCCGGATACGCGTGGAGCCGGACGTGCTCTACGTGGATCACGGCGACGTCGCCACGAGCGCCGGGGCGGGCGCGGGTATCGACCTGTGCCTGCACCTCGTCCGAAACGACCACGGGGCCGCGCACGCTGCACTCGTTGCGCGCCACATGGTGATGCCGCCGCACCGCGACGGCGGCCAGGCACAGTACGCGCCACCCCCACCGCCTGCGGACGCGCTGGACGGCCTCCTCGAATGGGCCGGCACACACCTTGCGACACCGCTGTCGGTGGGCGACATGGCCGCGCACCTCACCGTCTCGCCCCGCACACTGGCACGGCGCTTCACCGACCAACTCAACACGAGCCCGGGAGCGTGGCTGCTGTCCCGCCGGATCGCTGCGGCACGCATCCTGCTGGAGGAGACCGACCTGCCGGTAGAAGCGATCGCGGCCCGTGTCGGGCTCACCTCGGCGGTTAACCTGCGCCGCCGCTTCCGCGCACAGGTGGGCACGACCCCGGGCGCCTACCGGCGAGCGTTCAGGGTCTCGTAACCGAGGAGATCCATGCGTTCC
This sequence comes from Nocardia sp. NPDC049707, assembly GCF_040674855.1. Classification (NCBI taxonomy): domain Bacteria; kingdom Bacillati; phylum Actinomycetota; class Actinomycetes; order Mycobacteriales; family Nocardiaceae; genus Nocardia; species Nocardia sp. NPDC049707. The sequence goes on along the minus strand of NZ_JBFANN010000047.1, from coordinate 17,698 downwards.
AGATACCTCTACAACCACCCCAGCGCTGTCGACCGGGCCGGTGGAGCCCTGTTCGGCATTCAGCTGTGGCCGTTTCGAACCGCGCTGTGCGGCATTTGCGGATGTTATCGGCTAGAGGCGTATCGCCGTACGGACAAGGTCGGCGACGGCTTTGGATCTGCTGTGTGGTGGCCAGGCGATGACCGTCGTGACGGCCGGTGCGTCCGGCACGGGCACGATGGCGTGATCGTCGCGTAGCTGGGCTCGGAGCGACTCGGGCATGAGCGCGCAGGCTCGTCCGAGCGTGATCAGCTGGGTCAACTGGGTATGGTCGCGAACCTGCGGGCCGGGGCCGTCGGGATAACTCCCATCCCGTCGAGGCCAGCGTGGCAGGGGCAGGTCCGTCAGGGCGTTGACCTCGGCCATCGACATGTGGGGTCGGTTGGCGAGGGGATGCCCCGCGGGCAGGACCAGGACCTGCTGTTCGGTGTGCAGATCCTCGGTGTCGAATCCGGCTGTCGTGTCGTAGGGCCGGTGGAGCAGAGCAACGTCGGCACGCCCGTTACGTAGCAGGCCTTCCGGTTCGCCGGGCCCGCACAGCATCACCTCGACGGCCACGGCGCCCGGTTCGGCGGCGTAGGCGTCCAGCAGCTTCGACAACAGCTCTCTGGACGCTCCTGCCTTGGTGGCCAGCACCGCACCGGGCCGGTCGGCAGCGGCGCGGCGGGTGCGGCGCTCGGCGGCTTCGACCGCTTCGAGGGCGAGCCGGGCCTCGCGCAGCAGCACCGACCCGGCCTCGGTCAAAGTGATTGCGCGCGAAGTGCGGTGCAGCAGAACGACTCCGAGCCGCCGTTCGAGCTGCTGGATCGCCCGCGACAGCGGTGGTTGCGCGATCGCGAGCCGTTGTGCCGCCCGCCCGAAGTGCAACTCCTCGGCGACGGCGACGAAGTATCGCATCTCCCGCGTCTCCACCAGGTCATGGTATCTGGCTCTCACCACGACCGATACCCGTGCGGTATCGCCGCCCACCCGATCGGTCTTGGACGCTGCGTCCGGAATCGCAGCAGGATCGGCGGTGTGAGTGAACAGACGATCGCGCTGGTGACCGGCGCGAACAAGGGAATCGGGTACGAGATCGCCGCTGGCCTGGGCGCGCTCGGCTGGCGAATCGGTGTGGGCGCGCGTGATCGGCACCGCCGCGACACCGCGGTGGAGAAGCTGCGCGCGGCCGGGACCGATGCGTTCGGTGTGCCGCTCGACGTGACCGACGACGCGAGTGTGGCCGCGGCGGCCGAATTGATCGCCGACCATGCCGGAGGGCTCGATGTTCTGGTCAACAATGCCGCGATCACCGGCGGTATGCCGCAGACACCGACCACGGTCGATCCCGCGACCGTGCGAATCGTCGTGGAAACCAACGTGATCGGCGTCATCCGGATGACTAACGCGATGCTGCCGATGCTGCGCGCCTCGGCCTCACCGCGAATCGTCAACATGTCCAGCAGCGTCGGCTCGCTCGCCCTGCAAACCACACCCGGCATCGACATGGGCCCGGTTCCCGCCGCCTACTTGGCCTCGAAGACCTTCCTCAACGCCCTCACTATCCAGTACGTCAAGGAACTGGGTGATACCAACATTTTGATCAACTCCGGCTGTCCCGGTTTCACCGCCACCGACCTCAACGGTTTTCGCGGCGTCCGTACACCGCAACAGGGTGCGGCCATCGCGATTCGCCTCGCGACCCTGCCCGACGACGGCCCGACCGGCGGATTCTTCGACGACGCCGGAACGGTGCCCTGGTGACGGGCGCACCGGTGGCCACCATTCCCCTACACGATTTCGGCAGGTTTCGGAGTGAGTGTCGAGTTTGTCGGCAGACGATCGTTTGCCGACACCCTCAGGCATCGACTCCGAACGCGCGGGGCGCGGCAATGTAGTGCGTTCGAGCTAGCGAGTTCCGCACTGTTCCGCGACACCCGACCACACCCGCGATTCCACACGCCCCCAGTCTCTTTCGACATGTCGCAGCGCGACCTACGCGACGGCCTCACCCTCGCCCCGGCCGGTGAAGCCGCGGTCACGACACAACCGGCCGGTCTCACGTGGCGACCGCTGCAGGGCGCACCCACCTTGACGATCCACCTGGTTCTCCCGCGCGAGTCGGTGAGGTATTTGCCGGGGCCGGGCTTGCGGTGCGTGACGAACACCGGCCGGCGGGTGCGGCCGGTGATCAGCCGGGGCAGCGGTCGCGCGGTGCCGGCGTCCCAGTAAACGGTTTCCAGGACGTGTTCGTGGTGGGTGGCGCCGCGGCGACGGGTGCGGGGTTTGGCCCCCTTGGACTTGACCGGAGCGCAATGGGCTGGTCGAGGTCTTCGATGTTGATTTGGAGCAGTTCGTCTGCGCGAGCGCAGGTTTCGTACAGCATCCGCCACAGCGTCTTCTCGCGGAGATGGACGTCGCGGCGGGCGATGAGCCGGTCGATCGCGGTGCGGGACCGGACCGGAGTGTCGGAGTCCGGCGGGGTGGACCGCCCGGCCGATGCGGGGACTTCTGGTGCGTCCCAGCCCTGTTCGCAGCACCAGGCCAGCCACTTGCCGACGGCGGCACGGCGGGCGTTCCAGGTGTTGACCGCCGCGGTGCCCCACAGGGTTTCCAGCGCGTCGCCGATTTCGTCGTCGCCGACAGTGGCCAACGGGCGGCTGGGGCCGGGAAGGCCGTCAGGGGCGTGGCCGTCGAGCTGGTCGACGGTCTTGACGATGGCGATGGTGTAGGCGCGGCGGGTGTTCGGGGAGCCGAGGGTGTCCAGGAACGCCTCGGCCGCCGACCGCACGGTCCTGGACGGGGTCGTCCGGATCCGGGGCACCGTGCCCGCCATCGTTACCGCCCTCCGGGCTTGCCCCGGATAACGGGGCCGCTTCGTGTCGTCGTCACGGCGGGATCGCCGCAGGCCGATAGCGACGCTACCCCGGATAACAGACCATTATCCGGGCTGGTGCAGGTTGGTTCAGGTGCAGCAGTTGGGGTCGAGCACCAGGCACAACGCGGTGAGAGCGTCGCGTTTGGCGTGGTGGACCACGTTCATGCCGGCGCGTTCGGAATCGACGAGCCCGGCTTTGCGGAGCTGGGTCAGGTGGTGGCTGACTGTGGATTCCGACAGTCCGACCGCGGCGGCGAGGTCGCCGCCGTTCTCGCCGGTGTCCGGGCTGGCCAGCAGTAGTGACATCAGCTTCACCCGCACCGGATCGGCGAGCGCTTTGAGTCGCAGGGCGACCTCGAGGGCGGCCGTGTCGTCGACCGGTCCGGCCGCGACCGGCGCGCAGCACACGGGCGCGGACATGTCGATGACGGGCAACGCTTTGGGCATGGCACCCACACTACCGACAGTATTGACATATGTCGAAAAGGTGGGCAGACTCGGCGACGTCCACTTTTTCGATATATGTCTCACAATGGAGGTTGGCATGTCCCGCGTGCAACTCGCCCTCAATGTCGATGATCTCGACCAGGCGATCGCGTTCTACTCGACCCTGTTCAACACCGAACCGGCCAAGCGCAAGCCCGGCTACGCCAACTTCGCGATCGAACAGCCCCCGCTGAAGCTGATCCTTCTCGAGAACACCGGCCAGGGCGGCACGATCAACCACCTCGGCGTCGAGGTCGAGTCTTCCGAGCAGGTTCACGGTGAGATCGCCCGACTGTCGGCCGCGGGGTTGTTCACCGAGGAGCAGATCGCGACCACGTGTTGTTTCGCCACCCAGGACAAGGTGTGGGTCACCGGCCCCAACGCCGAGAAGTGGGAGGTCTACACCGTGCTCGCCGATACCGAGAACTTCGGTGTCGCACCGGAATTCGCCACCGGTGACGCCGAGGCCGTGCAGGCGTGCTGCGGCACGACCGAACAGGCCCGATCCGAGGGATCGTGCTGCGCGGCCGACGCGAAGGCCGAAGCCATCGCCTCCGGCGCCACCTGCTGCAACTGACTGCTCGCCACGAGGGTGAGCGTATTCACCGGATGTTCGCTTGCCCTCCGGTATCGACAATCCTCAATATCGATGTATGTCGAATCCAGAGCGGGCGGCGTTGCCGCTATCGAGCGTGACAACCGGCGTGGGATGTGAGCCCACCCCGACGGTCGGGCGCCCCCTGTCGGGCCCCGAGGCGGCCGAGGTGGCGGGGATGTTCAAGGCGCTGTCGGATCCGATCCGGCTGCGGGTGCTGTCCGCGATCGCGGCCCGCGCGGGCGGGGAGGCCTGCGTGTGTGATGTGTCCGATGGCCTGGATGTCACCCAGCCCACCATCTCTCACCACCTGAAAGTCCTGCGGGAGGCAGGGCTGGTCACCAGCGAACGCCGCGCCTCCTGGGTGTATTACCGCGTCGTGCCCCACGCCCTGCACCGGTTGTCGGCGGTGTTGGACGCGACCAGCGGTTCGGTGGAGGTGAGCGCGTGAGCACCACCGACACCGCGCACCCGGCGGTGGTGGGGAAACTGTCCACCCTGGACCGGTTCCTGCCGGTCTGGATCGGCGTCGCCATGGCCGCGGGCCTGCTGCTCGGCCGCGCGATCCCGGGCCTGGGCGACACCTTGAGCGCGGTGGAGTTCGACGGGATCTCGTTGCCCATCGCGATCGGCTTGCTGATCATGATGTATCCGGTGCTGGCCAAGGTCCGCTACGACCGCTTGGACTCGGTCACCGGCGACCGCCGCCTGCTGATCGGCTCTCTCATCTTGAATTGGCTCCTCGGGCCCGCGCTGATGTTCGCGCTGGCCTGGCTGCTGCTGCCGGATCTGCCCGAGTACCGAACCGGGCTGATCATCGTCGGCCTGGCCAGATGTATTGCGATGGTGATCATCTGGAACGACCTGGCCTGCGGGGATCGCGAAGCCGCCGCCGTCCTCGTCGCGCTGAACTCGATCTTCCAGGTCGTGATGTTCGCAGTGCTGGGCTGGTTCTACCTCTCAGTGCTGCCCGGATGGCTCGGCCTAGCCCAGACCACCATCCACACCTCGCCCTGGCAGATCGCGAAGTCGGTGCTGATCTTCCTGGGCATCCCACTGGTCGCCGGATTCCTCACCCGCCGATTGGGTGAGCGCGCTCGCGGCCGGGACTGGTACGAGTCCACGCTGATTCCGCGGATGGGGCCGTGGGCGCTGTACGGGCTGCTATTCACGATCGTGATCCTGTTCGCCCTGCAAGGCCACCAGATCACCTCCCGGCCGTGGGATGTGGTGCGGATCGCGGTGCCGCTGCTGGCCTATTTCGCGATCATGTGGGGCGGGGGCTACCTCTACGGCCGTCTGGCCGGTCTCGGCTACGAACGCACCACCACCCTGGCGTTCACCGCCGCGGGCAACAACTTCGAGCTCGCCATCGCCGTCGCGATCGCCACCTACGGCGCCACCTCCGGCCAAGCCCTCGCCGGAGTCGTCGGCCCGCTCATCGAAGTGCCCGTCCTGGTCGGCCTGGTCTACGTCTCCCTCGCCCTGCGCACCCGCTTGTTCCCCACCAGTGTTGCGGCCGAGGCCGAGGGGGTTTCGCGGTGACCGAACGCCGCTCGGTGTTGTTCGTGTGTGTGCGTAACAGCGGCAAGTCGCAGATGGCCGCCGCACTGATGCGCCATATCGCCCGGGGCCGGGTCGAGGTGCACTCCGCCGGAACCGATCCCGGCCAAGGGTTGAACCAGGTGTCGGTGCAGGCGCTCGCCGAGACCGGCATCGATGTCGGTGACGAGCACCCCAAACCCATCGATCCCGACCTGCTCGCCTACGTCGACACGGTGGTGGTCCTCGGCCACGAAGCACACCTGACTGATCCGCCGGCCCGGGTGCAGGTGTGGGAGACCGACGAACCCTCCCACCGCGGCATCGATGGCATCGCGCGCATGCGCCTGATCCGCGACGACATCGCCGACCGCGTCACCGTCCTGCTCACCGACCTCACCAATCCGGAACCCCGAAGCGAGCGAGGTAAGCCAGCGCGGGCAGCCGGAGCACGAGGTCGTCACCGGCAAAGGTGACATCCAGATCAGAGGAGGTAGCCATCCTCCACGATGCCGCGGTCCCTGCGAACCGCCCGAACGGACGCGCGGGTCGCGGCAAGAGAGTGTGTTCGGCGAGCCGGTCTGTTCGCGGACACCGGTGACGGTCAGCTGTTTCCGGTGGTGGTCGTAGTGCTGGCCCGGATACCCCACGCACGACCAGTTCCTGGCCCGCTTCGCTCTCCCCGCTGAAGGGCACTTCGGCTATCGCTGAAACCGACTCCGAACATCGACAAGATCGACCACGAAACCCGCAGGCCACCATTCGCAAAACTCCTCTCGAAACCTGTCTCTTGTGCGAGAGCTCCCGTCAAGGCGTGGCGACCGGAGTGACGGGGTCATGGGCCGCCGGGGAGGCGGCGGCCTGCGGTGCGTTCGTCCCAAATCCTCGTAGCCGATGGTCAATTCGGCCAGCGCCTCCCAGGCGTCGCCGAGGTCGTTGTTCCTGGCGCTCGCCAGGGCGGCGTAGGCGGAGGCGGTGTATTGGGCGAGCCGATCGCGGACAGGCTCAACCGGGGCACGACCGGGTTCGGATATGCTCGCGACGCGCTGCGTGTAGGAAGGGGGAGCTGATGGCTCAACTCGACATCGGATCGACCTTCGCCGACTTCGCGATCGAGGGGGTTTTGGGCCGAGGCGGCATGGGCTCGGTGTATCTGGCCCGGCATCCGCGGCTGCCGCGGCAACTCGCGCTCAAGCTGCTCAACCGGGAGGTCTGTGCCGACCCGGAGATGCGCCGCCGCTTCGAGCAGGAAGCCAGTGTCGTTGCCCGCATGGAACATCCGGGAATCGTGGGGATCTACGATCGCGGGATCCACGATGAACAGTTGTGGATCGCCATGCAGTACATCCACGGGACCGATGCCGCGCAACTGTCACCGGATCAGCTGACCATCGAGCGAGTGCTGCGGATCCTCACCGGCTGCGCCGCCGCGCTCGACTACGCGCACTCCCGCGCAGTGCTGCACCGCGACATCAAACCGGCGAACATTCTGCTCGCCGCCCCGGAGACCGGGCTCGAGGAACGCCCGGTGCTCACCGATTTCGGGATCGCGCGGGTACTGGGCGCCACCTCCCAGGTCACCGCGACCGGAACTGTCACGGCCACCCTCGCTTTCGCCGCGCCGGAACAGTTGGCCAGCTCCGAAGTAGACCATCGCACCGACCAATATTCCTTGGCCTGCACGCTTTTCACGCTGTTGGCCCACCGCACGCCCTTCGATGCCGAACATCCCGCACAGGTCATCGCCGGACACCTGAGCATGCCGGCACCGCCGCTGACCCGATTCCGCCCCGACCTACCGCCCGCGCTGGATCAGGTGCTGGCCCGGGGCATGGCCAAGGAGTGCGAGCAGCGGTTCGACAGCTGCGTGGAATTCGCCGCGGCCGCGCAAGATGCGTTGCAGGGGCGGCCGTCGGCGGAAACTACGCGCACGACGGAAACCATTGTGGTTCCGGGGCATCCGACCGCATCGCAGCAAGCCACGACGGCGCGGAATTTCGCAGCACCGCCCACGGAAATCGACGCCGGGTCACCGATGGTTGCGCAAACCCCTTCCGCGGCTATGGCTTCGACGCAGACTTCACCCGGATCGCTTCCAGCAGGGGCAATTCCGTCCACCGTGATCCCCGGCACCCCGCCCCCAGCGCGACCCCCGCGCAAGGCCCGCGGTCGCCGCGCGCTGATCATCGAACTGGTAACCATTGTGACGGTTACGCTGTTTGTGGGGTACGTCGCGTACGATTCGATGACTCCCGGTTGGAGCAGTGACGAGCAACGCATCGCCGCCGCCTTCCCGAAGCTGGTGCCCGGCAAACCGAAACAGCCCGGCTGGCACGACACCACCTGCCAGAAGAACTACGACAAAAGTCAGAAGGCAATCATCGACTGTGTCAGCGCGAACGAGGATTTCTCCCTCACTCTGCGCTATTTCGACACTGCTGAGGCCGCGGCCAAGGATATCCAACTCCCCGGCGGCAACGCGCCGTACCCGCACGAACAGCTGCGCACCGAAATCCACCCCGACGTCCCCGAACCGATGAAGCTGGTTTTCACCGACCCCAACGAATACCGCAGCGGGATCTACGCCGGATTCAGCATGGATTCCGACCGCAACCGGTTCACGGTGGAAATCAAGTACACCGCCCACTCCAACGACGATCAGAAGCTGTCTCTCTGGAAGTCCATGCCGCTCGGTAAGTGACGCGCGTCAGCTCCGAAGGCGTTCGCGCAGTTCGCTGCTGAGTTACGCGGCACCTTCGAGCGAAAGAGTACGACGGCTCAGCAGCTGGCAGGTGTATCCGGATACGTACGTTCGTGAGACAGCCTCAGCGACAACGAGCTTCCGCAGGTCGTGATCAGTGCGCAGGCATCCACCCCTCTCAATCCATCGAGTACCACTTTGCGGCCACACCCGGAAGAGGTACTCCGCCTGTGGGCCCGCACGCCGCCGCATACAGGCCCACTCCCCCTACCGTTTGCGCAGCACGCCGTCTTCCGCGACATTGCGCCTGATCTCGAAGAAGTCGGCGTTGGCGAGGTTCATGTCCGTCGCGAACGAGGCCAGCAGCCCGGGAGTGATCCGGAACTGTTCCTCCGACTCGGTCGCCGGCAGCGGATCGTCCTCGTGCGGCTGGTTGCACACCGCCAGCGCCAGCAGCTCACCACGAAGGGCCTCCTCGTCCACGACCAGGAGGACGGTGTGCTGCGGCCAGCCGTCCCGGTCCCGCTCCACCAGCCCCAGCAGCTGCGCCACGCCGAGACCGGCGTAGGCGGGATCGTCCAGGACGTCCACCTGATCGATCGCCTCCTCGCCGGAGGCGTCCGGCCGGGTAAGGGCCTCGAGGAACCGCTCCCACTCCTCGGGCCGGTCATAGCAGGTGCGGACCAGGATCGTCAGCTCGGTCTCGGGCAGCATGCAGCCTCCTGTGCGCCGCGGTAGGACGTCACAGCACAGCGTAGGGAAACCGCACGCGGCCCCTTAGGCCTGATCGCAGGCTGTACGTCCATCGGTATCGGAATACGGCCGCATCGACGTGGTCTTCGCCAATGCCGGAATCGGCGCGTTTCAGGCCGTCGACGAGGTCACCGAGGACGAGTTCTATCGAGTCGTCGACATCAACTTCAAATCGGTGTTCTTCACCGTCCAGAAGTCCCTCCCGCTGCTGTCCGATATGGCTGCGATCATCATCAACGCCTCGTTCGCCCTGCATCGCGGTGCCCCGGACGCCGCGCTTTACACCGCCACCAAGGCGGCCGTGCACAACCTCGCCCGCACCTTCGCAGCCGAACTCGCCCCCAGGGGTATCCGGGTGAACTCGGTGAGCCCCGGCTACATCGACACCCCCGCCTTCCGCTCCGAGGCATCCCCCGAAGCCCAGGTCGCCGCGGCCGGACTCGTCGCCGCCGGTCGCGTCGGTACCGCCGAAGAGGTCGCCGCCGCAGTGGCTTTTCTCGCTTCCGCGGAGGCGTCCTACGTCAACGGCCAGGACCTCCTCGTCGACGGCGGCCTGATCAACGTCATCCCCGCCGCGATGGTGTAGGCCGACCGGCATGACCTGTGCCCCTTGATCCGGTCGGCCCGGCTATGGCGCGGTGCTGACGCACGACGAATCCAGCTGGGTCGCACTGATACCAAAGTTCCTGGTAATCGGACGTTCTCGCCTGGTTGCAGTAACGACCGGGTGGCGGATCTAGATGCACTGCGTGACATCGAATTGGGAGGACGTTCATGAAGGCAATGGCTGTGGCGATCGCGGCGGTCGCCGTGACAGGGGCACTCGCCGGATACGGCGAGATCGGCATGCCGGTGGCAAGCGCGCAACCGAACCGCGACGATGTGAATGTCGACGCGCGCGACTACCAACAGGGCGACAAGTTCTACTTCCAGTCGCCGAACGGAAATATCATGTGCGGCTTCATCAATGACTATGGCTTCGGTGTCGGCTGCCAGCTCGTACACGCCTCGGCGGTGCCCGCCGAACTGGCCAACTGCAGTGAGCAACCGGACCGCACCGTAGCGGCCGATGTCGGCTACAGCGGCGAGGCCCGCTACGTCTGCATGAAACAGGGCGTCTTCGTCGGCCAACCGCCGAACGGCAGCACCACCGGCGGCGGCAAAGTACTCGAATACGGCCAGACCATTATGGTCCGTTCCATGGCTTGCACCTCAACGGAATCCGGCGTCCGCTGTGACAACGGCAAGCACGGGTTCATGATCGCCGCGGACGCCCAGTCCCTGTTCTGACGTTTCACTGGACACGTTGATTGATATCAGGCACTCCCAGCGACCGGCCCCGACCGATGAACGGGGTCGGCGCTCCGACGCGGCGGCCGTGGCGCGAACCGCAGGTCCCCCGCAATCCGGGCGAGGGAGTGCCTCAGAACGGTAGGTGAACCCCGTCGTGAGGTTCCGGTGACGGTGCGGGGATCATCTGTTGCACGGTGGTGGTGATCCGGTCGGCGGTGGTGGGTTCGACGGTGATTTGTCCGGCACCATAGGTGACGTAGCGCCGTCCTTCTCGATGTCGTTGATCTGGAAGTCCCTGCGGCCGTGGGTGTGACGGTTGTCGGGGCTGCCCATGGCGTAGACCCCGACATCGCCGATCAAGGTCATCGTGCGGGTGAAGAACTTCTCGAATTCCTCGCGGGGTCGGCTTCCACTCGTCGCGGACCGGCGGGCGGGGGCGGTCCAGTTCTTCGGCCGTGACCTGTAGTTGTTTGGTCCTCGGCAGCCGAAGCCCTCCGAGGCGTAGCGAGCAGCAGTGGCAGGTTCATGGGCCGCCAGGGAGGCGGCGACGGCCTGCGGCCAGTTCGTCCGCCAAATCCTCATAGCCGATGGCCAATTCGGCCAGCGCTTCCCAGGCGTCGCCGAGGTCGTTGTCCGTGGCGCTCGCCAGGGCGGCGTAGGCGATGGCGGTGTATTGGGCGAGCCGGTCGATCACCGCGCCCAGTGATTCGGTGTGCACCGAGGCGCTGCCGTGCGCGGGCGGCAGGTGCGCATGGACCCAATGATTGATCTCGCGCACCAATTTCGCTCTCCGGCAATCGATGTCATCGGTCCGACAGCTGTCGGCGAGTCGACTCTCATGCAGTCCGGTGAGTTCATAGGCGGCGTGTAGGAGCGGATGCGCGGCGTGCTCGACGCCACGGCAAGCACGCAGCACCTCCCCCTTCGTCGGCAGCGGTTCGATCAGCAAAGAGATCCCCGGTGCGCACGCGGACGGATCGCGTCGGCGAGCGCGAAGTGGTCCACGGAATTCCCGATTCGCCTCGGTGCCTTCGGATGCGGCTTGTCGCACCTCGGGCTGCGTAGCCGGATCGCATAGGCGATCACTAAGTGACCCGCGGGATTCCCGATTCGCCTCCGTGCGTTCAGATGCGCCCGACCAAATCTCGGGCTGTGCAGCCGGATCGCATAGGCGATCACTAAGTGGCCCAAGGGATTCCCGATTCGCCTCCGTGCGTTCGTATACGCCCGACCGAACCTCGGGATGCGCTGCCATCCCCGGTGATCCATCGGATTGCCTCGATTCTGTCGATGAATTCGGTGCGTCCGGCCGAATCTGCGGATAAGCGGCAATCCGTTGTGATCCAATAGGTTTCTCTAGTTTCCTACGGCTCTCCGGCCGGGCGCGGCAAAAGCACAGCACGCGACAGGCGGAGGAGTCAGCGTCTTCATGGGGTCTGCATTCGAATCGCGCCGAAAGGCGAGGACAAGTTCCGTGTCCGCGGATCGGTACATCCGCGGAATCATCACACTCGTTTCCGAAAAACTGAGGTAGGGGGCAATGACGGATTCTGGAAGTACGGTGCCACGACGACAACTGGGACGCCATCTGCGTGACCTGCGCTTACAGGCCGGGCTGACCATGCCCGAGGCGGCGCAGTTGATCGAACGCGGTACAACGACCTTGCAGCGGTTGGAGACCGGGCAGTCGAGTCGGATACGGCTGCTTGATATTCGAGAGCTGTGCGCGGTGTATGACGCGGAAGAGGTGGTCACGGCAGGGCTGTTGGGGTTGGCTCAGCAGGCATCCGGGAAGTGCTGGTGGCATGAGTACGGGAAGCTGATCCCGCAGGATTTCAACGTGTACGTGGGTCTGGAGGCGGCAGCGCGGCGGCTGACGTCGTATGCGCCGGATGTCGTGTTGGGATTGCTACAAACTCCGAGCTACGCGCGTGTACTCGCTCGCGATGTGTACCCGAACGACACCGATGACGAGATCAATCGCCGTGTGCAATTGAAGCTTCGGCGACAGCGCGCGATCACTCGCAAACGGCGGCCAGTCGAACTGAATGTGGTCCTTTTGGAGTGCGCTCTGCGCCGCGTTGTCGGCGGTGCCAGGACGATGAGCGCCCAACTGAGGCATCTTGCCGACGTTTCGACATTGCCGAACGTCTCGCTGCGAATCCTTCCGCACTCGGCGGGTATCCCCTTGGGTGATCCCATCGGGCTGTTCACGATCGTCGATTTCGACGTGGACAAGAAGGGAGAGCCGATCGAGCCATCGGTTGTCTACCTCGAAAACTTCACGGGGGATTTGTATTTGGAGTCACCGCAGGATGTCCAGCGCTACCATGATGCCCATGAGGCCATCCGGCGGCGAGCGCTGGACGAGACCGCAAGCAGAAGCCTGCTTCGGCAAATAGCAAGGGAGTATGGCGGTGAGCAACAAGTACGACGTTGACCTATCTGAAGCCCGCTGGTTCAAGAGCACCCGCAGCTCGGGCGGTAAGGATTGCGTCGAGGTGGCCTTCCTGTCCAGCTCCTTTGTTGGCATGCGGGACTCGAAGAACCCCAACGGCCCGGCACTGGTGTTCACCCCCGATCAGTGGGATGCCTTTACCATCGCCATCTCCGATGGGAACTTCAACCAGTCCTGAATGATCGATACGAAGCCTCCCGCACTATGCAAGTGCGGGAGGCTTTCAGTGTCTGATCATTACCTGTCTCATTGCCGGTCTCCCGCGCCAGACGGTAAGGTTGCGGAGCAGCGGGGGAGGCATGCGACCCTCGGACGGGTGGCAGCGAAGGGGTTTCGCGGATGGTCGGTACAGCGAAGATGCCGCGCGCGGCGGCCCTGATCCTCGGCGCATCGCTAGCGCTTGCTGGATGCAATGACAACTCAGGGGGTAGCGCTCCGACACCGAGCAGCACGAAAGCATCGGCAAGTTCGACGGCAACCACCACGACATCGCAAGACCCCGAAGCAGCGATCTGGAACCCCTGCGACATACCCGACTCCGCGATCTCCGCGCTCGGACTGAACACCGCCAGCAAAGACAACACGGTCGCTGGCGTCGACTTCACAGGCTGGAAGGTATGCAGCTGGCTGTCGGGGCCGAAGACGTACAGCTTTACGATCATGTCGTCGGAGCACAACGTGGATGAGGTCAGGCAACGCACTGACTATGTGGATTTCACGTCCACGACAGCCGGTTCCCGCCCGGCTGTTCAGTATCGCAATACCGGAGCTGTGCGCGACCTTGTTTGCTATATCAGTGTCGAGATGCCGTATGGCATAGCCACCTTCAAAGTGCAGAACAGGTATGGATCTGCTGGTTCCGGTGCCCCAGAACCGTGCAGCGAGGTTCGCCGCCTAAGCGATGCCTTGACCGACTACCTGCCGCAACGCTGAAGGAGGGGGAATGATCAACGGCGTAGATCCCAACGAATGGACGAAACTTCTCGATAAGGCCAATGCAGGCGAGCTGTCATTAGACCCCGAAGTTGGGAAAGGCTTGGACAAGGTCTGCGATGACCACCTCGACCGGCTGAATACGGTGCTCGACAAGATCGGTGTCATTGCCGACATTTCGGGGTTCGGCTCGTTCAACTCCGGCAAGATTCTGGAGAAGAAGTTCTCTGAAACCGCTGCCGGGAGCGATCGGTCACTGGACACAGTGATCAAACAGCACATCGACTCCGTCGAAACGGTGAAACAGGTTGTGGCGCAGGCAATCGCAAACTTCGTCGCCCAAGACGAATACCACGCCCACCAGTTCAAGCAGGTGACTCCGGAATGACCTACGAGGACTACAAAAGCCGCGTCATCCAGGCGCAGGAGCAATGGAACCGCGACCGCGACTGGATCTACAAAACCGAGGCGGGCTACAACGATTTCGACGGCGAGACGCAACCGCCGCACATCTCCACCCCCGACAGCTACGACCATCTCACCCTCGAGCAAATGCAGACCGCCGTCTCGGCGATGAAGCCGAAACTCGTCGATGACGCGGTCACCGTGTGGGCAAACATCGGCATGGAGCTGGGCGGCAGCTTCGATGTCTTCCGGCGCGAATTCGACCGAACCATCACCGGCCAGAACCGCCGCCCCGGCTGGACCGGTGTCGCAGCCGACGCCGCCGTGGCCGCGGTGAACAACTACTACGAAAAGTCCATTCCATTCGCGCACGCGGCCACGGTGACCAGTCTCAAGCTCGCGGAGATGAAAACCGGCCTGGAACAAACCCAGGCATTGATGCCGGGCCTGACCGAACGCCCCGATATCGCAGGCAAGACGCTGCCCAAAGACGGCGTCATGAAGACCGGCGAATACACCAGCACCGAGGCCGAGCAGGAGGGGCGCAGAATCCTGCGCACGGTATACGGCCAGGTCGCGGGGCAAACCGATGTCGGCATGCCCTACATGCCCACCGCGCCGACGATCACCGATGGCCCCGGCCCGGTCGTACCAGGACGCGATTCCGGTGGCTCACAGGAACTTTCGGGTTCGGGTGGCGGCGGTTCCTCCAGTCCCGGTGGCGACGGCTCGGGCGGCTCGGGCGACCAGGGTTCGGGTCAGTCGACGTCCACCGAGCAATCCACGAACCCGTCGGCGACGTCACCGGATGCCACCACCACCACCGCCAGCACGACTCCCCAGAGCACAACTGCGACAACACAATCCACTTCTCCCACCACCGCGACGCCGAGCACGTCCACCCCGGGCCTCAGCACGCCAGGTATCGGAACCACCACCGGCCGCCCGACCACCACCGGCCGCCCAACCGGCATCCCCGGCACCACCCAGGGCGGCCCCGGCCGCACCATCTCCGGCGCACCCGGGACCGCAACAACCACGGCCGCCACGAACACCGCCCGCCAGAGCACCGGAACAGCTGCCCGCTCCGGTATGTCCGGCATGGGTGCCCCCGGCCAGAACAAGACCGACGACGACGAACGCAAGAAGGGCATCCCCGACTACCTCATCACCGCCGAACACGGCGAAGAACTCACCGGCCTGGACTCCCAATCCAAGACCGTTCCCCCGGTAATCGGCGCCGACCCCGACAGTGCGACCGGCTACTAACGCGTGCCCACCCGATTACCCCACCAACACCGCGTCCTCGCACCCCAATTCGCAGGCCACGCACGAATTCGCGAGGTGCGCGCCGCGCAGATCAATGCGCACCAGCATCCCGACCCAGACAACATGCGCGGCACGCGAGTCCGTGCGTGGCAGCAACCCGAACGGAACAAAGCGCACGGCACGCGAGTCTGGGCACGGCAGCAACCCGTGCAAAACAACGCACCGGTACACGAGTCCGTGCGTAGCAGCAGCCCCGCGCGAAACAACACACGCAGCAAACGAATCGGTGCACTTAGCACCCCGAGTGAGGACGGTCGGCAGGGCCGACAGAGTGGATAAGCGCAGAAATGGCAATCGGTGAAGACGGCGCAGTGGGTATGGACAGCGGGACCGCAATCGGCGGCGGCGATGGAGTGGATAGGCACAGGTTCAGCGGACTCGAGTTCGAAATGCTTTGGGCCGCATACGGTCGCGACCGGCTGCCCTATCCGCTGCACCATCGCACCGAAATCGCCGACTTCGACGAGCTGAAGCGCCAGCGGGAAGCCGCGGTCAGTTCCCTGCTCGCCAAGTATTCGCCCGAGCTCGAACGTGCCATCGAGGTACTGCTCGAGCCGGACGTCCGTGTCGAGTCGAAGGGTTTCGGCGGTGCCGACCTATCGCAGACCTACCGGTTCCACGGCGCGGTCCGCGCTCAGGCCGGTGCCGCCCTGCACCAACTCCCCGGCCAGAGTCCCGACACCGGCGGCGATGTTGTCGTAACCTATTGCACCGCAGAGCAAGTCGCGCGGTTCGCCGTGGCCGCGTTACCCGCGTGCGGACCCGGCACCCACCCACCACTGGAGATCCGCCGCGCGGAAATCACCGCCGACCGCGATCGCCACATCCGCCGCGCCCATGACTTCGGCCCCATCGACCAACTGGACCGCATCTTCCAGCGCCCCCGCTCCGCCTTCGGTGAGATAGCCATCTGCCCCGGCCCCGCCCTCGACGCCCGCCCCACCCCCACCCGCGGTTTCTGGTGGATGGACTACCCCGACGGCCGCTACTACGTGAAAACCGGCGACCCCATCATCGCCAAACCCATCGAATCCCATGCCATGGCCGCCGAAATCCACCGCCTCACCACCCTCACCCAGCGCTACCACCGCGAAGACCGCGAACACGACGAATACCTCCGCACCCGCCACTGACCCCATCTCATCGAGAGATGAGTGGCAGTGGGACTGAAGAGCTGGTTCAGTTGGTCGAGGTCGATACGGAATTCGCCCGTCACAGGTTGGGCGGAGACGCAGTCGCGAGTTCGCATCCGCTGCAATTGGCGGCAGTTGTAGTATCGGCCGAATTCCGGGCGGATATGGCGTAGTGGGCTCCGGGAATTCCTTCCGCTGGGAACCCGGCTCCGGGATGCATATGATTTCGGGAATTGTTGTGCAGTGCAGCGAAAGAGAGAAACTCGGTGTCCATCCCCAAGAGATCTGCCCGGCGGCTATCGATCGTGGGCGCGGTGATATCCGGTCTCGCGGCCGTGGCGGTATCGACGACCGCCGGCGCGGGGTCCGCTCGGGCGCTGCCGCCCGGTGACGCGTTCTGCTCAGCGGTTCCGGTCGACAGCCGTCTCGATATCGAATGCACGAATACCGATGTGGGCCCGGCAACCGTCGGAGCATTGGTAATGTGCAGCGACCTCCGCCCGCTGATCCAGGAGGTACGGATTCGCCCCGAATCGACAATCCAGTTGAGCCAGGACTGCGGCCCCGGCGCACACCCGATCTCGTGGAACGTGAACGCCAAAACCGACTATCAGCGCGACCGCGAACGCGACCAGAAGCGCGACCACGAACGCCTCTCTGGCCACGATCACATCTGACACCGCAGTTCGGTCACCGAGCCCCCGAACCGACTACGATCGCTCCCGGGAGGGCGATTGTCGAGCACCATCCTGACCACGAATGTCGGAATCGCCGACTGGGCAACCGGGGGTTCCGGTAGTACTCGCGCGGAAAACGGCATAGCCGCCCGATTTTCGGCGATCCCGTAGGCGGATCATCCGATGGCAGCGAAGTTCATGCGCATCCATGGGATCCATGTGCCGGTGCCGGGGTCACGTTCCCAGAGCGCGGACATCGACAATCCGTCTTCGGATGGCCGGAGAGTGCTGCGCATTCCTTCGCCATCGAAGAGCCAGGACCCATCGGCGTTCGGGTGTGCCGTCATGGTGCTGTACGAACCGGAGGCGTCGAAGGCCCGCATCGCGTAGGTACCGGCCCCGGTACGTGGCAGGTGCGATCGAGGCGTTGAATCTGTGCCGCGCCACCACCGGGTTCGGTTCCACCCTCGACGAGTCGAGATCCTTGCCTGCGCCGA
>NZ_JBFANN010000046.1:0-61888 GCF_040674855.1 Nocardia sp. NPDC049707 | reverse complement strand
CCGTCTCGCGTCCGAGTCGTCGAAGCGCATGCGACGAAGTCGCGAGTCTCGACGGCGCCGCTAGCGACTGCTTGCAGGTCGCTCGAAAGGGTCAGCCGCGAGACACCAGGGGGCCGCGAACACGCCGCGCCCGCGCGGCCAAAAACTCAGTCGGTGACGAAACCGTTCAGGCTGCCGTGCAGATCGGCGAGTAGGGCGCGGGCAGCGGTGAGCCCGTCACCGTGCCAGACGGTGTCCTCGACCGCGAAGACGCGCTTATCGCTGGCGCCGCCGAGATCCTTCCATGCAGCGCTGCGCAGCACCTTCTTACCGTGTTCCTCGCCGGATTCGCCCGCGAAGATGACGTAGATGATGTCGCCCTCGACCTTGATCAGATCCTGCTCGGTCACGTCGAAGGAGGTGCCGCGCTGCGCGGTCGGCCGCTGCACGCCCACATCGGCGAGGATCTGTCCCGCAAAGCTGTTGCTGCCCTGGACCTGGTCCTGCTCGGCGGTGAAGCGGATCACCGATGCCTGGGTCTGGCTCGCTGCCAGCGCTTTACCGGTCTCGCGAGCCTCGGTGTGGTAATTCTCCAATGCTGTCGCTGCGGCATTGCTGCGGCCGAGACCCGCTGCGAGCGTGCCGAATTCGGCTTGCCAACCGCTGTCGGGATCGGCGAGTACGGTCGGCGCGATCGCCTGCAATGCGGCGAAACCGCCTGGGCCGCCCGGAATATCGCCGATGATCAGATCGGGGTGCAGGGCGGCGATCTGCTCGAGATCGGGCTGTGCCGCCGAACCGACCGTGGGAATCTTCAGTACGCCGTAACCGAGATACATGGGCTGCGAGCGGGGTCCGTCGATCGGAACCGCGCCGACGACCCGTTCCCACAGGCCGACGGCACAGGCGGCGTCCAATGCGGAGGTGGACAGCACCACGACCCGCTGCGGGTCGGCGGGCACCTCGGAGGTACCCGCGGCATGGGTGACGGTGCGGGTCTTGCCGTTCGACGGATCGGGTGCGCTCGGCAGCGGGCAGGCCCGCGTGGTGTCGCGCTCCAGGCCGACTACACCCGCGCCCGCGATATTCGTCGTGGTGCGAACGATCGAGCTGGCGTCGTCTTTCTGACTGCAGCCCGCGACGAGCAGTGCGGCGCAGAGCAGGGCGACCGCGCTGCCCCCGTGCCGGACCGCGCGATTCCAGGCGGTGCCGTGTCGAGGGAAGTCTGCGTTGTGGTCGCTATCGGTGCGGTTTCGGGTGCGAACAAGGGCGCTCACCGGCATGCGGGTGAGGGTACCGCGTGCGGTGGCTGTCGGGACGCGAAGGCCACCGCACGCGCGCACGTCGCCGCCGGAGCGCAGCCGCGACCGCGCGGAATCCCACTGTCGCACAGGGGATTCCGAACGGTCGACGAATCCGGCTACTTGGTGTTGCCGCCGATGCTGAAACGTGCCCCGGTCGGATCGGCGACCTGCGCGAGCCGGCCGTAAGGGGTGTCCTCGGGCTGGGCCAGCACGGTGCCCCCCAGCTCGACGACCTTCGCGACGGCGGCATCGACATCCCCGGCGCCGAAGTACACCTTCCAGCTTGCGGGCGCACCCTCGGGCAGGAAGGCCGAGTCATCCATGACACCGCCGAGCATCGGGGTGCCGGCGTGGATGGTCGTGTAGCGGAACTCCGGGGTGTCGGAAATGGTGAAGGTATCGCTCCAGCCGAAGACGTCGCGGTAGAAGTCGAGCGAGCGCGCGTAGTCGCGGGTGTGCAGTTCGAACCAGGACGGGATGCCGACATGGTTGCTCCAAGTGCCGCCCGAGGCGATGCCGATGGTCTCGAATCCGCCGAATGCGCCGGTCTGCCAGATGCCGACGCCCGCGCCGCCGACATCGGCGAGCACGGCCATCGCGCCGAGATCGCCCACATCCATGGGCGGCACGACGACCGCGCCGCCGTGTGCGACGGCCGCATCGGCGGTGGCCTTGGCAGCGGGTGCGGCGAGGTAGACCGTCCATTGATCGGGTCCATCGCCCCCATCCGCCGTCTTGCCCATACCGCCCGCGACCGCCTTACCGTCTTTGCGGAAGGTGATGTAGCCGCCGAACTCCTCGTCCGCGCGGTCGGCGGTCCAGCCGAACAGCTGGCCGTAGAAGGCAATGGCACCTTCCGGATCAGAGGTGTAGATGTCGACCCAGCACGGATCGCCGGTCTTGGGTGCGGTCATGAGTGGCCTCCTAGCCGAGAAATGGATCACTG
The DNA here is from genome assembly GCF_040674855.1 of Nocardia sp. NPDC049707. Taxonomy (NCBI): domain Bacteria; kingdom Bacillati; phylum Actinomycetota; class Actinomycetes; order Mycobacteriales; family Nocardiaceae; genus Nocardia; species Nocardia sp. NPDC049707. The sequence continues at coordinate 59,659 of NZ_JBFANN010000046.1, read as the reverse complement.
TCACCGATAGAGACGGCGGCTGCCTGGGAAAGTCATCGCAGGAACACGGCCGGATTTCATGATCGCCGGGCGTGCGGGCACTGCCGCCCGAACTACGAAATACGACGCAGAGTAGGACCCGTGCGGATGGCTGCGGCCGCACCGTTTACGATCGCAGGAGCGCAAGCGAACTCCTCGTCTGTCCCCGGTAGTGGGGCGGATGCGAGCAGCGGAGCCTGCGGAGCGACCTAAAGGCACCTTTCAGGAGGATCAGTGACTGCCGTAGAGCCAAAGCCAGTCCCTCAGTTGGAAGCGACTCGGCCGTATCCGGCTCGGACCGGGCCGAAGGGCTCGTTCATCTACAAGATGGTCACCACCACCGACCCCAAGGTCCTCGGTGTCATGTACCTGACCACCGCGATGACGTTCTTCCTCATCGGTGGTCTGATGGCTCTGCTGATGCGTGGTGAGCTGGCCCGTCCGGGTCTGCAGTTCCTTTCCCCGGAGCAGTTCAACCAGCTGTTCACCATGCACGGCACGATCATGCTGCTGTTCTACGCGACCGCGATCGTGTTCGGCTTCGCCAATATCATCCTGCCGCTGCAGATCGGCGCACCCGACGTCGCCTTCCCGCGACTGAACGCGTTCAGCTACTGGCTGTACCTGTTCGGCGCCACCATGGCGACCGCCGGGTTCATCACCCCAGGCGGCGCGGCGGACTTCGGCTGGACGGCATATGTGCCGCTGACCGATATCCTGCACTCGCCCGGCGTCGGCACCGACCTGTGGATCCTGGGCCTGGCCGTCTCCGGCCTCGGCACCATCCTCGGTGGCGTCAATATGCTGACCACCGTCGTGTGCCTGCGCGCACCGGGCATGACCATGTTCCGGATGCCGATCTTCACCTGGAACATCGCCGTCACCAGCGTCCTGATCCTGCTCGCCTTCCCGCTGCTCACCGCCGCGCTGTTCGGCCTGGCCTACGATCGACACCTGGGCGGTCACATCTACGACCCGGCCACCGGCGGCATCCTGCTCTACCAGCACTTGTTCTGGTTCTTCGGCCACCCCGAGGTGTACATCATCGCGCTGCCGTTCTTCGGCATCGTTTCGGAGATCTTCCCGGTCTTCTCGCGTAAGCCGATCTTCGGTTACACCACGCTGGTCTACGCGACCCTCGGCATCGCGGCACTGTCGATCGCGGTGTGGGCGCACCACATGTACGCCACCGGCGCTGTGCTGCTGCCGTACTTCTCGTTCATGACCTTCCTGATCGCGGTGCCGACGGGTGTGAAGTTCTTCAACTGGATCGGCACCATGTGGCGCGGTCAGCTGACCTTCGAATCACCGATGCTGTTCTCCGTCGGCTTCCTCGTCACCTTCCTCTTCGGTGGTCTGTCCGGCGTCATCCTGGCCAGCCCGCCGCTGGACTTCCATGTCACCGACACCTATTTCGTGGTCGCGCACTTCCACTACGTGCTCTTCGGCACCATCGTGTTCGCAACCTTCGCGGGTATCTATTTCTGGTTCCCGAAGATCACCGGCCGCATGCTGGACGAGCGCCTGGCCAAGTGGCACTTCTGGACCACGCTCATCGGCTTCCACACCACCTTCCTGGTGCAGCACTGGCTGGGTGCGGAGGGCATGCCGCGCCGCTACGCCGACTACCTGCCCAGCGACGGATTCACCACGCTGAACACCATTTCCACCATCGGCGCCTTCATCCTGGGCGCGTCGATGCTGCCGTTCATCTGGAACGTCTTCAAGAGCTACCGCTACGGTGAGGTCGTCACCGTGGACGATCCGTGGGGTTACGGCAACTCGCTGGAATGGGCCACCACCTGCCCGCCGCCGCGGCACAACTTCTACGAGCTGCCGCGCATCCGGTCCGAGCGACCCGCGTTCGAGCTGCACTACCCGCACATGATCGAGCGGATGCGGACCGAGGCGCATGTGGGCTGGGGTTCGGGCAAACATGCGACCGACGTACACGAAGGCGCCTTGGCAAAGCACTAGGCGGTGGCCGGACATTCGTCCGTCCGAGCGCGCATAGCGTGAACCCTCCCAGGGGAGTGAGCAACTACGTCGCTCGCCGAGAGGTACCCGGCTATGCAGTAGCGTCACCAAGATGAGTGTGCACCTGCTGTTCGTCAGTGGGTGCACACTCATTTGTGGGAGAAGCACCGACCGAAGCGTTGCGACATCGGGGTCCAGCACAGCTACGGCACACAACTAACTTGGAGCACTTCAGTTGGCCGACACCACCGTCCTCGTCACCGTCACCGGGCCCGACCGGCCCGGTGTGACCTCCGTGCTGCTCGCGGCGATGTCACGGCATCACGTGAGCCTGCTGGATGTGGAGCAGGTCGTCATCCGTGGCCGATTGACCCTCGGCGTGCTGGTCACCTGCCCGGGCGATCCGGAGGCGCTGCAGGACGAGCTCGAAGAGGCGATGAATACCGTCGGCATGAATGTCGACGTCGAGGTCGACGCGCAGATCGGCAGGCAGCCGATGTCCACCCATGCGGTGGTCATCCTCGGCGCACCGGTGACCGCGCACGCATTCAGTTCGGTTTCTCGTCAGCTCGCCGCGCTCGGTGCCAATATCGACACCATCCGCGGCATCGCCGACTATCCGGTGACCGGTATGGAACTCCTGGTCACCGCGACCGATACCGGACCCGATTCCGATGCTCGGCTACGCACGGCGCTGGCCGAGGTCGCGGTCGCCGAACAGGTGGATGTCGCGGTGGAGCGAGCCGGACTGGCCCGCCGGGCCAAGCGGCTCATCGTCTTCGATGTCGATTCGACCCTGATCCAGGGCGAGGTGATCGAGATGCTCGCCGCGCACGCGGGGGTGGAGGATCAGGTCCGCGAGGTCACCGAGGCAGCCATGCGCGGCGAAATCGACTTCGCGGAATCGCTGCGTCAGCGGGTGGCGACACTCGAGGGTCTGGACGAATCGGTGATCGAGGAGGTCGCCGACCGGATCGAGCTGACCCCGGGCGCGCGCACCACCATTCGGACCTTGCGCCGCATCGGATTCCGCTGCGGTGTGGTGTCGGGCGGCTTCCGTCAGGTGATCGAACCGCTCGCGCATGAACTGGAATTGGACTTCGTGCAGGCGAATACGCTCGAAGTCGTGGACGGCAAATTGACCGGCCGGGTGGTCGGGGAGATCGTCGACCGTGCCTTCAAGGCCACCGCGCTGCGCAAATTCGCGGCGGAGGCAGGGGTGCCGATGGAGCAGACCGTTGCCGTCGGCGACGGCGCCAATGACATCGACATGCTCAATGCGGCCGGACTCGGCGTCGCCTTCAATGCCAAGCCCGCGCTGCGCGAGGTCGCCGATGCGGCCCTGTCGCACCCCTACCTGGACGCCGTGCTGTTCATCCTCGGCGTGACCCGCGACGAGGTGGAGGCCGCCGATGCCCGCGACGGCGGAATCCGCCGCGTCCCGCTCGTCGGCAGCTGAGTGACGGCGGCGGGGTCGGTAGGCTCGCCGGTGGTGTCGCGCCTGCGCGGCGGTTTTCGTTGACGATCGAGGTGGCGTGATGTCGAGTATCCCGGAGGCCGAATTGTCCACGGGTGTCGAGGGATTCCGCATTCGGCAGGTCGAGCTGGCGCGCGGCTACGGCGGTCTCGGTGATCCCGAAGACCCCGCCATGGTGCAGGCCATGCAGATGGTGCTGCACATTCCCAAGGTCGATCCGCCACGGCGCAGCGCGCTGCTGGAGGCCGCGGCGGCGGCAACGGTGGCGCTGTGCCTGGATGAGCGAGTCGGGCCCGAGGGGGTCTGGGAGCAGCGGTTCCTGGCCTGGAAGCGGTCGCGGATCCGTAAGGTGGCGCGGCGGGCGCGCGGTGCGCAGTGGCTGGCCGTCAACGAGATCGACGGGGTGACCGTCGAGGTGGACGGTGCGCAGGCGCGGGCATTCGTGCCCGGACCGGTCGGCGAGGTCGATCCACGGATCAGGCGGCTGCAGATCAACGGCACCGACCTCGAACACGACGATCCCGGACCCGCGGATCCCGACCTGCCGGTGCTGTGGGTGAATGCGAAACTCGGCATGACGCTCGGCAAGGCCGCGGCCCAGGTCGGTCACGCCAGCATGTTGCTCGCCGGCGCGCTCACCGCGGACGAGGCCCTACGGTGGTCACAGCGTGAGTTCCGCTGCGCGGTACGCGAATCCGGACCGCAGCGGTGGGCGTCGCTGTGCGAGCAGGTGACGCGGGGACAGGCGGTCGCGGTGCGCGACGCCGGTTTCACCGAGGTCGCGCCCGGTTCGATAACCGTGATTGCGGTACCCGGACAATTGGGACAATACTGACCGCGCCGACGCCGCGCCCCAAGTGAATTGGCTCGCATCCGATTCACATTGCCGGTCCCACAAGCGATTACGCGGTGTCGATGTTTCGCTGTTCGGCATACGGGGATTCACCCGGGCCGATCTGGGTACGTTCGACGCACGAGGACTGTCCGCACGCCACCCGCCGGATGCCAGCATGATGACGACGCTGCTGGTGATACTCGCCGCTTGGGTAGGTCGTTCGATTCCGCTGGCGCTCATCGTCGCGCAGACTTTCCGCTGGACCGACGAGCCGCCGAAGAATCCACCGGGAGTGCTGCGCGCACCGTCTGCGGCGGCGCGTCGTCGCGGCCGAATGGCCACGTCGTGGCTACCGGCCAGGGGCGGTCATACAAAGACCGGGCATTTGAGCCAAGATGGAGCCCGTGCCGCAACCGGATCCCGATCTGCTAATTGATTTCACCGACGTGACCATCCGACGCTCGGGTCACACCCTCGTTGGCCCGGTCACCTGGCAGGTCGAGCTCGACGAACGCTGGGTGGTCCTCGGACCCAATGGCGCGGGCAAGACCTCGCTACTCCGCATGGCCGCCGCCGAAGTACATCCGACCTCGGGCATTGCCCATCTGCTCGGTGAGGTGATCGGTAAAACCGACGTCAACGAGCTACGACCGCGCATCGGCTGGTCCTCGGCCGCGGTGGCCAGCCGGATTCCGCGCGAGGAGAAGGTCAGCGATCTGGTGGTCTCCGCCGGTTACGCGGTCCTCGGTCGCTGGCGCGAGCGTTACGACGATGTCGATACCGACCGCGCCATCGATATGCTCGAAAGCCTCGGCGCCGAACATCTTTCCGATCGCACCTACGGGACCCTGTCCGAGGGCGAGCGCAAGCGGGTGCTGATCGCCCGCGCCATGATGACCGATCCGGAGCTGCTGCTGCTCGACGAGCCCGCCGCTGGCTTGGATCTGGGTGGTCGTGAGGAGTTGGTGGAACGCCTCGGCGATCTGGCCGCGGATCCCGATTCACCCGCCATGGTGCTGGTGACCCATCATGTCGAGGAGATTCCGCCGGGCTTCACCCACGGTCTGCTGCTGAATGAGGGCGCTGTGGTCGCACAGGGTCTGCTGCCGGATGTGCTCACCGCCGAGAACCTGAGCGAGGCCTTCCGCCAGTCGATTGCGCTGGATCGCGTCGATGGTCGGTACTTCGCGCGGCGCGCGCGGCGCTTGGGGCGGCACCGTTCGCGCTGAGCTGGGTCCGTGAGCTGGATTACGCCGTAAACCAAACGCGGGTTAGGGTGCAGTCGTGAGTGAGACGAAGGACGCACCGCAGCCGATGCTGTCGCCCAAGGACGCGTCGACGGTCATGCTGGTGCGTGACGGTGCCACCGCGCCGGAGGTGTTCCTGCAGCGCCGAGTCGGGGCCATGGCCTTCGCCGCTGGTATGACCGTATTCCCTGGCGGCGGTGTCGATCCGTCGGACGGGACCGCCGATATCGAATGGGCCGGACCCGAACCCGCTTGGTGGGCAGTGAAGTTCGGCACCACCGAGCCGAGGGCCAAGGCGCTGGTCGCCGCCGCCGTGCGCGAAACCTTCGAGGAATGTGGGGTGCTGCTGGCTGGGCCCACCGCCGAAACCGTCGTCTCGGATACCACCGGCTATCACGAGGCCCGGGGGCGGTTGGAGCGGCGTGAGGTGTCGCTTGCGACCTTCCTCGCCGAGGAGAAGCTCGTGCTGCGCGCGGATCTGCTGCGACCGTGGGCGAATTGGATCACCCCGGTGATCGAGCCGCGGCGCTATGACACCCGATTCTTCGTCGCGGTGCTGCCGCAGGGGCAGCTCGCCGACGGCGCCACCTCCGAGGCCGCCGAAGTGCAGTGGCGCACCGCGGCGGAGGAACTCGAGCGCTGGCGCGCGGGTACCGACGTGCTGTTGCCGCCGACCTGGTCGCAGCTGGATGCCATTGCCGAATTCGCTTCCACCGCGGAGATTCTGGCCGTCGACCGGGTGATCGAACCGATCATGCCGGTGCTCGCCGGTGACAACGGGCGGCAGCTGCTCCAGTTCCCGGACAACCAGCGATATTTCGCCGGACTGCCGGATACCAGCCGGCTCCGGGGATCCGCGCGTCCGTGAGGCAGTAGGTTTCCTGCCATGGCCGAATTCGTGACCCTGGAGTTGCCCGAGGATCCCGCCGTCCGTGGCGTCGCTGTCCTGCGGATCGACCGCCCGCCCTTGAACCTGCTGAATGCGCAGCTGGTGCGGGAGGTGGCCGAGGCGGCGGCGGATGTCGCCGCGCGGCCCGGGGTCGCGGCACTGGTCGTCTACGGCGACGAGCGGGTCTTCTGCGCGGGCGACGACGTTGCCGAACTCGCCGGTCTCGGCCCGGATCAGGCCGAAGCCATGGCCGCCGATCTGCAGGCGGCACTGGGCTGCCTGGCCGAGGTGCCCCAACCCACCGTCGCCGCGATCAGCGGCTACTGCCTCGGCGGTGGCCTGGAACTGGCCCTCGCCGCCGACCGCCGCATCATCGGCGACAACGTCAAACTCGGTCTGCCGCAGATCAAAGCCGGTCTCATCCCGCTCGCGGGCATTCGCCGCCTGGCACTGCTGATCGGCACGGGCCCGGCCAAAGATCTCGTCTACACCGGCCGTTTCGTCGACGCCGATGAGGCCAGCGCCCTCGGCCTGGTCGACGAGGTCGTCGCCCCCGACGATGTCTACACCGCAGCGCTGCGCTGGGCCCAACAGTTCACCGACGGCCCCACCCGCGCCATAGCCGCCGCCAAGGCCGTCTTCGAAGCAGGCCCGCACGGCCTCGACCGCGCCCGCACCGAATGGACCGCCCTCTTCAGCACCGAAGACCGCAAGATCGGCACGGAGTCCTATCTGGCCGACGGTCCTGGCTCGGCGGCTTTCGCTGGGCGTTGACAGGTCGGACCTGCTCGATGGCGCCGTGGCTGGACCGGTCGATGCGGCGGCATGGGTAGCAAGTCGTTTCCGGCCCGGCTGTCGTGGGCGGACGCGTTCATTGGGCCGTGTCTGGTTCTGCCGGGTGAGCTGGACCGGGTCGATCCGCGCGCGGGCCGCCTGTTGTTTGCGGTGACAGGCATCGGGAACGTGGCGTTCGTCGGGCTTGCGGCCGATCCGCCAGCCGGACTCGATCGAACCGTGGCTGGACCGCCGGTACATCGGTGTCGAACTGTCCGGCTGACGGTTCGGGTGCGCCCAGCTTGTCGGTTACTGGGCAGTAGCCCAGGACCTGCGTCGCTGCGATCGGATCGGTGGGATTGGTGAGTCCGAGCGGGATCGGAACCATAAACAGGAACACGTTCCTGAGTGGCGAGTGATGGGACTTCCGTGGCATTCGATGATGGTGCGTGCGGCTCGAGCCCCAGCTCGCTGGCTGCATCCAGTGAGATCGGGGTGTGCGGCGAGACCAGTCGGCAGGTCCAGAACCAGAACGAGTCTCGGAGGGAAGGGGCGGTGAGGCGAAATTGGTTCCAACGCACCGGTCCGCTGCAAACGTGTGGTCGAGGGTTGGCTAGGCTTGCCCACCATGACGGTCCACCCCGATGACCCGGCGCCGAACCCGCACGCCACCGAGGCCGAGGTCGAAGCAGCGCTGAAGGATACGAAGCTCGCTCAGGTGCTCTATCACGACTGGGAAGCCGAGACCTACGACGACAAATGGTCGATCTCCTATGACGAGCGCTGTATCGACTATGCCCGTGGTCGGTTCGATGCCGCGGTCGGGCCCGCGCCGCTGCCGTACGAGCGTGCGCTGGAACTGGGCTGTGGCACCGGCTTCTTCCTGCTGAACCTCATGCAGGGTGGCGTCGCGAAGTCCGGTTCGGTCACCGACCTGTCACCGGGCATGGTGAAGGTCGCGCTGCGCAATGCCGAGAACCTCGGACTCGATGTCGACGGCCGGGTCGCCGACGCCGAGACCATACCGTACGAGGACGACACCTTCGACCTTGTCGTCGGCCACGCGGTGCTGCACCACATCCCGAATGTGGAACTGGCGCTCAAGGAGTGCCTGCGCGTGCTGAAGCCAGGCGGGCGTTTCGTCTTCGCCGGTGAACCGACCACCGCCGGCAACTTCTATGCCCGCTGGCTCGGTCGCATCACCTGGAAGGCCACCACCACGGTGACCAAGCTGCCGGCACTGTCGGGGTGGCGGCGGCCGCAGGCCGAACTGGACGAGTCTTCGCGCGCCGCGGCGCTGGAGGCGGTCGTCGACCTGCACACCTTCGATCCGAGCGACCTCGAGGCCATGGCTCGGCGCGCGGGTGCCACCGAGGTCAAGGCGAACACCGAGGAATTCGCGGCGGCGCTGTGGGGCTGGCCGGTGCGCACCTTCGAGGCGGCCGTGCCGGACGAGAAGTTGACCATGGGCTACCGGATGGCCATGTACCGCGCGTGGCTGCGGCTGAGCTGGTTGGACGAGAACGTGATGCGTCGGGTGGTGCCGCGCCAGTTCTTCTACAACGCCATGATCACCGGCGTGAAGCCGGGCGCTGCCGGCAAGTAGTGAGTTACCGCTTCGGCCGCGAGGATGTCGTCTTCCTCGGCAGCGCGGCGGGTAGCGCCGCGCTGACCGAGGTGGACCGGCTGGAGCTGACTCCCGCGACACGTCTGCGCGATGTGGAGCGGGTGCGGCGCGAATTCGGCGAGCGCTCCGGCGCACTCGTGGAAACGGTGCGCCTGCGCCGTCGCGCCGCGGCCAAACTCATCGATACCGAGCAGTGGTTGTTCACCGATGACGCATTGCAACAGGCGACACCGACGCTGGTGGCCCGCCACCGCGCCGTGCGGCTGTCCGGACGCGCCGTGCACGATGTAACCTGCTCGATCGGCGCGGAACTCGCCGAGCTGGCTCGCACCTGCCCGTCGGTACTCGGCAGCGATCTCGATGATGTGCGCCTGTCCATGGCCGCACACAACCTCGCAGCATCCCGGAATGTCCTGCTGGCCAAGGCCGATGCTCTCGTCCCGTGCAGCACCGGCACCGTCGTCATCGCCGATCCGGCTCGCCGCGCGGACGGCCGGCGCACCCATGATCCGGCGAAACTGCAACCCCCGCTGCCGGATCTGCTTGCGGCCTATCCCGGCCGCGACCTGGCCGTGAAATGCGCTCCCGGGCTGGACTTCGACCGCCTGAACTGGCCGGGTGAAGTCGAGGTTGTCTCTCTCGACGGTGCGGTCCGCGAGGCCTGCCTGTGGTCGCCGGGCCTGTCCGACACCGGCGTCACCCGCCGCGCGACCGTCCTCACCGCCCGCGGTAAATCCGTCGCTTACACCGATGCCGCCCCCGACCAGATTCCGGAACAGCCGCCCGGCGAGTGGATCATCGACCCCGACGGCGCCATCGTCCGCGCCGGTCTGGTCCGTCACTACGCCGCCGAACACGGCCTCTGGCAATTGGATCCGCAGATCGCCTACCTGACCGGCAATACCGTCCCCGACGGTGTCCGCGGCTTTCGCATCCTGGAACGCCTGGAATTCCGCGAGAAAACCCTCCGTCAGGAATTGTCCCGCCGCAACTGCGGCACTCTGGAAATCCGGGTCCGTGGCCTCGATATCGACCCCGACGCCCTGCGCAAACGCCTCAAACTCCGCGGCACCCACCCCTACACCCTCATCCTCACCCGCCTGTCCCGCACTGCCGCCGCCTTCCTCTGCGCTCCAACCCCACCCGCGCGGTAGTCGAGCCGGCGAACTGCTCGCGGCGCCGCTGCCGATCAGGAGGCTACCGCTCGGGCTTGAAAGCGAAGACCTCGCCGATGCGGGTAGCGAGGACCACTTCCCCCTTGGGGCCGATGGAGGTGCCGGTGGTCGTGCCCTTGGCATTCGGGAGAACGTCGGAGTCGACGGTTGTTCCGGTCTTGGTGTCGAACGTGATCAGGTTGATCCCGTCGCCGATGGCAGCGGCGGTGTAGCCGATATCGCCCGCGGACTGGACGGGAGTGCCGCGCAGGGTGAGATCCTTACGCTCCCAGACGATTTCGGCGGCGTCGCCCTTATCGCGCAGGGCGAGCAGATGGCCGTCGTCACCGGCCGGGATGATCAGGCCGTCGCTGGAGACCGAGATGCCGCCGCGCGGCGCCCAGTCCAGGGGCTGCACCCATTTGGTTCGACCGTTGGCGGCGTCGACCGCGATGAGGCGCTTGGAGTTATCGCCGACATAAACGGTGCTGCCGTCCGTGGACAGCGTCGGGCTGGTCGCGCTGCCCTCGGTGAGCAGGTCCGCGCTCCATTCCTGCCGGATCTTGTTGTCGGCGTAGCGCAATGCGACCAGTGCGGCGGTCGGCTTGCCCGGCTTCCACAACGTGACGAAGAAGCGGCCGCTGGACACCTCGATCGGTGAGATATTGGCGACCGGGCACTGCGGTCCGCCGACCGCGCAGTCGTCGAGCCCCTGCGCCGACGCGGGGCGGGTGAGATTCGGGTACTCGAGGAAATCGGGATCGCCGAGCAGTTGGGTGGTACTGACGACGCGCTCACCGGTCTGGCGGCTCAGCACGTCCATCTGACCGGACTGGGTGACGGTCAGGATGTTCCCGTCGCCGGTGAACTGCATCGAAACCGGTACGCCCGCAACGGGAGTCCGCCAGCGCGGCTGCCCGATCGAGTTGAACGCATTGACCCCGCTGTCATCGCCGACGTAGACGTTGGTGCCGCTGTCGACCACTGAGGGCGCGGAGATCGCGTTCGGTCCCAGCGGGTTGCAGAAGCGCTTGCGGCCGGTCGGCATCTGCAGCGAGAGAATGGCGCAGTTGTCGGCGGTCAGGGTGGTAACGAACAACTGCCCGTCCGGGCCGATCGTCACGCCTTCCTCGATTGGCCCGCCGACCGGTCGCGACCAGCTCAACGACACTTTGCGCGAGCCGGCGACCGGGCTGACACCACTGTTGCGGCCATCGTTGTGTGCCGCGGTCCAGCCATTGCCCGATCCGACGGTGATGTCGTCGACGTCGGTGCCGCAGCCCGTCAATGCCAGTGCGCCGATCGCCGCCACGGCCGCCGCCCGCAGCCGGGACACGCGCGCCGGATTGGCCAGTACGCCGCCGCTTCGCACCTGCTGCACTCCTGTCGTCGTCGCCCGCTCGGGACGTGACCGAAAGCGTGTCGTCCCCGGTACGCGCACCACCCAAGTCGGGTTGCCCGCGTGGAGGTTCGCCGCCGCCGTCGGCGGCGCAGCAGTCACTGTACGGGAGGGTCGGTCGACGTTGTACGGGTCCCGGCGGTGTTTTCCGACGGGATAAGCTCAAGCCATCGCGACCGGGCCGGTCGCGACGGAAGGACCACGACAGGAGATGAGTTCGTGACGAGCATGTGGGGCGCACCGTTGCGCTCGCGGTGGCGCGGCTCGCGCCGCCGGGATCCGCAGCAGGCGCGATTTCTGACGCTGGCGTCGCTGCGCTGGGTCCTCGCGAACAAGGCGTACACGCCTTGGTACCTGGTGCGGTACTACCGGCTGTTCAAATTCAAGGCGGCCAATCCGCATATCGTGCTGCGCGGCATGGTCTTCCTCGGCAAACGTGTCGAAATCCACGCGACACCCGAACTGAGCCGGATGGAGATCGGCCGCTGGGTCCATATCGGCGACGGCAATGCCATTCGCTGCCACGAGGGTTCGCTGCGCATCGGCGACAAGGTCGTCTTCGGCAAGGACAATGTGGTCAACACCTACCTCGATATCGAGATCGGTGAATCCACGCTGGTCGCGGACTGGTGCTACATCTGCGACTTCGATCACCGCATGGACGACATCACCATGCCGATCAAGGACCAGGGCATCGTCAAGAGCCCGGTCCGCATCGGCCCGGATACCTGGATCGCCGCGAAGGTGACCGTGCTGCGAGAAACCCGCATCGGCCGCGGCTGCGTCCTCGGTGCGCACGCGGTGGTCAAGGGCGAGATCCCGGACTACAGCATCGCCGTCGGCGCGCCCGCCAAGGTCGTCAAGAATCGCAAGGCGACCTGGGAGGCCGGTGCCGAGGAGCGCGCCAAATACATTGCCGCGCTGGAAGATATCGAACGCAAGAAGAACGGCGCCACGCAGTCGGCATAAGCGAACGCAGCGAGGCGCAGGCGTGAGCGCCACCGACCCGAGATCTGGCATGGACCCGGGGCTTGTGCCATCTCCGACGTCGAGTCGGCCGCTGCGCGTCGGTGTCAGTCGGTACGGTCACGGCATGAACAGCTACGCGGCGCTATTGCGCGGGATCATGCCGACGAACCCCAATATGAAGGGGGAGAAGCTGCGCGGGGTGTTCGAGGGGCTCGGATTCGAGAAGGTCGCCACGGTATTGGCCAGCGGCAATGTCGTCTTCCGTACCGCGGACACCGATATCGCGAAGCTGGAAGCCCGCATCCAGGACGCGCTGAACAGCGAACTCGGTATTCCGGGCGGCACCATCGTCCGCACCCACGACGAACTGCTAGACCTGCTCGACACCGATCCGTTTCCTGGCCTCACCCACGGTCGCGGCACTTACCTCATCGGGACCTTCCTCAAACAGGCCCCGCCGAATGTCGCCGAAGAGTTGCGCAAGCACGCCGAACCCGGCGTCCGGATCGTCGGCTATGACACCGCCGCCCGCGTCGTCCTCTCGGTTATCGACAACACCGAACCGCGCACCCCGAACTTCATGGCCTGGCTGGAGAAGTCCTACGGCAAGGAGATCACCACCCGGACCTGGCTCACCATCCAGAAGATCGTCAAGAAGATGGGGAGCTAGGCGCGTTACTTCGGATCGCGCTCGGGGAGTGGGCGTTCGACGATGGTGGGACGGCCGAGGGGGTTGCGGACGCGGCGTTTGGCCGAGGAGTAGACCAGGGCGGTTTCGGCGGCCACGACATCCCAGGCGAAGTCGGCGGTGAGCCGTTCCCGCGCCGCGTAGGCGCGGTCCTGGGCGGCGGCCGGATCGTCGAGGGTGGCGCGCACGGCTTCGACGATGCCGTCCACATCGGCCGGTTCGAAGGATGCGCCGGTGACGCCGTCGATGACGGCCTCGCCGAGACCACCCGCGGTGGAGGTGATCAGCGGGGTGCCTGCGGCGGCGGCCTCGAGCGCGACAATGCCGAAGGGTTCGTAGCGGCTCGGCAGCACGATGGCATCGGCACCGTGCAACCAGCCGAGCAGTTCCTCATGATCGAGCTGACCGGCGAAGGTCACCGCCCGCGCGACCCGATGCACCCTGGCGCGTTCCCGCAGCCATTCGAACTGGGTGCCGATACCGGCGATGGTCAGTGTGGTGCCGGGGTGGGCGCGTCGGATGCGCGGCAGCGCGGCGATCGCGTCCTGCACGCCCTTCTCGTACTCCAGCCGACCCACGTAGAGCAGCCGCGGTGGACCGGTGCGCGGTGCGCGCGGCCGAAAGGTCCACGCGCCCACATCGATTCCATTGCGGATCACCGTCATCGGAATCCGCTCGGGCCCGTAGAGCCGCTCCACCTCGTCCTGCATGGACGTCGAGCAGGTGATCAGCGCATCCGATTCATTGGCCAGCCACCATTCGACCGAATGCACCTGCTTGTTGACCCGACCCGAGACCCAACCGCTGTGCCGCCCGGCCTCGGTGGCATGGATGGTCGACACCAGCGGCACGTCGTAGTACTCGGCCAGCGCGATCGACGGATGCGCGACCAGCCAATCGTGTGCGTGCACGACATCCGGGACCCAGCCGTCGCCGATGCCGGGTTTGCCGAGCGCGACACCGGCGCGGACCATCGCGTGGCCCATGGCCAGCGTCCAGGCGAGCATGTCCTCGCCGAAGTCGAAGCACGGCGGATCCTCCGCGACCGCGACCACCAGCACGCCCTCGGCGATGAAGGAATGAGTGGGGTGGGTCGAGGAGTCGGTGCCGGAGGGGCGGCGGGCGAGCACGACCACTTCGTGACCGGCCGCGGCCAGTTCGACCGCCAGGTGATGCACATGGCGGCCCAACCCACCGACCACAACCGGTGGGTACTCCCACGACACCATCAAGATCTTCATGAATGTCCTTATCAGGCGGAGTCTCGGTCCGCGATCGCCAGTCGCCGAGCGTCCAAACTCGGGAAGAACCCGTCGGCCGCCCCCCATCCTGCCGCCAATTGGTGTGCTTTGGCGACATGCCCCGCACCGATGGCGGCCGCGATTTCCCGCACGGCGTGGGCGTGTCGGTGCGCGCGGTCGCGTGCGTAGCCGGCCGCGGAGTCCTTGCTGACCATGAAGGCCCAGTCACTGGAAACGGTGAGGATGGCCTCGCGCAGCAGCTGATCGGCAACCGGGTCGCGCAGCGCGGCACCGCTGTTCGCGGCCCGCGTTTTATCGACCGTATCGAGGGCGAGCCGGACGATATCGTCGTTCAGTTCTACCAGATCTTTGACCTGGTCACCGGCCCACACGCGCCAATCCTTACCCGAACCCCAGGACGAATCGGCCAGCGGCACCGGCTCGCCGACGAATCCGCGCGCCCTGGCATCGGCCAGGGTGCCGACCGTGACGCCCGCCTCGGGCAGTGCCCGCAACACCTGAGCGAGCCACTGCGGACCCTCATGCCACCAGTGCCCGAACAGTTCGGTATCGAATGCGGCGACGACCAGGGCCGGACGTCCGATACGCGCGGATTCGTCGATGAGCCGTTCGCGCACGGTACGCACGAAATCGTCGACATCGCGAACCACCGCCGCGGCCGCCAACTCCGGGTCGTATGGGGCCTTGTCCGGACCGGCTACCGTTTTGCCGGTGACGCGGGCGGGCTTGAGACCCGTCGCGTGGTCATAGTGATGGAAGTCACGGTAGGCGCTCTGGCCTGGATAGCCGGACTTGGGCGACCAAACCCGGTAGCTCACTTGCAGATCCCGCCCGAAGGCCACCACATCCGATTCCCGAACCGGGCGGCCCAGGGTGGTATCGCCGCGCAGTGCCGGTCCATCGACCATGAAATGTGTCACACCCGCGGCCGCGTATTCGGTCTCCATACCGGGGGTGTAACCGCATTCGGGCGCCCAGATGCCGGTCGGGGTGTGGCCCCAGCGCTGCTGGGCGTCGACGAGGCCCTCGGTGAGCTGGAAGGCGCGCAGTCGCGGGTGCAGCAGCGGCTGGAACGGATGCGCGAGCGGACCGCCGAGCAGTTCGATGGCCTCGGCGTCGATGAGCTGTCGCCATACCGGTGCCGCGCCGTGGCGCCAGTGCTGTTCGAATTCCGCCAGCCCCGCGGCGGCCAGCCGGTGCTCATGTCTGCCGAGGGCGATATTGCCCGCCATCGCGGCCTCGTCGGCGCGTAGCTGCCAGTTGCCGAGCCAATGATGCATGCCGGCAAGGCAATGCGGATCGTCCAACTGGGCGGCGAGCACCGGCGTGATGCCGAGGCTGAGCAGATGTGAACGACCTTCCGCGGCAAGGGTTCTCAGCACATCGACGACCGGAAGGTATGAGGCGGCCCAGGATTGGTAGAGCCATTCCTCGCCGACCGGCCAGCGGCCGTGGTGGGCCAGCCAGGGCAGATGGGAATGCAGGACCAGTGTGAACTGGCCGGGAACACTCACGGCTTCACCGCGATGGCGACCAGATCGAGGCTCGCATCGATATCCTCGGTGCGCAGGGTGAAATCGTCGATCGCGACCGCGGCGACATCGGCGGTCAGCTCGGCGGGCCACGGTTCCCCGGCCAGCGCGCGCTCGATCTGCGCATCGATGAACGAACCACCGTGCTTGGCGTCCAACGCCTCGAGGGTCGGCCCGTGATGCACGCCGGTCATGAGCGTGACCCGCAAACCCGCGTCGACGAGCAGTTCGGTGAGTTCATCGGCGTTGAGTTCGCGGGTGTGGAACGGGTTGAGCGGAGTATCGCGGCCTGGCGAGAAGGTGATCCGGTTGGGTGTGCTGATCAGCAGTTCGCCACCGGGGCGCAGCACTCGCCGACATTCCCGGATGAATTGGCCCTGGTCCCAAAGGTGTTCGATCACTTGGAAATTCACCACGACGTCGACCGACTCGGCCTCCAGCGGCAGCGCGGCGAGGTTGCCTTGGAGCATCTCGACGCGCGGGTAGCGGGCGCGCACGTGCTCGACCGCGCTGGTGTCGTAGTCCAGACCGATCACCTTGGTGGCCACGTCGGCGATCATGTTCGCGCCGTACCCCTCCCCGGATCCGGCCTCCAGCACGGTCTTTCCGGCACATCGCTCGAGCAGGCGCGCATAGACGATCTCGTGCCGACGGAACCAGTAGTTCTCCTCGGCGATGCCGGGTACGGTCCGCTCGCCGGTCAGTGGCAACGGCTCCATGGCCGACTCGGCAATAATGCCCGGGGTTGGGCCTACTGCGGCAGGGATCACAGCCTCGCTCATCGCTCCGACGTTACTGGTACGGCGGGCGCACATTATCGCCAGGACCACCGTTGTGAGAGAGTAGCAACTAAGTTACCCATGGGTAACTTAACGTAGGGTAGTGTCACGCCCTGAGCTACTAACAAGGACGTACGGCCGAGCTCGTGCGACCACCACACACGTGTAACCAGAACAGGAGGTCGACGAAGACCGATGCCGAACATCGTCGTACTCATCAAGCAGGTACCCGACACCTGGTCCGAGCGCAAGCTGACCGACGGTGACTTCACCCTCGATCGCGAGGCCGCCGACGCCGTCCTCGACGAGATCAACGAGCGTGCCGTCGAAGAAGCGCTGCTGATCAAGGAGGCCCAGGGCGGCGAGGTCACCGTGCTGGCCGCCGGTCCGGACCGGGCCACCGATGCCATCCGCAAGGCGCTGTCCATGGGCGCCGACAAGGCTATCCACATCAACGATCCGGCGATCCACGGCTCCGACGCCGTGCAGACCGCCTGGGTGCTGGCCAGCGCGCTGGGCCAGGTCGAAGGCGTCGAGCTGGTCATCGCGGGCAACGAGGCCACCGACGGTCGTTCCGGTGCTGTCCCCGCGATCATCGCCGAATACCTCGGCCTGCCGCAGCTGACGCACCTGCGCAAGCTGACCGTCGACGGCGACAAGATCACCGGTGAGCGGGAGACCGACGAGGGTGTGTTCAAGCTGGAGGCCACCCTCCCGGCCATCGTCAGCGTCACCGAGAAGATCAACGAGCCGCGCTTCCCGTCGTTCAAGGGCATCATGGCCGCGAAGAAGAAGGAAGTGCAGACCTTCACGCTGGCCGACCTCGGCGTCGACCCGTCGACCGTCGGTGTCGCCAACTCGGGCACCGCCGTCACCGCGGCCACCCCGAAGCCCCCGCGCACCGCGGGCGAGAAGATCGCGGACGAGGGCGACGGCGGCACCAAGATCGCCGCGTACCTGGTCGGTCAGAAGATCATCTGATCCCGCTCGGACTAGGAGAGAACACAAATGGCAGAAGTACTTGTGCTCGTCGAGCACGCCGACGGTGCGATCAAGAAGGTCAGCACCGAACTGCTCACCGCCGCGAGCACACTGGGTGAGCCCGCCGCCGTCGTGACCGGCCCGGCCGGCACCGGCGAGAAGCTGGCCGACGCGCTGGCCGCCGCGGGTGCCGCGAAGATCTACATCGCCGAATCCGACGATGTCGAGAACTTCCTGGTGACCCCGAAGGTCGACGTGCTCGCCGGTCTGGTCGAGTCGGTGTCCCCGGCCGCCGTGATCGTCGCCGCCACCGCCGAGGGCAAGGAGGTGTCGGGCCGCCTCGCCGCGCGCATCGGCTCCGGCCTGCTCGTCGATGTCATCGACGTCAAGTCCGACGGTTCGGTCGTGCACTCCATCTTCGGTGGCGCGTTCACCGTCGACGCCAAGGCCACCGGCGATGTGCCGGTGATCTCGGTGCGTCCGGGCGCCGTCGAGGCCACCGCCTCGGCCGGTGCGGGCGAGAAGGTGACCGTCGAGGTGCCCGCGCAGGAAGAGGGCGTCGTGAAGGTGATCTCCCGCGCGCCGGTCGTCGGTGGTGACCGTCCGGAGCTCACCGAGGCGAGCATCGTCGTCTCCGGTGGTCGCGGTGTCGGGTCCGCCGACAACTTCGCGGTCGTCGAGGCGCTCGCCGATTCGCTCGGTGCCGCCGTCGGCGCCTCGCGTGCCGCGGTCGATTCGGGCTACTACCCGGGCCAGTTCCAGGTCGGTCAGACCGGTAAGACGGTATCCCCGCAGCTGTACATCGCCCTCGGCATCTCCGGCGCCATCCAGCACCGTGCCGGTATGCAGACCTCGAAGACCATCGTCGCGGTCAACAAGGACGAAGAGGCCCCGATCTTCGAGATCGCGGACTACGGCATCGTCGGCGACCTGTTCAATGTCGCCCCGCAGCTGACCGAGGCTGTGAAGGCGCACAAGGGCTGATCCCGCGCTGTTCGAGTGGCCTCGGCTGGAAACAGCCGAGGCCACGGGTGTTTCCACGGCTATCATTGCGGCATGTCGCTGCCCCGTATCGAGCGTCCAGACTTGCCCGAGCACATGACATGGGAGGAACTGGAGCGTCTGCCCGAAGAGATTGCGGAACAGATCGAGCTCTGGGAAGGGCGCGTGGTGTGGATGCGCCGCGGTCCTCGGGAACATCAGCGGTTCAGCCGCCGTATCGTTCACGAAATCGAGCGGTGTGCGCGCGAAACCATGTCGGAGCGCCCTGGAGCCTGCTGGGAGGCGGAGTTCGAGACCAACGTTTTCCTCGGAACGAGCGGAAAATCTGACTTCCTCACCCCAGACTTCCTCGTGTTCCGTTGCCTCCCGCCCTACCAGGACATACGGGCCGCCGACACACTGCTTGTCGGTGAAGTGCTTTCACCGTCGAACTCCGGGCCCGATATGGAGGCCAAGAAAGGCCGGTATGCGAAGGCCGGGATCCCGTGGTACTGGGAGGTGAAGCTCGATTCCGATGTCAGTGCCATTGCGAGGATTCGCGCATATGGCCTGGAGACCGGGTACGGGCCTTTGCCTGATCGGGTCACCCCGTTGCATCCGGTTGAATATCGGCTCGTCGGTGAATGGGTGAACGACGGCGATGAGCGAGTGTCGTTCACGCACCCGTTCCCGATCGATATTCCGTGGACCGCACTCGCCTACTGACGGGGACGGTCTTCGGTCGGGATGCGCTCGCCCGCTATGCGACCGCGCTTGGTGGTCGACTTCGCCTGCCGATCGACTTCGATGACGGTGACATAAGATCAGGCGCACAAGGGCTGATCCTCACCGCGGCGGTTGAACGCTCGGACTACGGTCCGAGGCCATTCGCATCGGAGAGGCCCACGGCGGCAACGACTTTGGCGGGCCGATGCAATGAGGGAGGGACAAGCGCCTGAGACAGACGGCTGGAATCGCGCAGATGCGGCGGATCCGCAGGTCTGGTCATTGCTGGACGCATCCGATGGTGAGTACGCGTACTCCGCGCCGACCCTTGATCGGATCGAGGAATGGCTGAACGAGTGAAGACCCTAGCGGCGTAGCGCCCCGGCCGCTCACCGCTCCCAGGCGCTTCGGATCGCGGAGAAGTGTGTCAACGGCACGCTAATCCGGGCTCTCGCACATATTCGGTGATCGTCGGCCGCTGCGGTCAGCCCGAGATGCACTACTGGACAAGTGATCACGTGGAACTGACGGTGGCATCTCTCGGCCGATGCCGCCACCAGTTCCACCTGATCGGCCGACCAACGGCGCAGGGCGTGATCTGATGTGGAGGCGGATACTGTTGAGTGAGTGATCCTTTGGGGCGCGTCACGCAATGTGTGCCAGATCCATTTTTCATGTCCAAGTACCTCGCCGTGTATGGCTGGCAGCTCGAGACCCGCGACCGGGACATCAAAGAGATCTGGCGACTTCCGTATCCAGGCGGCCTACTCGGGCGGATCATGCTGCCCCTGGCCACCGATTATGTCGACTTCCCCGGACGCTTTCGTGACACACTCGTGGCTCTGGCCACGATTTACGATTCGGACCCGGCGCAACTAGCCGAACGAATCATTGCTGTTCGAGGTTGCCCGCCGGGCTGCCGGGGATGAAGCTCGTAAGAGCCGACAGAGCCCAGCACTGCTCGAGTGGCCACGGCTGGTAACTACCGTGGCCACTTGCGTCTTCATGCGGCCGCGTCCGATTGGGATAACCTGCGGATATGGCTGTTCCTTCGACTCGGATGCTGGTACTTGCCGTGGTGCGGCTGCTGGCGCCGGTGCACGGTTACGACGTTCGGCGGGAGTTGTTGTCCTGGCAGGCGGACAATTGGGCGAATGTGAAGCCGGGCTCGGTGTATGGCGCGCTGAATACCTTGCAGCGCGACGGGCTCATCGCGGTGGAGGGCGTCGGACAGGACGGGGCGCGGCCGGAGCGCACGACCTACCGGCTCACCGCCGAGGGGGAGAAGGTCTTTGCGCAGATGCTGCGCGACGCACTGTGGGATGCCGAGCAGCCGAAGCATCCGTACGCCGCGGCGGTCGCGCTGCTGCCGCAGGCGCCAAGGGAAGAAGTCATCGCCGCGCTGCGCAGCCGGATCAAGAAATTCGAGGCCGAACTCGACCAGTTCGATCGGGAGGAGCGCCGGATCATGGCCGGTAGCGGCGATCCGGCGGAGACCGAACCGCATCATGTCGCCGACGCGATCCGGTTGGCCTCCGAACATATCCGGGCCGATCTGCGGTGGTCGCAGAAAACGTTGGAGCGCATCGAAAGTGGCGAGTTGGAGGTCTGGGATCGGTTCCCGAAGCGGCTGGACGGCCGGAGTGTCATCATCGATTGATCAAGTCTGAATAGTAAAGCTTGACTATTTGGTTGATCGTTTCTACCGTTGTCCAGGTGGAAACGATCGACTCTGTTCGCGATCGCACCAGCACCTCGGTGATCCGGGTGCGCGGGCTGGCGCGGACGTTTGAAACCAAAAGCGGCCCTGTCCAAGCGGTTACGGGCGTCGACTTCGATGTGTACGAGGGTGAGATCCTCGGTCTGCTCGGTCCCAACGGTGCGGGCAAGACCACGACGCTGCGCATGCTCAGCACCCTCATCGCCCCGACCGCGGGCGAGGCAGTCATCTCCGACGCGGATCTACGGGCCGAGCAGCGGACCGTGCGGTCCCGCATCGGTTACGTCGCCCAGGGCGGAATGACCAATGACGATGCCCTGGTAATCGACGAATTGGTACTGCAGGCAAGGCTTTTCGGGCTGAGCAAGGCGCAGGCGACCGACAATGCCGAAGAACTGCTCGTCGCGCTCGACCTGGACGGACTCGGTCGGCGCACATGCAACCAGCTCTCCGGTGGCCAGCGCCGCCGCGTCGATATCGCGCTCGGCCTGGTGCACGGGCCGACGCTGATCTATCTCGACGAGCCGACCAGCGGCTTGGATCCGCAGAGCCGCGCGAATCTGTGGGAGCACATCCGGCGCCTGCGTGCGCGGGGCACCACAGTCGTGCTCACCACCCACTATCTGGACGAGGCCGATGCGCTGTGCGACCGCCTGCTGATCATGGACCACGGCAGCATCGTCGCCGAGGGCACACCCGACGAACTCAAGCGCCGCATCTCCGGTGACGTGTTGACCTTCGAAATCGAAGACGGCCATGCCGATCTCGCACTCCAGGTCGCCCAGTCGGTGCTCGAGGTGCGCTCGCTGGTGCGCTCGGAGGATGCGGGTGCGGGCCGGATCGGGGCGACGCTGGTGCATCTCACCGTGGATCGCGGCGACGCCGCGGTCGTCCCCTTATTGCGTGCCATGGACGAGCGCGGTCTCGTGCCGGGTGCGCTCACTGTCAAACGTCCCAGCCTCGACGATGTGTTTCTCACCATTACGGGGCGTTCGCTGCGGGAGGCGAGTCATTCATGAGATTCATGCGCGAGACCGGATTGATCTTCTGGTCCCAACTGCGGGCCAACCTGCGAAATCCGGTCTGGGTCCTGATCGGTCTGTCCCAGCCGGTGCTGTATCTGGTGCTGTTCGGGCCGCTGGTCAAAGGCATCGCACCGGCGCTCGGCGCGGATGCCGACCCGTGGAAGCTGCTCACACCTGCGCTGGTCATCCAAACCGGGCTGTTCGGTGCCATCTATGTCGGATTCAGCATTGTGGCGGAATTGCGCGCCGGGGTCGTCGAACGGCAGCGGGTCACGCCCGCGAGCCGAGGTGCGTTGCTGACCGGGCGTGTGCTCAAAGATATGGTCGTGCTGGTCGTTCAAGCGCTGGTGCTCGTCGGGGTTGCCATGGCCGCCTTCGGGGTTCGGCCGGATCCGCTCGGCGTGGTGCTATCGGTGTTGTTGATCGCGGTCATGGCGGCAGGTTTGGCCGCCGCGTCCTATGCGCTGGGGCTGTGGGCCAAATCCGAGGATGTGCTCGCCTCGATGCTCAATAGTCTCGCGGTGCCGCTGATGCTGCTGTCCGGCATTCTGCTGCCGCTGAGCGTCGGGCCGAGCTGGTTGCGCACGATCGGCAAAGTGAATCCGTTCTCGCACACTGTCGATGCGGCCCGGGCGCTGTTCCGCGGTGACTACGGTGCGTCCGAGGTGTACCTCGGAACCGGTCTCACCCTGGCCGTCGCGGCGGTGGCGATGGTGATCGGCGCACGCAGCTTCACCCGCGAGAACGCCTGACATCCGGGCCGCTGGGATCTGCTCGGGTCGCGGCAGATCTCAGCGGCGGTGTAGTCCGGACAGCAGGGTGGTGAGGATCGGGGAGCGGCGGGTATCGCTGCGCAAGACCGCGGAGACCGGAATGCGCAGTCGGTTTTCGGCGAGCTCCAGCACGACCAGGCCCTCGGTCGGGCTGTCGGCGTAGAGCACGGTCCAGGCGTCCGGCCGATTGATCAGTTCCATGGTCGCGGTGTGGTCCGGTGGAATCGGTGGACCGAAGGTGGGGCCCGCGGCCAGATCGGCGAAGGCTGCCCGAATCACATTGTGCAGCAGGACCTGTTCCTGCTCGGGCGGGAGCAGCAGCGGATACTGGCTCAGATCCGACAGCGTCACCTGCTCGCGCGTGGCCAGCGGATGGGCGGCGGAGGTGGCGATGACGAGGTCCTCGATCCATAGCTTCTCGACCGCGAGACCGGGCTCGTCGACACTGCCGCGGATGAGCGCGAGATCACAGTCACCGTCGGCCACCGCGGTGATCCGCTGCCGGAACGGTTTGATGACGAATTCGATCTCGGCGTCCGGATGCGTGGCGCGCGCGCCCGCGATCGCGGAGAGGGATCGGGTCGCGAAGGACATATTGGCGGCCAGCCGGATGCGGTGACCGGAGGTGCGCACGGTGGCTCGGATGGCGGATTCCAGACTGAGCATCTGTTTAGCCAGGGGAAGTAGCCGCATGGTCGCGTCGGTCGGTACAACGGCCCTGGTAGAGCGCTCGAACAAGGGCACGCCGAGGTCACGCTCCAGCCGGGCGATCTGATGGCTGATCGCCGATTGGGAGATGTAACAGCGGGCTGCGGCCCGGCTGAAACTCAGCTCCTCGCACACCGCGACGAAGTAGGTGAGCTGGCGAAGCTCCACGTGATCTCCAATTCATGAGCAATCCAGATAATAGTCATATCTATTATGCGCCTGAACACCTGAAATATCTGCGGTTCGAATGACGGTTAGTAATGAGAGAAGGAGGCTGTTATGGAACACGCAGATGTTGTTATCGTTGGATCGGGATTCGGGGGGCTTGCCGCCGCTAAGCAGTTGGCCAAATCGGGCATTGATTACGTTCTCATCTCGAGCACTCCGGAGCATCTGTTCCAGCCGTTGCTCTACCAGGTCGCGACAGGTGTGCTGGCCTCACACGAGATCGCACCGCCGATCGCCTCGGTACTGCGCAGGCATAAGGAGGCCGACGTCCGGCTCGGCAAGGTCGTCGCCATCGACGCCGATAATGCGGTGCTCACCTATGAGCACGACGGCGCGCATACGCAGATCCGCTACGGCTCGCTGATCGCTGCCACCGGCGCCTCGCAGTCGTATTTCGGCCGCGACGATTTCGCCGATAGGACGTTCTCGCTCAAGACGATCGATGATGCGAAGCTGCTGCGCGCACAGATCGAACGCGTCTTCACCGAGGCCAAGGGCGCGGACGCGGAGACCCGCAAGCGACTGCTCAGCTTTGTGGTGGTCGGCGCGGGTGCGACCGGTGTCGAGGTGGCCGGTCAGCTCGAGGAACTTGCGAAACGGCATTACCACCAAGAGGTTTCGGTGACGCTGGTCGAGGGCGCGGGCGAGGTGCTGCCGCCCTTCGGTGGCGGACTGTCGGAATACGCGAAGGAATCGCTGACCAAGAGCGGCGTCGAGGTGCTGCTCGGCACCTTCGTGACCGATATCGAATTCGGCAAGGTGACCGTCAAGGACAAGCAAGGCATCGAGCGCCGGATCGCGGCCGAGACGGTGGTCTGGTCGGCGGGTGTGCAGGCGGGTGGATTCGCGCAGCTCTTGGCCGAGGCCACCGGCTGCGAAACCGACCGGGCCGGCAGGCTTTTGATCAATCCCGACCTGACCGTCGGTGGGCACGCCGATATCTATGCCATCGGCGATATGACCTCGCTCAACGGCTATCCGGGCCAGTCGCCGGTTGCCATGCAGGAGGGCAGGCACGCCGCCGACATCATTCGCCGCAAGAAGCGGCCCGGCACCCCGTTCACGTACTGGGACAAGGGCAGCATGGCGGTGATCAGCCGGTTCAGCGCGGTGGTGAAACTCAACGAGCACATCACCTTCCGTGGCATCATCGCCTGGACCATGTGGCTTGCCGTACACCTGCTGTACCTGGTCGGGTTCCGCAATCGCTTCGCCGCCGTCGCCTCGTGGCTCATCGCCTTCATCGGCACGGGTCGTCCCGGTTTCGACGAGGCGGACGCAGTGCGGGATCCCGTGCGGGTATCGGAGCGCGACGCCGCCTGAGTTACTGCCGCGAAAAGGTAACGGATCAGGCAAATGACGGCGGTAGCGATGCGGGACACGGAACGCGACGCGACAGTTCGGTGAACGCTCGGTGTGATCATCGTCTCGTTCACCGAACCGGCATCGAGGCGACACTTCGAGGTCGCTCCAGCGCAGTTTCGGGCTGGCTTCATCACGGATATGACTATTTCGTCCGTGTTGACAGCCCCAGCTCGGCCGACGGACTCCGGGGCGGAACGGTCTCGGTATTCGCTGGTCGTCTCGTCCGATTCGGCGCACCGGCTGGCCGCGCAGCGCCTGCGCTATGGCGTGTTCGCCAGTGAGCCCGGCTTCCACATTCCCGACAACGGAACAGGTCTGGACGCGGACCACTTCGACGAGCACTGCGATCACCTGCTGGTCCGCGACGACCGGACCGAGGAATTCGTCGGCTGCTACCGAATGCTGCCGCCGGACAAGGTGACTGCCGCGGGCGGTTACTACACGGCCACCGAATTCGATCTGGCCCAACTGGATCCGGAGGGCAACCGGATCGTGGAAATGGGTCGTGCGTGTGTGGTGCCCGACCACCGCAACGGCTCGGTGCTGACCCTCATGTGGGCGGGCATCCTGCACTACATCCAGCTCACCGGATACGAGTGGGTGATGGGTTGCGTTTCGGTGCCCATGCAGGACACCCCGGCCGATCCGCCCGGGGTGAATGTGCGTGGCGTGCGAGATATGCTGCTCGGCCGGCACGGATCCGATCCCGAGCGGCGGGTGCACCCGCACCGCCCGGTGGTGGTCGACGGACTGACGCTGGCGGAGTTGACACCCCCCGCGCGCCCGAAGCTGCCCCCGCTGCTGCGCGGCTATCTGCGCCTGGGCGCGGAGATCTGCGGTGAGCCCGCGCACGATCCGGACTTCGCGGTCGCCGATTTCGTCGCGCTGCTCGGCCTGGACACGATCAACACTCGCTACCTCAACCGATTACAAGACGCTGCCAATGCATTCGACGGAGGACGGTGAATCAGATGGTGTTCGACGCGCCGCCCGCACAGCGCACCGCGCACGCCTGGATGCCATCGAGTCCCTGTGGGTCCGGCTGTATCGATCCGGTCGATGAGATCGGCACCGCGCGGGTGATCGGCCGACTATTCGGAGTGGCCGGGTTGTTGATCAGCTTTCCCGTAGTCAATGTCGTGACCCCGCGCGGACGGCGCGAACAGCTGCAGCGGCGGTATGCGCGAACGGTTTTGGGCTGTCTCGGGATTCGGTTGCGCATTGTCGACAACCGAGCCGATGCCGGGGAGTCGGCAGATGCGCGCTTCGGCGCTTCGGGTGCGGGGCTGCTGATCGTGGCCGGACATATCGGCTGGACCGATGTGGTCGTCATGGCCGCGGTGCAGCCACTCGGCTTCGTGGCCCGCGCCGATATGGTTGATTGGCCGTTGCTCGGTGGGCTGGCCAAATTGCTGCGGGTCATTCCGATCGAGCGTGAACGGCTGCGCGAATTGCCGGGTGTGGTGGCGCGTCTCGGTGAACGACTGGCGGCGGGGGACCGGGTGGCGGTCTTTCCGGAGGGGACCACCTGGTGTGGCCGCGCCTACGGCACCATGCGGCCCGCACTCTTCCAGGCGGCGGTGGATACCGGAACCCCGGTGCAGCCCGTGCGGTTGCGGTATCGCGATCGGCACGGGATCCAGTGCACCGTGCCGGGATTCGTCGGTGCGGACTCGTTCGCCGCATCGGCGGGCCGGGTGCTGCGGTCCCGGGGACTGGTCGTCGAGATCGTGTTGGAACCGCAGGAACAACCCGGTGCCGATCGTCGCGAGTTGGCACTGCGATGCGAACGCGCCGTGCGTGGTACGGAATTGTCGCGGCACGGCGCAGTGGACGCTCAGCAGTGGATCGCGGCGACCACCACCCGGGTGCAGGACCCCGATGCGACCGCGACCGTCGGACCGCAGGCTCGACGGCCCGCGCGGCGACTGCGCCCGATCACGCTGCGCGGGCGCCGCCGCGAGCCGATCGCGCGCTGACTCAGAACGCGCTGCCGGACGGCAGGTCGAATCTACAACAAACCACCTCTTTGCCGACCCCGAGAGAAACTTCAGGGAAATCGGGGTTTTGCCGGATAGGCGCGGGTGCACTGCCTGCCTATCATGATCGCGAGGGCAACGTGATCAAAGTGGTGACGAGGGGAAACATCCTGTTGGCAAAGAGATTTCGACGACCGACTGCGGCGAGTACCGACAGGCGTAGCGGTGTTCTGGTGCTCGCTGCTGCGGTAGTTCTGATCGGATCCGTGGCTGGAATCGGTATCGCCAGAACTGCGCCGAAAGATCCGCCTGTTGCGGCTGCGCTGGATCGCTTCACCCAGCAACAGTTGGAGTGGGGTCCCTGCGAAAGCGATCTCTTGGATCGAGCCGGCGCGCAGTGCGCGAATGTCACGGTGCCGTTGGACTACGCCGAGCCGCGGGGACGCACCATTTCCGTTGCGATCTCACGAGTGCGGGCGACCGATCCGACCCACCGGCGTGGGATCTTGCTGTCGAATCCGGGTGGGCCCGGCGGCCGCGGCCTCGACTTGCCGGTGCGACTCAGCCGAGCAGCGCCGTCCTATCCATGGGGGCTTTATGACCTGATCGGCATGGACCCGCGCGGAGTCGGTCGATCAACGCCGGTCGACTG
This sequence comes from Nocardia sp. NPDC049707, assembly GCF_040674855.1. Lineage (NCBI taxonomy): Bacteria > Bacillati > Actinomycetota > Actinomycetes > Mycobacteriales > Nocardiaceae > Nocardia > Nocardia sp. NPDC049707. The sequence continues at coordinate 31,894 of NZ_JBFANN010000046.1, read as the reverse complement.
CGGATGGCCGATCGGAGACTCGTTTCAATCGGCGGGAGCGGATCTGGCCAGGTTCGGCGAATCCGTTGCTACCCAAGCCGATCTGGCGGCACGGTGCCTCGCCACCGACAACGGTATGTTGCCGCACGTCACGACTCGCAACACAGCACGGGATATCGACCTCATCCGCACGTTGCTCGGCGAAGACCGGATCAACTATTTCGGGATGTCCTACGGCACCTATCTGGGAGCCGTCTTCACGCAGATGTTTCCCGATCGCACCGACCGAATGGTGTTGGACAGCGCGGTCGATCCGGCACGCTACGGCAGCGACGTGATGATCCAGGATCAGGGAGCGCCGCTGGAGGAAGCGCTCGACGCGTTGGCCGACTGGACCGCCGCCCGAGCCGATCAGTATCGGCTGGGAACTACTCGTTCCGATGTTCGTGCAGTAGTGTCCGGCCTGATCGAACAGGCTGCCCGTCAACCGATCCGGGTCGGCGCCTACGGCGTGGACGATCATTGGCTGCCGTCCGTGTTGTTCGGCTACGTGCAGGACTCCCGCCACTTCGAGGACGCGGCGAATGCTATTCGGCAGATCGCGGACGCCGCCGCGGGACAGCTGGCCGAGCCCAGCGCTGACTTGGAGCAGATGCTGAGTGGATTATTGACCGCAACAAAGGATGACGCCCTCGCATCCGTGGAATCCTCGACCGCTGTGGTGTGCGGTGACGTCAGCGCGCCGCGTGACCCCGCGTGGTACTGGCGCAACGTCGAAGCCAGCCGCGCCGGCCAGCCGGTGTTCGGGCCACTGGTCAACAACATCTCCCCGTGCGCGTTCTGGCCCGCGCCCGTCGAACCACGTGTAGAGGTGCACAATGCCACGCCCGTGCTCATCTTGCAGGCCACTGGTGATCCCATCGCGGCGTACCAAGAAGGCGTCGGTCTGCACCGAACCATGACCGGGTCACGGCTGGTGACACTTCAAGACGTCATCGTCCACGGTGTGTTCACCATCCCGAGCAGCTGTGTGAGCCAGGTTGTCGATACCTATCTTCGCGATGGTGGTCTGCCTGCCGCTGATCTCACCTGTCGCGCTGAGTGATTTCGATAACCTACCGCTGCCCCAACAAGCGGACCAGCCGGTCGCCGTTGCCGTCGCAAATCCAGACGGTCGCGGGCATACCCGGCGAATCCGGTATCGCCAGCAGTAACTGCGAGACTTCGGACAGCTCAAAGAAAGTGCCCTGACCGACGAGGAACTGTTCAACGAGATGGGCAGGCTGCACCCTCGGCTTCGCCCGATTTCCTGATATCCGCCAGGGCGAGTGCAGTCGCAGTGATGTCGGCCGAGCGCCGGTTGGTACCGAGGCGAGACGGGTCGGCGGCTCGGGGCGGTGTCTCGATGAACCGTCCGTCCGCACGTTTACATGCCTGAACGTGGCCTCAGGGAATATCGGTCAGCGGTCGGTCGTTGGCCGCAGTCGTGCGCAGAATCGTAGAGATTTCGTAGCCGGCCGGGTGATACCCCAAGGATGCGCAGGTCAACGATGGGATAGGCTTGATCAGTCATGAAGTCGGCTTTTGCGGGTTCGGTCCATGGGGCGCCCCGGACGGTCTACCTCGATCATGCGGCGACCACTCCGATGGTGCCTGCCGCGATCGAGGCGATGACGGCCGCCCTCGGCATGACGGGCAATGCCTCGTCGCTGCACGGTTCCGGACGTGCCGCCCGGCGGATGCTGGAGGAGGCGCGCGAGTCGATCGCCGCCGATCTGGGCGCCAGGCCATCGGAGGTGATCTTCACCTCCGGCGGGACCGAGAGCGACAATCTGGCGATCAAGGGCATCTACTGGGCCCGCCGCGCTGCCGAACCGCGCCGGACCAGGATTGTCGCGGGTTCGACCGAACATCACGCCGTCATCGACGCCGTCGAGTGGCTGGAGCAGCACCAGGGCGCGCAGGTGACCTGGCTGCCGGTCGACTCCGAAGGTGTGGTGTCGCCGCGGGTGCTGCGGGCGGCGCTGGCCGAACAGATCGACGAGGTCGCGCTGGTGACCATCATGTGGGCCAATAACGAGGTCGGCACCATCGCGCCGATCGTCGAATTGGCGTCGGTGGCACAGGAATTCGGCGTGCCCATGCACAGTGACGCGATCCAGGCCGCCGCGCAGCTGCCGATCGACTTCGCGGCCAGTGGGCTTTCAGCGGCGAGTTTCGCCGGACACAAGGTCGGTGGGCCGCACGGTGTCGGTGCGCTGCTGCTCGGCCGGCAGGTGCCGTGTGTGCCGCTCCTGCACGGCGGCGGACATGAGCGCGATCTGCGCTCCGGGACTTCGGATACCGCCGCGGCCGTCGGCCTCGCCGCCGCATTGAACTATGCGGTGACCGAGTTTCCCGCGCGCACAAAGGAATTGAGCGCGCTGCGGGACGAATTGATCGAGGGCATCCGCGATGCCGTTCCGGATGCGGTGCTGAACGGTCCGGACGGCGAGCGACGGTTGCCTGGCAATGCGCACTTCACTTTCCCCGGCTGCGAAGGTGATTCGCTGCTGATGCTGCTCGACGCGGCGGGGATCGAATGCTCGACCGGGTCGGCCTGCAATGCGGGTGTGGCCACCCCGAGTCACGTGCTGATCGCCATGGGCGTGCCGCCGTGGCAGGCCCGCGGTTCACTGCGCTTTTCGTTGGGGTACACCTCGACTCGCGCCGATGTGGACGCGTTGCTGAATGTCTTGCCCCAGATTGTGGAAAGGGCCAGGGCCGCGGGTCTGGCCGGTGCGAAGGGAGGTGTCTGATGCGGGTACTCGCCGCGATGAGTGGTGGTGTGGATTCGGCCGTGGCGGCGGCGCGTGCCGTCGACGCCGGTCATGAGGTGGTCGGCGTACATCTGGCACTGTCCGCGACACCCGGCACCCTGCGTACCGGTTCGCGCGGTTGCTGCTCGAAGGAGGACGCGGGCGACGCCCGGCGGGCCGCCGATGTGCTCGGCATCCCCTTCTATGTCTGGGATTTCGCGGACCGCTTCACCGAAGATGTGATCGACGATTTCGTCGCCGCCTACGCCGCGGGGGAGACCCCGAATCCGTGTCTGCGCTGCAACGAGAAGATCAAGTTCTCCGCACTTGCCGACCGCGCGGTGGCACTCGGCTTCGACGCCGTGGTCACCGGTCATTACGCGCGGCTCGAGGACGGTGTGCTGCGCCGTGCCGTCGATGCCGACAAGGACCAGTCCTATGTGCTCGCGGTGCTGACCGCGCAGCAGCTGTCGCGGGCCATGTTCCCGGTGGGTGACACCCCGAAGCCGCAGATCCGCGCCGAGGCTGCCGAGCGTGGGCTCGCGGTGGCGAATAAGCCCGACAGCCATGACATCTGCTTCATCCCGTCCGGTGACACCAGGGCCTTCCTCGGCGCGAAGATCGGCATCCGGCCGGGTGCGGTGGTCGATGCCGACGGGCAGGTGCTCGCGAATCACGAAGGCGTGCACGGGTTCACCATCGGCCAGCGCAAGGGGCTCGGACTGCCCGGTCCGGCCGCCGACGGTAAGCCACGCTATGTCACCGAGATTGATCCCGACTCCGGCACCGTCCGCGTCGGTTCGGCCGAGGATCTGCAGGTGTGGACCGTCCAGGCCGACCGCGCCATCTGGACCTCCGGTGCCACGCCGAAGGGGCCGATCGAATGCGTGGCGCAGGTGCGCGCGCACGGCGGTACCGCACCGGCGGTGGCCGAGGCGGTCGGCGAAGGGCTGATCGTGCGGCTGCGCGAGCCGCTGACCGGAGTGGCGCGCGGCCAGGCCGTTGTGCTGTATCGCCCGGATGCGTTGGGAGATCAGGTGATCGGCAGCGGCACCATCTCCGGTACGTTGCGCGCGGCGTCGGAATCGGTGCCGAGCGCGAGCACCGCGCAGTGACCGAATTCGCTGCGGAATCGGGCGCGATCGAGGCGAAGACGCGCATCCCCGGAGGGATCGCGTCGGCGGTCGGATCGTGGCCGGGTACGGATTCGCGGGAGGCCGCGGCCACCATTATCGGCGAATTGCCGGATCTGCCGCATCTGGTCGAATTGCCGGGGCGCGGTGTGGGTTCGGACATGATCGGCCGTGTCTCGGCGCTCCTGGTGGATATGCGATTCGATACCACCACGCGGGGTTATCGACTGACGGCCCGGCCCGGCGCGGTCTCGCGGCGTGCGCGCGATCTGCTCAGGTCGGATCTGGACGCGCTCGAAGAGGCCTGGGCGACAGCGGGTTCGACGGGCACGGTCAAACTGCAGGCCACCGGTCCGTTGACGCTCGCGGCCCGACTCGAACTCCCCGTCGGGCACCGCGTGTTGACCGATTCCGGTGCGGTGCGCGATATTTCGGAATCGCTCGCCGAAGGTCTGGCCCAACACGTGGACGAGGTGCGCAAACGCCTCGGGGCGGAAGTCGTTCTGCAACTGGACGAACCATCGCTGACCGATGTGCTGAACGGCTCGCTGCGCGGTGTCAGCGTGCTCGACACGGTGCGCGCGGTCCCCGAACCGGAGGCACTGGCGGTATTGGATGCGGTCATTACCGCTCAGTCCGCTCCTGTCCTGGTCCACACCTGCCCGAACACGCCCGCCCTATCCTTCCTGCGCGGTAGCGCGGCCACCGCCATCGGCTTCGATATGGCCACCATCACTACCCGCGCACTCGACGATATCGGCGAAACCCTGGACGCGGGAAAGCAATTGGTCCTCGGTCTGGTTCCGACGACGCCGCCGGACGAGCCTCCGACCTGGCGCGAAATCGCCGAACCCGGGGTCCGCCTGATCGACCGCCTCGGCCTGCGTCGCTCCGTGCTGGCCACCCAGATCCTGGTCGCCCCCGCCTGCGGCCTGGCCGGTGCCCCACTCGAATGGGCCCGCCGAGCCCTGCGCCTCGCCGCCGAAGTGGCCCGCGCCTACGCCGAAGACCCGGAATCGCTCGACTTCTCCTGACACCCCGGTACGCCGATCCGAGCACCGCGTTGTGTGCGGATGAAACGGCGATGATCGACTACGGATTCGCGGGGGCGATCAATGGGCAACGTCGCCTCGGACCGGATCCGCTGCCGGATAGTCCGTCGCGACGTGCGGGAATGTGGCGGTAACTTGTCGGTGGGCTCGACTAATGTGCGATGGGTGAGTGACAGCGACATTGCGGCGGACCCGGCGACGGCGGAGCAGCGGGTGGAGTGGCAGCGGCTTGCGGACGAGGTTCGGGAGCACCAGTTCCGGTATTACGTGCGGGACGCGCCCATCATCTCCGACGGTGAGTTCGACAAGCTGCTGCGGCAACTGCAGACGCTCGAGGACACACATCCGGATCTGCGCACGCCCGATTCGCCGACGCAGCTGGTCGGCGGCGGATTCGCGACGGATTTCACCGCCGTGGACCACCTCGAGCGAATGCTGTCACTGGACAATGTCTTCGACTTCGACGAGCTGCGCGCCTGGGCGAGCCGGGTCGAGGCCGAGACCGGGCCGAATCTGCACTATCTGTGCGAGGTGAAGATCGACGGTGTCGCGCTGAACCTGGTCTATGAGAAAGGGCGGCTGGTACGCGGCGCGACCCGCGGCGACGGGCGCACCGGTGAAGATGTCACGCTCAACGCGCGCACCATCGAGGACATTCCGAGCGAGCTGACCGCGACCGCGGAGTTCCCGGTCCCGGAGCTGCTCGAGGTGCGCGGCGAGGTCTATTTCCGGCTGGAGGATTTCGAGACCCTCAACGCGGCGATCGTGGCCGAGGGCAAACCGCCTTATGCGAATCCGCGCAATACCGCGGCGGGCTCGCTGCGCCAGAAGGATCCGGCAGTCACCGCGCGGCGGCGGCTGCGGATGATCTGTCACGGTTTCGGACGCATCGAGGGCTACACCCCGGCCTCACAGCACGAGGCCTACCGCGCGCTTGCCGCATGGGGTCTGCCGGTTTCCGAGCACACCAAACTGGTGCAGGGCATCGATGCGGTGATCGAGCGCGTCAACTATTGGGGTGAACACCGTCACGATATCGAGCATGAAATCGACGGCCAGGTCATCAAGGTCGACGAAATGGCGCTGCAGCGCAGGCTCGGCTCGACCTCGCGCGCCCCGCGCTGGGCCATCGCCTACAAATACCCGCCCGAAGAGGCCACGACCAAGCTGCTGAATATCGAGGTCAATGTCGGCCGTACCGGCCGCGTCACCCCGTTCGCGGTAATGGAGCCGGTGTTCATCGCGGGCTCCACGGTCGCCATGGCGACGCTGCACAATGCCTCCGAGGTCAAGCGCAAAGGCGTGCTCATCGGCGATACCGTCACCATCCGCAAGGCCGGTGATGTGATTCCCGAGGTGCTCGGCCCGGTGGTCGACGCACGGACCGGTGCCGAACGCGAATTCGTCATGCCAACGCACTGTCCGGAATGTGGCACCGAACTGGCGCCGCAGAAGGAGGGCGATGCCGATATCCGCTGTCCCAACCAGCAGTTCTGCCCAGCGCAGCTGCGGGAGCGGGTGTTCCATGTGGCCAGCCGCGGTGCGTTCGATATCGAATCGCTCGGCTACGAGGCCGCCAATGATCTGCTGAAGTCGGGCGCGATCACCGACGAGGGTGATCTGTTCGACCTCGACGAGGCGCGGCTGCTCACCACCACTTTGTTCGCCAATAAAGACGGCGGCCTGTCGGCGAACGGTAAGCGACTGCTGGAGAACCTGCAGATCGCCAAGGATCGGCCGCTGTGGCGGGTGCTGGTCGGGTTGTCCATCCGGCACGTCGGGCCCACCGCGGCGCGGGTATTGGCCAGGGAATTCGGCAGTATCGATCGGATCCAGGATGCCGCCGTCGAGGAACTGGCCGCCGCCGACGGTGTCGGCCCGACCATTGCCGCCGCCGTCGCCGAATGGTTCACCGTCGATTGGCATTGCGCGATCGTCGACAAATGGCGCGCCGCGGGCGTGCGGATGGCCGATGAACGCGACGAGTCCATCGAGCGCACGCTCGAGGGGCTGTCGATCGTGGTAACCGGGTCGTTGGAAGGATTTTCCCGCGACGGCGCCAAGGAGGCGATCCTGGTGCGCGGCGGTAAGGCCGCGGGTTCGGTCTCGAAGAAGACGGCATTCGTGGTGATCGGTGATGCGCCGGGTTCCAAGGCCGCGAAGGCGGAGGAACTCGGTGTGCCGATCCTCGACGAGGACGGATTCCGCACGCTGCTCGAGGAGGGCCCGGCGGCGGTGACGCCGGAGACAGCCGCGGGGGATGCCGAGGCCGAGGAGTAGATATGCCGTCGGTGAACGATCCCTTGACCTGAACCCAACTTCAGGTATGACGATCGACTGGTAGGTAACTATCAGGAGATTCGACATGACTCACCGCTCTACCGCTCTGCTCACCGGTGCTTCGGCGGGATTCGGGCTGGCTCTTGCGCGTTCGCTCATCGGGCGCGGCTGGCGGGTGATCGGCACCGCTCGCCGCGCCGACCGGCTCGTTCGGGCGGGATCCGAACTCGGCGAAGCATTTCTCGCGGTGCCGGGCGACATCGCCGATCCGGCGCACCGCGCCGAACTGGCCGAGACCGCGGGCGAATTCGGACACCTCGACCTGGTCGTGAACAATGCGAGCAGGCTCGGGCCCAGTCCGCTGCCGCGCCTGGCGAATTATCCGCTCGATCAGCTCGAACTGGTCTATCGGACCAATGTCATTGCCCCGCTCGCGGTCCTGCAGTTCGCGCTGCCGCTGCTCGATCCAGATGGTGTTGCGGTAAATATCAGCTCCGACGCTGGCGTCGAACCGTATCCGGACTGGGGCGGCTACGGCTCCTCGAAGGCGGCCCTGGATCAACTCACCGCCATCCTGGCCGCCGAACATCCGGAGCTGTCGATCTACGCCTTCGATCCCGGCGATATGCGCACCGAAATGCATCAGGCGGCATTTCCCGGCGACGATATCTCCGATCGCCCCGAACCCGAGACCGTCGTGCCCGCGCTGCTGCGTTTGATCGAGCAGCGACCCAGGAACGGCCGTTATACCGTCGCCGATTTCGCCGCGGGGGTCGGCAGATGAAGGCAGTATCGCGAAGCGATTCGATCAGGGGTGGTGGCCGAGAGACGGGTGGGCCGACCGCGTTGAACGAATGGGTCGATATCCTGCCCCCCGAGCGCAATGCCGCCGCCCCACCGGAAGCGCGTGGCCTGGCTCGCGACGAGGTCCGGATGCTGGTGGCAGCGGATCGCATCTCCCACAACACATTCCGCGAACTGCCACAACAATTGCAGGCGGGTGACCTTGTGGTGGTCAACAATTCGGCGACCCTGGCCGCGGCGGTCGACGGCACCCTCGACGGCATGCCGGTCACGCTACATCTGTCCACCTGGCTCAATGCGTCCGTCGACGGGGCGAGCGGTCCACCGGACACCTTCGGCGGTTGCGATGGACTGTGGGTGGTTGAGGTGCGCACCCGCGAACGCATGCCCTACCCGCGTGACCTGCACCCGGGCCGCGAGATTCAGCTGCCGGGACGTGGCGCAGCCACCCTGCGGGAACCCTGGCTGCCGGGTGCGCGCCGACTCTGGATCGCCGAACTCAGCGCGGATCCCACTTGGCTGCTGGCGACCCACGGCTATCCGATCACCTATGCGTATGTGCCACAACGCTGGTCGCCGTCGTACTACACGACCGTCTTCGGTCGAATTCCCGGCAGCGCCGAAATGCCGAGTGCGGCACGCCCGTTCACTCAAAGACTAGTGCTCGATCTGGTGACCTCGGGCGTCGCGATCGCACCGATCACCCTGCACACCGGGGTCTCCTCACCGGAGGCGGGCGAACCCCCGAGCCCGGAGCGGTTCGCGGTACCGGCGACGACCGCGCGTCTGGTGAACGACACGAAGGCGGCGGGCGGGCGCATCATCGCGGTCGGCACCACCGTGACGCGAGCGTTGGAGACCGCCGCCGATCAGCACGGAGTCGTGCATCCGGCCCGGGGGTGGACCGAACTGGTCCTCGGAACGCGACATCCGGCCCGGGTGGTCGACGGCATCATCACCGGCTGGCACGCACCCGGCGCATCGCATCTGGATCTACTCGTCGCGGTCGCGGGTGAGGCCACCGTCCACGAGGCGTATATCACCGCCCTCGGTACCGGTTATCTCTGGCACGAGTTCGGCGACAGCGCGTTGCTGTTCGGTCCCGACGCTAGGAGGGGCTGATGTTCACGGTGGAGTCGAGCTGGCCGCCGACCTCGATCCGGCCGCACTGACCATTGCGGAGATCGAGATGGGCGGTCCTGGTCTTGGTCCGGCTCTTCTGGATGGTGGTGTCGACGATGACCTGGACCCGGCCCACCGAGCACACCTTCACCAACGCGGGCTTGCCGTCGAAACCGTAGGTGCCGCCACTCTGGCAGGTGTTGGTCTCGTCGTGGAAGAAGATCCGGGCGGTGCCGTCCGGACAGGGCGCCTCGGCGGTGGCCTGCGGCGGGCCGAGTACGACCAGCGGGCCGAGTGCGAGCGCGGCCGCTACGGAGCTGCGGGCCACTAGGCGACGAATCGTCGATTCCATCGGTGAACCATCCCTCATCAAAACATTTCCGGCAGATGCCAGCGGATAGCCGCGGCGCCTGCATGGTATCGCGTGACATGCGCATTTGTCCGCCGGAAGCCCACGGGCAGTGCCGGTTCCGGCCCGTGCCGCGGGTGCGGTGTCGCGGTCCGGCGGGCGAACCGACAGGATGGCGGGATGCTGCGCAGTTTTCAGGTGACGAATCACAGATCGCTGGCCGAACGGCAGGACTTGCGTTTGAGCCGGGGGAGCGGACCGGTCGCGGTACCGGTGACGGCGGTGCACGGTGCGAGTGCGGCGGGCAAGACGAGCCTGATCGATGGGCTGGCGCAGATGCGCGATGCCGTACTGAATTCGGTGACCGGCTGGGATCCCTACGCGGGACCGCTGCGCGCGCCGCACCGCGGATTCCCGGATCGCCCTTCGGAATTCGTGGCAAACTTCGTCGCGGAGGGGGTGCCGTACACCTATGGGTTCCGCCTGGACAATGCGGATGTGGCGGCCGAATGGCTCCACACACATCCGCGCTCACGCAAGCGAATTGTGTTCGAGCGCAACGGTGAACAGATCAAGATCGGTCCGATGTTCGAGGCCGCGCGGTACGGTATCGCGGCACTGTTGCCGCTGGTGCGGCCGAATGCGTTGCTGCTCAGTCTCGCCGGGCAGATGTATGCCGAGGCGCTGGTGCCCGCATATCGGTGGTTCTCCGCGATGCTCGAGGTGCAGCACGGCGCGACGGATGCGACGGCCGTCGCGCATCGCCTCGGCAGTCATCTGTCGGCGGCACCGGACCATGCGGTGCGGCTGCTCATGCTGCTGCGCACCGCCGAACTCGGCATTACCGATCTGCTGATCGCCGACCCGGATCCGATGTACGCGGACTATCTGCGCGAACTCGACGCCGATATCGCGGGGACGGCCAAACAGGTGGAGTTGTGTGCGACCTCGCCAGGACATGCTGACCAGTTGCTGCGAGAAAGCGGCATCACCGAGGTCATGCTCGAACGCGAACTGAGCAATCTGAAGGCGGCACGTGATGCCCTCTACACCCGGATGGTCGAGCGTCGCGGTGTCGGTCTCGGCCTGGTGCACGCCGGAATCGACTCCGCCTTCGATATCACCGACGAATCCGCCGCCACCCTCTCGATGCTGCGCTTACTGCCGACCATGCTGGACGCGCTGGACTCCGGCCGGGTACTCGCGATCGACGATATCGGCGCGCACCTGCCGGTCGAGGAGACCGATCGGCTGATCCAGCTGTTTCAGAATCCGGAGACCAACTCCCGTGGCGCGCAACTGATCTTCACCACGAATAGCCGCTCACTGATCGATCGGACGAACGGCCGCTCGCAGCGCACCCGCACCGCCGTCTGGCAGATCCGCCGCACCGATCACGGCACCAGCGAACTCGCCGCGCTGTAGTCCGCGGCATCGGCCACCTTTGCCATGGTCGCTGTCGTGCCGAGCGGCGCCGCGGTATGCGGGCCTGGACCAATAGCATGGGTGCCATGGTGCAGTTCGGGATGTTGGTGATCATGGTCGGCGCGCTGGTGGCGATGGTCATGCTCTACCTGCGTGGGCGCAGTGGCGTCCGGCTGGCGAATCCGGAGACGGGGACGCTGTATGTCACCGGAGTGAGCCCCCGGCCCGACGCGATGGGTGAGCAGTACGTGACCATCACCGGCAATCTGACCGGCCCGTCGGTGCCCGGCACTGTGGTGTACGGCCGCCTGGTGTGGGACGTGCACAACTGGCCCGCCATCGGGGATCTGATCCCGGTCGTCTACCCCTCCGGTAGGCCGGAACGCTGGCAGGTCTCGAACCCGGGCGCGCGTCCGGGCCTCGGGTCCTGACCGGCCGCGATGTCCGCACACGGTCGCATGGGCAGTGTCCACCCCGGAGCTCCCTGCCGTGCGCCGGACCATGGGCCGAGTGACCGGAGTCCGCGCCTGAGGCCGCCACCTACGACATCCCGCCCGGCAGCGACCCGACTGACCGTCTCGGCGGCGAGCACGCCTCGAGTCGGCGGCCCTGCGCCGAGTCGCGTCGGTCGGTCGACCGACCGGGTGTTGCGGAGTGGCCACTCGGGCGGTGGGAGGATGCCGGTATGGCTTTGCAGGACTCCCAGGTCGTCATTCGGAACGCTCGCCCGGAGGAATACGACGCGGTCGGTGACTTGACGGTCGAGGTCTACGTCGGCGAGGGCTACGTTCGCCCCGGCAGCCCGTATGTCACCCAACTCGCCGATATCACCCATCGCGCGGGTGTGGCGCAGGTGCTGGTCGCCGTGCACGACGATCGAGTGGTCGGCTCGCTGGCGGTGGCCCGGCCCGGCACGCCGTATGCCGAGATCGCCCGACCGGGGGAGTTGGAGTTCCGGATGCTCGCCGTATCGAAGTCGGCGCGCGGGCTCGGTGCGGGAACGGCGTTGGTGCGCACCGTCATCGAGACCGCACGCGCCGAATCCTTTGCCGCAGTGGTGCTCACCACGATGCCCGCCATGGTCGATGCTCGGCGGATCTATGATCGATTCGGTTTCGTCCCTGCGCCGGAACGGGATTGGCGGACCGAGGTGGGCGAGTGGCTGTCGGTGCTCCGGCTGGATCTCACCGACTGATCGGTCTCAGCCCAATACGGTTGCGACGATACCGGCGAGATAGCCGAGCCGCGCGACCTCCGAGGGCCGGAAGTCGGGGCCGCCGGGTCGTCCGAGCAGCAGCACCTTGCCGGCATTGCCGAGCGGCGCGGCGGCCAGTTTGGTGTCCATATCGCGCCAGATCTGCGGCACCCAATCGCCCTCGGGGTCCAGGACGGCGGGCTTCTCCAGCGGCATCCACGGTGCCGAGCCCGCCTGCGTCTGCGGTGCACTCTGGCTGCCGACGACGCGATAGGCGCCCTGCGGCCCCAAATTCATGATGGTGCTCCAGCCGACCCGCAGCACTCGCGGCACTCCATCCACGAGCACCTGCATCCGATCGTCGCGGGCGCTGGCGACCTGATCGATCAATTCGAGTTCGCGATGGGTATCCAGCACGCCGGAGTACGGGCGGATGGAGTCCACGTGCACATCGCCGATCGATTCGGCGGCGGTGATCAAGGTGTCCGGTAACGCACCCTGCGGCACTTCGACGACGAGATCGTCGACGGCGAATCCCGCACCCCGCTCGACCACGTCGAGGGAGAGGATGTCGGCGCCGACGGAGCCCAGTGCGAGCGCGAGCGCACCGAGGCTTCCCGGTCGATCCGGAAGTTGCACGCGGAGCAGGTAAGACACGCGCGTTCCTTTCCTTGACGGCCGAGGTTATGAACGGATACCCGGGTCACGCAATACTTACACCCCTGAGTCCCGGTTATCGACTCGGAGTCCGGTCAGTGACGAATGTCACAGCGCGAATTTGTGCGGGCGCGGCGTGTCGCGCTAGCGGATGGGGTGTGTCGTCGCTCCCGTGGCTCCTGTGCAAGGTACCTGGGTGGGAGTCGCTAGGCTATTCGGTGGCCGTTCACCAAGCTCAATCATGCCGAAAGGGGTCCGCGGTGCCCGCCATCTCCCGCGACGAGGTCGCACACCTCGCCCGGCTGTCCAGGCTCGCTCTGTCCGAAGCCGAACTGGATCAGTTCGCCGGTCAGTTGGATTCGATCCTGAGTCACGTGCGGACCATCTCCGAGGTCGCCGCCGCCGATGTGCCGGCGACCGCTTCGCCGAATCCGGCGACCAACGTGACGCGTCCGGATCAGGTCGTCCCGTGCCTCACCCCGGAGGAGGCGCTCTCGGGTGCTCCGGCGGTCGAGGACCAGCGGTTCCTGGTTCCGCAGATTCTGGGAGAGGGCGAATGAGTTCAGCATCGCGTAGCGATTCCCTAGGGGGCGGCGGTCGGGCGACGGGTGAGCCCGACCTGACCGCGCTGTCGGCCGCCGAATTGGCGGCGAAGATCCACAGCCGCGAGGTGACCTCGGTGGAGGTCACCCAGGCGCATTTGGATCGGATCGCCGCCGTCGATGGTGAGTACCACGCCTTCCTGCACGTGGCCGGGAACGAGGCGCTCGGCGCGGCCGCCGCGGTGGATGCCGCGCTCGCCGCGGGCGACGCGCCCGCCTCGCCGCTGGCCGGAGTTCCGTTGGCGCTCAAGGATGTTTTCACGACCACGGATATGCCGACCACCTGTGCCTCGAAGATTCTCGATGGCTGGGTCGCGCCGTACGACGCGACACTGACCGCTCGGTTGCGGGCCGCGGGCATCCCGATTCTCGGCAAGACCAATATGGACGAGTTCGCGATGGGCTCCTCCACCGAGAACTCGGCCTTCGGCCCGACCCGGAATCCGTGGGATACCACCAGGATTCCGGGTGGTTCGGGCGGTGGCTCGGCGGCTGCGCTGGCTTCGCATCAGGCGCCGCTGGCGATCGGTACCGACACCGGCGGCTCGATTCGGCAGCCCGCCGCGGTGACCGCGACCGTCGGCACCAAGCCGACCTACGGCACCGTCTCCCGGTTCGGTCTGGTCGCGTGCGCGTCCTCGCTGGATCAAGGCGGACCGTGCGGCCGCACCGTGCTCGATACCGCGCTGCTGCACGAGGTGATCGCCGGATACGACCCGCGCGATTCCACCTCCCGCAATGTGCCGGTGCCGCCGGTGGTCGCCGCGGCGCACGAGGGCGCCAAGGGTGATCTGCGCGGCGTGAAAGTCGGTGTGGTGAAGGAACTGCGCTCCGACAGCTATCAGCCGGGCGTCATCGCATCCTTCGATGCGGCCGTCGGCGTGCTGAAGGATTTGGGTGCCGAGGTCGTCGAAGTGTCTTGTCCGCACTTCGAATACGCGCTCGCCTCCTACTACCTGATCCTGCCGAGCGAGGTGTCCTCCAACCTGGCGCGCTTCGACGCCATGCGCTACGGACTGCGCGTCGACGACGACGGCAGCCACAGCGCGGAGCAGGTCATGGCCGCGACCCGTGCCGCCGGATTCGGCCCGGAAGTCAAGCGCCGCATCATGATCGGCACCTACGCGCTGTCGGCCGGGTACTACGACGCCTACTACGGTCAGGCGCTCAAGGTGCGCACGCTGATCGCCCGCGACTTCGACAATGCCTATGAGCAGGTCGATGTCCTGGTCTCCCCGACCAGCCCGTTCACCCCGTGGAAGCTGGGGGAGAAGGTCGACGATCCGCTGGCGATGTACCTGTCCGATCTGTGCACGCTGCCCACGAATCTGGCGGGGCATGCGGCGATGTCGGTGCCGTCGGGATTGAGCAAGGACGACGGGATGCCGGTGGGTCTGCAGATCATGGCTCCCGCGCTCGCCGATGATCGGCTGTACCGCGTCGGTGCGGCGTACGAGGCGGCGCGCGGGCCGATCGCCTGAGAAGTGTTGGCCTGAGCGCCCATCCCCGTCATGCGGGAATGGGCGCTCAGGGCATCCCTATGCGGGCCAGACGAACTCCGGATCACTGAGGTAGTCCTGGCGCCGCTGGTCCAACGCCATCGCGACCATCTGGTGTGCACCGGGTCCGATTACCTTGCGCACCGGTGGGTTCGGCATATTCACCAGCGCGATCAGTTCCGCCGCGGCGACTTCCGGGGCTGCTTCCGCCCACTCGGGCTCGGCATCGGTCACCGGCGGTGCGGCGGTCGGGTCCGGGTAGTCCGGCCTGCCCAGGATGCCGGTGCGCAGTTCGTCGTACGCCGGCAGTGCCGTCGCGAACTTCATGCTCGACTTCGCCCAATCGGTGTCGAACCCGCCGAGCTGTGCCAGCGTGACGTGAATTCCAAAGGGGCGCAGCTCATCCGCTAGTGATGCACCGAAACCCTCTAGCGCCCATTTACTTGCGTTGTACATGCTGAACAGCGGCAGGCTGCCGACCGCGCCGACGGTGGAGATCTGCACGATATGCCCCGAGCCCTGCTTGCGTAAATGCGGCACCGCGGCCTGCGAAATC
The DNA here is from genome assembly GCF_040674855.1 of Nocardia sp. NPDC049707. NCBI lineage: Bacteria > Bacillati > Actinomycetota > Actinomycetes > Mycobacteriales > Nocardiaceae > Nocardia > Nocardia sp. NPDC049707. Next base: position 16,443 of record NZ_JBFANN010000046.1, on the reverse strand, counting down.
CACAGCGCACCATAGAAATTGGTGTCCATCTGGGCGCGGATCTCGGCTTCGGTCAGTTCCTCGACCGCGCCGACCAAACCGTATCCGGCATTGTTCACGATCACATCGATGCTGCCCGCGATCGCGAATGCCTCGCGCACCGTGGCGATCGCGCGGTCACGGTCGCGAACATCCAAGGGCAGCACTGCCAATCGGTCGTCGTCGATATCAGCCATCGACTGCGGGTCGCGAGCGGTCGCGACAACGCGGTCGCCGCAGGCGAGTGCGGCGAGCGTGAACGCCCGCCCCAGCCCGCGGTTCGCGCCGGTGATGAACCAGGTTCTGGTCACTGTCGATCCTTTCGTCGCGAGACGCTCCGTCTCGTTTGATGAGGATGTCAATCGAATCCAGCCCTGTCAAGACGAGACGTTGCGTCTCGTTTTTGGTATCGTCTCGTCATGTCCGAAACACCCAGCGCAGCCAGGCGCAGCGAACGTGCCCGTGCCGCGATTCTCGGCGCGGCCACCGAACTGATTCGTGAGATGCCCTACCCGAAGTTGAGCGTCGAGGCCATCGCGTCCCGCGCCGGCGTCGGCAAGCAGACGATCTACCGCTGGTGGCCATCGAAGGGTGCGGTCGTCTTCGACGCGATGCTCGAGCTCCATTCGGGTCCGGACGGTCTCGTCCTTCCTGATACCGGCGACATCCGCGCGGACCTGCGCGAATTGCTCCGCGGTGCGATCGCCGAACTCACCGATCCGAGCTTCGAGGCCTTCCTGCGCGCGATGTACATCGAGATCCAACAGGACCGGGAACTAGCCGTCGCCTACCGTGAGCGACTACTGCTGCCGCAGCGGGTCGCCATTGCCGAACGCCTGTCCGCCGGTGTCCGAGCCGGACAGCTCCGCTCCGACCTCGATCCGGAATTCGCCATCGATCTGCTCCTCGGCCCCATCCAATCCCGGTGGTCGCTGGGCCTGCCCGGCCTGACCGACTCCTACGCCGACGCCACCCTCGAGGCCGCCCTGGCTCACCTCCGGGCCTGACCGTGTGCCTCGTCGTAGGTGGCCGCACCGCGGTCGTATTCGAACGACTTCGACCTCGCCGGTACGCCGACGCCACCACCCTGGCGCACCGCACGTCCCGACCATCGCGTGGCTCGTCGCCTGTGTCATGGTGTGCGGCAGTCGGGCAGGTTCCGGACCGGCGCGGCTCGCGGTCAGTGGGCGCGGAGGGATTCGGCTTGCTTCTGGATGCCTTCGGTCATACCCGCGAACCCGCGCTGGAGGTTTTTGCCGAGAGTGGCCACTACCAGCGGGTGCAGCCAGCCGCCGAGTTCGAAGTGGGATTCGTACCGGGCGCGGTCGGGGCCGAGCGGGGTGACGCGGTGCGTACGCAGGCTGTGCAGGGTGCCGAGGGGGACCGCCTTCATCGAGTAGCCGAGTTCGGTGCCCGGGGTGTGCGAGACGATCCATTCGCGCTGGCGGCGTGGCTTGGAGCCGGACAGCGCGACCAGCATATCGATCGGTTCGCCGGGGACGAGGGTGCTGCGGCATTCGATGCAGAAGGGGTTCCACTCGCCGTAGCGGGGGAGGTCGGTGATCACCTGCCACACCAGTTCGGCGGGGGCGTCGATCTCGACGGTGGCATCGATGACAAAGGGCATGGTTAGCAAATTAGAACATGTTCTATAGCTGATCAAGCCTCTCAGCAGCAAAATCGCCGTTCAGCAGGTGCCCATGGCGGTGCCCTGATCGGTGCCGTAGCGGTGGCCGTGGCCCGCCGGCGCGTTCAGCGCGGCGAGCAGATCGGCGCTGGTCTGCAGGAAGCTGACCACCGGAAGCCATTGCGGCACAGGGGCGTCCACCCGGACATCGCGGAGTTCGGGCGCGCGCCACAGCAGCGACGGCGACCAGTGCACCACCGGATCCGAACTATTGGCCAATACCGTCGCCCCCGCGTGATGCACCTGACCGGCCGGCGGACCCGCCCAGAGTGCCGCGCAGGTCCGGCGGTCCTGGTCGGCGTCGTCGGCGAATATCGAGCTGCCGCCGAGCGCGCCGAGGCTCTGACCGTAGACATAGAGCTCGGGCTTGTGGTCGAGCGTGCCGATGCGGCGCTCCACGGCATTGAACAGCGCTCGCGCATAGGCGACCGCAGTGTCGCGTCCGAAGACGAAGGTCACCCAACTGGGGGCGTAGGAGTACTGCATCCCGACGAGAGCGACATCGCTGCCGAAGCGTTCGTAGAAGCCGCGAGCCGCATCCGGATCGATCCATCCGGACCCGGTCGGCACCGCGAGCACGATATTCGACCGTTCGAATCCGCCGGACCGTTCCAGCTCTCGAATGGCGAGGGCCACACGGGAATCGATGTCGGTCGCGGAGTCGAGTCCGACATACACCCGGATCGGTCCGGAGGGTGATCCGGTAACGAACTTGCGGCCCTGGGCGCCCAGCGACGGCCAGCTGATCGCGGATCCGGCGCTTCCGGACCGAATGTAGGAAACCGGTTGCACCAGTTCGGGATCGATCGTCGCATTGGCGGCCGCATAGGTACTCTGCCGCCAGTTGACGGCCGCGGGTATCCCGACGAGGTAGAGCGCCGACGCCGCCACGACACCCACCGCGATACTGCGCACCGGACCCAACTTCCGCGCGAACCACCCGGTCACGCGGACCACCCCGGTGAGTACGGCGACGATCACAATGGAGATGAGCGCCCAGCGCAGCCAATAATCCGGACCGATCAGCGCCGTATCCATCGCCGTACGCAACCGGTTCTGCCAATGGGTTGCCTGCGCGACCATGCCGACGACCACGAGCGCAGTCGAACCGAGCAAAGGTGTGCGGAATCGATCCAACCGACGGTTGATATCGAAATCCCAGCGCAGCAACGCGAATCGAAGGATTCCCGCACCGGCCAACGCGGCAGCGGCAAGCAGCCCGGTCAACATGGCCTGCGCACTCGGTGTGCGCGGAAGTAAGCCGGGAGCAAGGGATATCAGAGTGCCGAGGCCGATTCCGAGCGTCGTACCGATCCGAGGATGCGCAGCACGGTGAAACCCTTTGGTGACGAGCGTCTTCCATTGATTCCCGCGACCAGGTGAAAAACTCGGACTGGACGATGTGCCCGCATTGTCCCGGGCCGACACCGGTCTGGTCGTGGTCAACGTGCTCATACCCGAACCTCCAGAGCGCCATTCGAAACCTTCGACGCCGATGCCGGACAACGACGTCGCGCACCCGCATCGAGCCGCCGCCGGACCGACGGCAGGAACCCGGCCGCGCCCAGTCCGATCGCGCCAGCGCCGACGACCCAACCCAGCCACCCGATACCCCCGGAACCCGTTGCCTCGAGCGCCGGTTCGACGACCGGCACCCCATAGTCCTGCCGTCGCGAATTCAGATCGACGAACGTATTGGCAATACTCGCCATCGCATGGCACCGAGCCCGCGAGAACCCGTCCTCGCGAGCCGCGCACGCCTCGTGCATATGCACGGCAAGCGTCGTATCCAGCGCCTGCCTGGCCCACCCGCCGAGCGGCTGCGAACGCTCGCCCGCATAGCGCAGCAGGTCATACCCCAAATCGTGTGCCTTACAGGCGGTTTCGAATTCACTCGGCAATGTCACCGGCGACGAGCAGTCCCCCTTGGGATTCACCAGCAGCCCATCGACAACAGCGGGACGATAACCGAACCGCTGCCCGAAATCGGCGGGAATCACGGCGGCCGACCCCGGCCCACCCGAGGTCAGCTCGACCACGGCGGCACCGGCCGAAGCATTCTCCACCGGCCGGCCGACGGTGCCGGCATGCGCCGTGGGTGCCAGCATGATGGTGGCCGCCATGGTGGTCAGCGCGGTCGCCGTCAATGCGGCACAACGTCGTGGGATGGATCGGGTTCGGGCGCCGGCATCGATGGTCGGTGTGCTCATGGTGCTCGACGCTAGGAATCCATCCCGCTGTGCCACCTCACGCCGCGGAGCGGTTTCCCGTCCCGTGCCGCCGGGGGAGGGCGCGCGAGTCCTCCCACTCCGGTATCGGAGCGGAAGTCACCCGTGGGTATGAGGACCGCGACCGTTGCGCTTCCTACTGTTGTAGCCATGCCGGAAAAACGTGGTAGCTGGACCAAGGGGATGAACGCGCGAATGTGGTTCGACGCGTTCACCGTGCTGATCGCGGTGATTTTCTACGCCGTCGCGTGGCCGACCCTGCACGTCACCCATGACGTGCCGGTCGCGGTGCAGCCGTTCATCGCCGCCCTCGCCGCATTCCCGATCCTGCTGATCCGGCTCAACCCGGCGCTGGGCTGGGCGATATCAGCGGGCTCGGCGCTGCCCATCGCCCTGGCCATCCCGCATCAGCCGGGCAATGAGATCCCGATCCAGGTCGTGCACATCCTGTGCCTGTTCGCGCTGCTGTTCGCGGTGGCTCTGCGCGCGGCGGTCCCGATCGTCGCGGTCGCCTGGGGCGCGACCTCGCTGCTGCTGGCCACCACGATGACCAGCGATGGCGCTGTTACCAGCGCCGCGTGGGCCTGGCCGATCGCCTTCGCCGCGGTCGTGCTGTTCGCGCTGCTGGTGCGCTGGCTGGTGCAGTCGCGCAAAAAGTTGCTGGCCCAGGAGGAGGAGAACGAACTGGAGCGGGCCCGGCGCGCCATTCTGGAGGAGAAAGCCCGCATTGCCCGTGACCTGCACGATGTCATCGCCCACCACATGTCCCTCGTGGTGGTGCAGGCCCAGACCGCGCCCTATCGGGTCGCGGAGGTGACTCCCGCCGCCCGCGCGGAATTCGAGTCCATCGGTGCGACCGCCCGCGAGGCATTGAACGAGATCCGCGGCATGCTCGGCGTACTGCGCAGTGACGGTCAACTGCCCGAACACGCACCACAACCGAAGGCCGCCGATGTGCTCGGGCTGTTCGAGGGCGCCCGCCGCGCCGGTGTCCGCATCGACTGGACCATCGACGGACTGCTGGATCCGGTTCCGGATTCGGCCGGCCTCGCGCTGTACCGAATCATCCAGGAGTCGCTGTCCAACGCCTCGCGGCACGCTCCGGGCGCGCCGGTGCAGGTATCGATTGTCGTCGACACCGACGCGCTGCACTTGACCGTCGGCAATGCCCTGAGCGCCACTGTCGCCCGCCCGGTCGGCAATGGCGGTCACGGCCTCGCCGGCATGCGGGCTCGGGCGCTCGCGGTCGGCGGCGAGGTATCGGCGGGCCCGCGTGCGGACGGTGGCTTCGAGGTCCGGGCCCGATTGCCCATCAGCTCATCCGACCTCGGGTCCATATCGACGGCCGGGATCGGGTCCGGTACCCAGGTCTGAGTGCCCGAGTGTGGTGTGGTCGGGCTGCGGCCTCGTTCGCCACCCAATTAGGGTGTGCTGGTGGCAATTACTGTTCTGATCGCCGACGACCAGGCCATGGTGCGTCAGGGTTTCGGCGCTCTGCTCGCCGCCCAATCCGATATCAGCGTGGTCGGTGACGCGCCGGACGGCAAGGTCGCCGTCGCCGAGGCCAAGCGACTGCGCCCGGATGTGGTGCTGATGGATGTGCGCATGCCGGAAATGAACGGACTCGACGCCGCGCGCGCCATCCTCGCCGCCGGCTTCGACCCACCGGTGCGGGTGCTCATGCTGACTACTTTCGACATCGACGATTACGTGTACGAGGCGCTGAGCGTCGGCGCAAGCGGATTCCTACTCAAGGACGCACCCGCCGAGGAACTGGTGCGTGCGGTGCGCGTGGTCGCCGACGGGCAGGCGCTGCTGGCCCCGACGGTCACCCGTCGCCTGATCGCGGATGTGACTCGCCGCCGTACCGCGAGCCGCGTCAAACCCACACCGGCGCTGGCCTCACTGACGCCGCGCGAACGCGAGGTGCTGGAGTTGATTGCCAAGGGCATGTCCAATACCGAAATCGCCAGTACGCTGTTCGTCGCCGAGCAGACCGTGAAAACCCATGTTTCCAAGGTGTTTTCGAAGTTGAATCTGCGCGACCGCGCACAGGCCGTCGTGCTCGCCTACGAATCCGGTCTGGTCACCCCGGGTTAGCGCGGCTGCGGCTGGCACTTACCGCCGTTGAGATCGTCGAGGTGTCGCGAGAGCAGCCGGGCCAGCCGGTCGAGCAGCGCGGTCGCATCCTCGAACGTGCCCGAATCGGCCTGTGCCGCAAGCGCGACCGCGACGCCGCCGGACCGAGTCGGCACGATGCCGAACTGGCGGACCGTATAGACGCCGGTTTCATCGTCGGGCCCCCAGCCGCCCTTGAATTCGGTGCCCTCGATAGTGCCGAGGCCCCAGCGCTGTTCCGGCGTGATCTGTTCCATCAGACCGATCACGGTGCCGGTCTCGGGCAGGCACGGCAGCTGCGAGGCGAAGCGCACCTGATTGGCCAGCGTCCATTCGGTCGCGCCGAATGCGAGGGATTCCATGCTGGTTTTCGGTCCGTGCGTATTGGTCAGCGCGTCGCCGGCCTCGTCGAGGACCTCCTGGACGGCCCGCGCGGCCTCTTCGCCGTCACCGAGCGACTCCCAGAGTGCTTCGGCCGCATCGTTATCCGAGACGGTGATTGCCTCGTGCGCGTAGCCAACGACACCGATCGGGTCGTGCCGCAGCGCCGCGATGGCCAGCGGCACCTTGATGGTGGACCAGGCGATACCGCTGGTCCAGTCGCCGAAGATGGTCATCCGGCCGCCGCCGACCGGCATGATCGCCATCCCGACCTGCCCCGGCAGATTCGGCTGCACCTGGGTGAAATCGGCGGCCAGCGAATCGGGCCGCGAGATCGACCAGCCGGGGTGCCAGGATCCGGGCCGTTCGACGGGTAGCGTCGGTTGCGCGGGCGCGTCGTGGGTGCTTGGAAGGAGGGAACAGGAGGTGAGTGTGACCAAAACCGTGAGTGCCGCGCCGCGCAGCGCCACCCGAAAATTCACCATCGTTCTTGTAGACCTCACCGCCGCGTTCTCCCACCACCACAACCTGACACTCGGTGTTCCGTCGGCGGTGCGAAAAACATCCTCGTCACATCCGTCCGGTCGGTGACCGGACGTCGTGCGATCAGCACCGGATCCTGCCAGGAGCTGACACGGTACTAACGCCCTGATGATAGTTTCGCCGATTTTCCCGAAGAATTCGAAACGGCGTGGCCAAAGGGCTACCCGGTAGGCTCACAACTCTGTTTACGCGCTCGGACGACCAATGTCCGAGGGCCGCAGTCACCTGAAGGGGGTCGCGTTGCTGAACAGCGGTGAGGTGTTCGCCGGGTTCACTGTGGAGCGGCTGCTCGGCCAGGGGGGTATGGGCTCGGTGTACCTGGCCAGACACCCCCGCCTCGGTAAGCAGACTGCGCTGAAGCTGCTGAATCGGGAGCTGTTCACCGATGCCGAGGTGCGTGCGCGCTTCGAGCGGGAGGCCGATCTAGCGGCGCATCTGGACCATCCGAATATCGTCGCCATCTACGACCGCGGTTCCGAGGACAATCAGCTCTGGATCTCCATGCAGTACATCGACGGCGTCGACGCGGCGACCGTCGACCCGATGACGCTGCCGCCGGAGCGGGCGGTGCAGATCATCGAGGGTGTCGCGGCGGCATTGGACTACGCGCACGGCATCGGCATACTGCATCGGGATGTGAAGCCCGCCAACTTCCTGCTGGCCCGGTCCAGCGGCGGACAGGGCGAGCGGGTCTTCCTGACCGACTTCGGCATCGCGCGGCTGCGCGAGGACTCCACTCACCTGACCCAGACCGGGATGTTCAGTGCGACCCTGTCCTATGCCTCGCCGGAGCAGATGACCGGCGCCAAACTGGACAACCGCACCGATCAGTATTCGCTGGCGTGCGCGCTGTACTGGCTGTTCACCGGGATGGCGCCGTTCGACGCGCCCGATCCGAACGACATCATCCGTGGGCATCTGCAGCATGTCGCCGCGCCATTGGCGGCCCGGCGGCAGGGGCTGAATCCCGCGCTGGACGGGGTGCTGGCCAAGGCGATGGCCAAACATCCCGAGCATCGGTACGTGACCTGTGTCGAATTCGCCGCGGCGGCCCGCAAGGCATTGACCGCGCCGCCGACTGCCACCGTGCAGGTGAATCCCGGCTTCCCCCTGGTGCATCCGGGACAGGCCGTTGGATCCGAGCCGCCCGCACCGGGATTCGGTGCATTCGCGGATCAGGCCGCCTTCGCGCAGGCCGCGCAGGCGGCCGGACCGGCTGGATATGGCGCGGCGCCGCAGGCTTATCCACAGCAGCCGCTGGCGGCGCAGGCTGCGGGGTATCCGGCGGCACCGGCACAGCAGGCGGCACCACAGCCGGGTGCACCAGCGATGCACGGGCCACCCCTGGCTGCGGCCTATCCGGCTGCGCCGCAGCAGGGGGCACCGGCGCAGGGCCAACCGATGCAGGCACCACCGGCGCAGGGTTCGCCGATTCCGGGCCAACCGGCTCAGGGGTCACCGATACAAGGCCGGCCGACACAATCGCCGCAGGCCGCGCTGCCGCCTGGTGCGCCGCCCCCATTCGGGCCGAATACCGTTGCCCCGCAGCGGAGGCCGGACCATGGGCGGAGTACAGCGGTGCTGGTCGGTTGGATCGCCGTCGGCATCGTGGTCGCGGTGCTCGCCCTAGTGGGGACGCTCGTGGTTGTAGGGTGGGATTCGGAAGGCCCGCACGATGCAGCCGTACCGCCACCGGTCACCTCGACACCGGTGGCCGCTCCGCCCGATGCGCTGGCCAAGAGCCGCAGGCTGTTTCCGAGTCTGGTGCCGCAGGGCAAGGACGACTTCGGCGAGGCCTATCAGGACGCGCGCTGTATGGCATCAAAGGCCGGTGAGCCGCTGGAGATCGACGACGAACCCTTGAAATCCAGCGCATGGATCACCGCATGGAAATGCCATCGCGAAACCCAGACCACCACGAAGATGAGCTACACCATCCTCGAATTCGCCTCCGCCGCCGACGCCCGAGCCGCCGTTCAGGCATTACCTGCCAATGTTGCGACGGCTGGTAAGAAGAGCGGCGTCCCGATGAACACCCACCGCTGGGTCGTGGAAGACCCACCCGGCTCCCTCCAGCCCTTCTATCACACAGCTGAACTGGTGGTGAGTTTCGAAGCCGATCCGGTCCGCTCGAATTTCCTGGTGTACGTGAGCAACCACGGCACCGTCGGCGGGGTGCACACCGTGCCGCCGACACCCTCGGCCCAGGATGCACTTACTGCATGGTGGGACGCAGCGCCACTGTAGTCACTTGCCGTACGGTTGCATGGATCCGCCTGGCGCACAATCAGCCCACAAGCGCACTTGTCGCGCCCGCATGCCACGCGACAGCCTAACCGGACTCAGTCGACCCCCAGCGCCTCCACGATCGGCGAGCGTGCCGCACGTAATGCGGGCGGAATTGATCCGAGCAGGGCCGATGCCAGTGCGGCGGTGCCGTAGATCAGCAGCATCGGGAATATTCCACCGATATCGCCACATGAGCAGGAGGCCCTCCCGCGAGTGCGGTGTGTGATATGCGGCGCAACGGTGTGGTGGCGAGGGCGCGTGATAACACGGTCTGCTGCCGATGGTGCGGAATCCCGTCACCGTTGAGAATCATGTCGGACAAATATTCGGCAAACTGGAGCTGCGGGACCGAGCCGCCGCGATTGTGTTTGCGTTTGACCACGGGGTGGTCGCACCAGGACAATCCACGGATTGACGGGCGGCCGGATCGCGCATACCGGAGCTGGTGATGGGCGATCGTGCCCGGATGTGGAGGAATGACGGGGTGGACGGACCTGGATGGAGATTCGGTAGTCGGTTCGGGCCGTATGAGCTCAGGTCGCTGCTCGGCAAAGGGGGGATGGGCGAGGTCTACGAGGCGTACGACACGGTGAAGGACCGCGTGGTCGCGGTCAAACTGCTGTCGGAGGAACTCGCCAGAGATCCCAGCTACCAGGTGCGCTTCCGTCGCGAATCGCAGGCGGCCGCCCGGCTGGCCGAACCACACATCATCCCGATCCACGATTGGGGCGTGATCGACGGTGTGCTGTTCATCGACATGCGGCTGGTGCCCGGCACCGATCTGCGCGAGATCCTCCGCCATCAGGGGCCGATGAGCGCCGAGCGCGCGATCGGCATCATCGAGCAGATCGCCGCCGCCCTGGACGCCGCACACGCCGACGGTCTCGTGCACCGCGATGTGAAACCGGCCAATATCTTGGTCACCGACGCGGATTTCGCCTATCTGGTCGATTTCGGCATCGCCCACACCGAGGGCGACAGCGCGATGACCCAGGCGGGCACGGCCATCGGCTCCTACACCTACATGGCGCCGGAGCGATTCGGTTCTGGACCGGTTACCGGTCGCGCCGACATCTACTCACTCGCCTGTGTACTGCACGAATGCCTCACCGGGGTGACACCGTTCCCGGCCGGGGGCATGAGTGTGCTGATCAGGTCGCATCTCACCGAGCCGCCGCCGCGACCGAGCGTGCAGCGACCGGGAATTCCCGCGGCGCTGGACGAGGTGATCGCCCGCGGTATGGCCAAGGCGGCCGCCGATCGCTTCCCGACCGCGAGCGATCTTGCGCGCGCGGCCAGAGCCGCACTCGGCACCGCGCCGGCCGCGAATATGCCGACATTGATCGTGCGCCCGCCCGATCCATCGCGCCCACCGTCGGATCAGGCTGTGGTGCACCGCAGTGCGTCGACGCCCGCGGAGTCGACGGGCACGATTCCGGCGGTGATCCATCCGACGGGGCCGACCGTGGTCTCAGCCGCCGATCTACAGTTCACGCCATTGCCGCCACAGCGGCCCGCCGGTCCGGCGCCTGGAACGCCTCGGACCGGTCGGCCGGTGCGGCCGTTCCCGGATGCGCATCTGTACGAGGAGTCACCGCCGGAGGTTCCGCAGCACTTGCCGTCATCGCAGTACCCGGGTGATCCGGGGGCACCGCCGACCCGGCGTTATCCGGAACAACCGCAGTACCCCGATGCGGTGCAGCAGTATCCGGAGGCGTCGCGGGCCGAGCAGACCCGGCGGTATCCGGAGTCGCATCACCCAGACGCCGGGTATCCGGAAAAGTATGGCGCGCAACAGGATTCACCCGATCCGGAAACGCGACGCGTCCCGTTACCGCAACCTTTCTCCGGCACACCGCCGTTCGAACCGCCGCGTGGTCCCGCCCATGCGGCGCCCAACCCCTACCGGTCACCACAACCGGCCGAATACTCGCCGCAGTATGCCGAGCCCGACTACGAAGACGATTACTACGCACACGATTCCGCCGCGGATCGGGGTCGATCGGTCCTATTGCCGATCATGGTCGCCGTCTTCGTCATCGTGGTGCTGGCGGTCGGCGGTGCCATCGGCTGGCAAGTGCTCGGTTCTGGCAAATCCGCGGATGTTCAAGCGGGCGCGCAGGTGACCACGACGGCCGCCACCGGTACCACCGGCCGCGCGACCACCCCGCAGTCGACCTCCACCACCAAGGCCGCCCCGACCTCGGTCACCCTGCCCGCCGGCGCGACGAACTGCGCGAACGGCCAACCCGTCGCAGGCAGCTTCACCCAATCCGCCACCGGATCCGCGGTCACCAGTTGCGGTTTCGCCGAAGCCGTCCGCAAGGCCTACGCCGAATCCGCCGCCACAAACGTCTCCCGCTCATCGCGCTCAGTAGTAGCGACCAGCCCAGTCACCGGCCGGACCTACACCATGAACTGCATCCCAGAGGGCCAATTGGTCACCTGCACCGGCGGCGAAAACGCGGTGGTCTACGTCTACTGACACAGCAAAGCGCTGCGAAACCCCGGGCCGTGCCCGGGGTTCGCAGCGTGGATCGGCCTCGGCTCAGCGGGTGGCGATGATTGCCGAGCCGTGACCGAAGAGGCCCTGATTCACCGCGATGCCCGCACGGGCGTTCTCCACTTGGCGGCCGTCGGCCTGGCCGCGCAATTGCCATGTGAGCTCGCAGATCTGCGCGATCGCCTGCGCGGGGATCGCCTCACCGAAGCAGGCCAGCCCACCACTGGGGTTGACCGGCACACGCCCACCCAAAGTTGTTGCGCCGCTGCGCAATAGTTCCTCGGCGCCGCCCGTGTCGCAGAGCCCGATGTCCTCGTACCAGTCCAACTCCAGAGCGGTTGAGAGGTCGTAGACCTCCGCGAAGGACAGGTCGGCGGGCCCGAGCCCGGCCTCCTCGTACGCGGCGTGCGCGATGGCGGAACGGAACGTGTGCGGCGGAGACTCGACGGCCACGGCGGAGTCCGTCGCGAAATCGGGCAGGTCGAGGACGGTTTTCGGGAAGGTCGGCGTGACCGTCGACAGCGCCCGGATCCGGACCGGGTCGGTGACGCCGTTGCGGCGGGCGTACTCCATCGACGTCAGCACCAGTGCCGCACCGCCGTCACTGGTCGCGCAGATGTCGAGCAGCCGCAGCGGGTCCGAGACGATCGCCGAGGCCGCGACCTCCTCGGCCGAAACCTCCTTGCGGTAGCGGGCGTACGGGTTGTTCAGGCCGTGCTTGGCGTTCTTCACCTTGACCGCGGCGAAATCGTCGAGCGTGGCACCGTGCAGCGCCATCCGGCGACGGGCATAGAGCGCGAAATAGATGGGGTTGGTTGCACCGAGCAGGTGGAAGCGCAACCAGTCCGGATCGTCGCGGCGTTCACCGCCGACCGGCTGGAAGAAGCCCTTCGGGGCGGCATCCGCGCCGATCACCAGCGCTACATCGGTCAACCCGGCCAGGATCTGGGCACGGGCATTGGCGATGGCCTGCGCACCGGAGGCGCAGGCGGCGTAGCTGCTCGAGATCCGCGCACCCGACCAGCCCAACGCCTGGGCGAATGTAGCGCCGGAGACGAAACCGGGGTATCCGTTGCGGATCGTGTCCGCACCGGCGATGTAGCCGACGTCGAGGTGGTCCACCCCGGCATCGGCCAGCGCCGCGCGCGCCGCGACCAGCCCGTATTCGACGAAATTGCGTCCCCACTTGCCCCACTGGTGCATGCCCGCACCGAGGACGGCAATGTCGCGATCATTCGTGTCAGGCATCGACCGGCCTCCACATCCACACCGTGTGCTCCGCTTCCTCGTCCTCGTACAGCACGCCGAGGGTCAGTTCGACCGGCATGCCGACGGCCAGGTCGTCCACCGTGAGGCCGCGCACGACCTGCCCGAGAATCACCATCTGCTCGACCTCGAGTTCCACCGCCGCGACGACATACGGCTCGAACGGATCGGGCGAGACATAGGGCGGGGGCGGCTTGTACCGGGCATCCGCATATGACCAGATCCGGCCACGCGTGGAGAACAGGTACTCGACCAGCTCGGAGCCGTCCTTCGGACTCGCGCACTGCGGGTTGCGACAGGCCAGCGTGTTCCGCGGGAAATACGGTGTGCCGCACACATCGCAGCGACTTCCCACGAGACGTACCGCGCCGTCGTCCGCAGTGAACCAATCTGCCACCGCGGGGCGTTGTTCTTTCTGCACAAACCCGACGCTATAGGAACACGTTCTATTTTGGGGCGGAAATCCGCTCCGGCAATGTACGCGCGGAGGTACGGTGAGTGCGGATCGAGGACGCGACGAGACCCTCGAGTCGACCTGGAGTACCACAACGCCGATGGGCACCAAAGCCATTGACCCGCAGTCGATCCGCAACGTCACGATCATCGGGGACCCCGACGAGACGACGCGGGTCGTCCACCGCCTGTTCCGCCGTTTCGCCAGGACCGGATCCGGCGCGGCGGCCACGGTCCATTGGGTGACGGGCCGCGTCGATCACACTATCCATATCGCCGAGCTGTCGAGCCACGCGCCCATCGCGGACTTGGAGCGGTCCATCCGGGTAGCCGACGGGGTGATCGCGGTCGTGAACGCTGCCGTGCAGAGCACCCCGCGGCTCGGGACGATACTGCGGCTTGCCGACGACCATCAGGTTGCACGGCTGTGTCTGGTGACCGGACTCGATCATCCCGCCGCCGACTTCGACCGCTGCGTCCGCACGATCACCGAGACACGCGGGGCGGTGCCGTTGACGCTGCAGATTCCTATCGGCATCGGCGCCGAGTTCGAAGGCGTCATCGATCTGGTCTCGATGTGGGCGCTCGAACCGATGGCCGTCGAGTTCTACGGCAGCCATTGGAAAGTCGCCGAGCAGTGGTACCGCAACCTCGTGGCCACGGTGATGGAACGGGACACGGCAGATACGGACGCCGTCCCCGGCCTGCGAGAGATCCCACCCGAACAGTTGCACGAGGGCATCCGTGGCCGCACGCGCCTCGGCGACGCTGTGCCAGTCCTGTGTGATGCGGTGCCATGGAGTGACGACATCGCCCCGCTCCTGGACGCCATCGTCCGGTATCTGCCGTCTCCCATGCACGTCTGTCAACCGGAACATGCCCTCGACTATTGACGGACGCTGCCATAGGGCCACGACTTCCGGAGATCAGCAGCTACACAGCAATAGTCGGGCCTCTGCGTACGTGCCCGCCACATCGAGCGAATCGTCGTCGATGACGAACAGCGGCTCGCCGACCAGACGGCACACCCGAACGCATGGCCCACATGCTGCTGCGGCTCTTGCAAGCCGAGCGAAGTGGCGGCCGAAACCGGCCCACTGCTGACCGAACCTTGGGAGTTCGAGCCGCCGTCGCTGCCTGCCGAACGCACGGCGGTCCGCTAGTTTGGTGGTCGATACCTGTCGTTCGGCGATCAGGAGATGCGATGGAGCTCAAAGCGGTGCTCGGGCCAGTTGCACGCGGATTCAACGCGGGCATCACGGCGTTGACCAAGGCACCATGGATCGGTCCTCGGGTGAGCCGGACAATCACCGAGATCACTTACGTCGGCCGACGTTCTGGACGCACCATCAGCACGCCGGTGGGCTTTCGACGCTCTGGCGACGAGGTCACCATCGCGGTCGGTATGCCGGACCAGAAGAGGTGGTGGCGCAACTTTCTCGGCGCGGGTGGCCCCATCTCGCTGAAGCTGGACGGCGTCGAAAGGTCCGGGCATGCTGTTGCCCGACGCGATGACCAGGGTCATGTCAGTGTCGTTGTGCACTTGAACGAGGTCGATTAGTCCGTAGCAATGGTGTGATGGCATGAACAGATTTCGCTCTAGAGTGCCTCCCACCGCCATGGCCGCGTTACCTCCCCGCGAAGGCACTCAATCCGATGCTTCGACTGTTCTGCGGCTGCCGCGCTCGCTTCGGCTTGCCCCAACGCGAACCCCACCCACCGAAGCTCCTGGATATCGGCGAAGAGCCGGAAGGCCAACCATGTCGTGACGTCGTAGCCACCATAGGCGTTTACGAAAGACCGGTAGTCGGCCTCGGGGACTCGTGCGAAGTCCGTGTAGTCAACGGCGAGTTGGATGAGATCCCATTCCGGTCGGCCAAGCGACACCTTATCGAGATCCAACACTGTCGGGATACCCGATGGCGGCACGACCAGATTGCCTTGCCAAGCATCACCATGAATCACCGAGAGCCGCAACGGTTCCGGCAGCTTGTCATATTGCTGGCGTAGCTCGTAGTACCGGGTCAGGAGCCACATTCGGTCATCGTCGTCCGCCGCACCCGCGTCCGCCAACCGCTCGCGAAGATCACCGAACGGGTCGTAACTCGGCAGCTCAAAATCGGTTGGCGACGCCAAGGAATGAAGTGCGCGCAGCGTTGCTCCCAGTTCGGCAGGGGTGGCCGGCCGATGGTCCGGAATGAGATGCCACCAGGTGACGGGGCGGTCGTCGACAACGATCGGTTGAGGCAGTTCCGATACCGCGGCAACCGTCGGGATGCCGGACCCGTTGAGCCACTTCGACACTCGCAGCTCCCGCTCGGCATTCTCCAGGCTGCCGGGCTTGCCCATCCGCGCCACGATGTCACCAAGCCGGTAGATGACGTGAGATCCCTCGCGGATAACCTCTGGATTATTCAGGTCAAGGCCAGCTCGTCGGGCGGCCCTCGCGAGTACCTGCTCAGATGATGCCGTGGTGGTCATAGCGATGCTTTCGCCGCAGATCGACGGGTGATGACCTCGCGCAGTTCCACGATGTCGTTCAATCGCCGGTGACGTGACGAAGCAGCGACCAATCGCTGCAGTTCGTTCTGCATGGTGTCGAGCTTGCCACCAACAGAACTCGCCCAAACCGGCCGACCATGTGATGGACAGGCATGGCAACCGCTGAACTGAACGCATACTCCCTGCGGATGTGGGTGCTGTCAGTTGGTTCGGTATCCCAAGGGAATTGGCGAGCATTCCTGGACCGGGCGGTGGCCAGCGAGCCATGGGTATGCTGCGAGGGGCTGGTTTGGTGCGTGGCCGATAGATCGTGAGCGGGGTGGCTAGGCGATTGGCTGAATTCGGCAGTGGTGGCGTCTTAGTGAGCGTCTGAGAACTCCGGCTGCGCGTGTGTGACGCTCGAGATTTGAGTGAACTCCTGGTAGTTCAGTGATTGCTGAGGTCGCTGTTCCACC
>NZ_JBFANN010000045.1:37961-61960 GCF_040674855.1 Nocardia sp. NPDC049707 | reverse complement strand
GTCCGAGTCGTCGAAGCGCATGCGCCGCAGGCGCGAGTCTCGACGACTCGGACGCGAGACTGAAGGGGGCCGCGAACACGCAGCGCCGAAGGCGCTGCAAATCAGACACAGCACTCACAGGAATCACCCAGGTAAGGTCCAGGCAGATCCCAGCCGATTGCCGGACTATGAAGCAATGAGTGGTGCGCCTTCGGAGTCCACGCCCGAGGCCCGGGTGCTGGTGGTGGACGACGAACCCATGATCGTGGAGCTCCTGTCGGTCAGCCTGCGCTATCAGGGGTTCGCGGTCGATACGGCCATCGACGGGGCGCAGGCGCTGGACAAGGCGCGCAGCTTCCGGCCGCAGGCGTTGATCGTCGACGTGATGATGCCGGGCATGGACGGCTTCGGGTTGCTGCGCCGACTGCGCGCCGATGGCATCGACGCACCGGTGCTGTTCCTGACCGCGCGCGACGACGTCCAGGACAAGGTCGCCGGACTCACTCTCGGCGCCGACGACTACATCACCAAACCGTTCAGCCTCGAGGAAGTGGTGGCCCGGCTCCGGGTTGTCCTGCGCCGCTTCGGGCACACTGCCCCGCGGCGTGAGAGTTCGCGAATTCGGTTCGAGGACATCGAACTCGACGACGATACGCACGAGGTGTGGAAGGCGGGCGAGCCGGTTGCGTTGTCGCCCACCGAATTCACCCTGCTGCGGTATTTCATGGTCAATGCCGGCACGGTGTTGAGTAAGCCACGCATCCTGGATCATGTGTGGCGCTACGACTTCGGGGGTGAGGTCGGTGTGGTCGAAACGTATGTCTCGTATCTGCGTAAGAAGGTCGACACGGGCGATCAGCGTCTGATTCACACGCTGCGTGGCGTGGGCTACGTGATGCGCGCGCCGAATCGCACGCGCCGGTCCGAGACATGATCACGTCCCGGATCGCGCAGGCCCGTCGCACACTGGCACGCGCTTCTTCAGCGATTCCGCTGCGGGTGACGCTGGTGGTCGCGCTCGTGCTGCTATCCGCGCTCGGACTGTTCGCATCCGGCATGGTCGTTACCTCGGCGCTGGAGAATTCGCTGCTGCACCGCACCGATCAGCAGCTTCGTGATGTGGTGACGGTGTGGTCGCGGCCGCGGCCGCCGGCTCCTGCGCATCCGTCCAGCACCTTCTTCGTCCGCATCGAGCCGACCCCGGGCGGCAACAGCTCCGTTTATCTCGAGACCAGGCCGTTCGATGAGGAGGCCGAGCCGGACCTGCCGCGACTGCCCGATGTGCGGCCGACCATGGATCCGCCGGGCACCAAGGTCCTCACCAGACCGGTAACCGTCGGCTCCAAGAACGGTTCGACGGTCAAATGGCGGACCATGACGGCGGTGTCACCCGATGCGACGACAACCGTCGCGATACCCCTCACCCAGAACATCGATACCGTCAATCGGCTGATCATGTTGCAGCTCATGGTCGGTGTCGCTGTACTCGCCGCACTCGCGGTGCTCGCCTACTTCGTGATCAGACGCAGTCTGCGGCCGTTGCGCGCGGTCGAGAAGACGGCTGCCGCGATTGCCGCCGGTGATCTGCACCGCCGAGTTCCGGTGCGCGGCACCAATACCGAGGTCGACCGGCTGTCCCAATCGCTCAACGGAATGCTGGCCCAGATCCAACGGGCCTTCGCCGCGACGGAAGCTTCCGAATCGGCGGCCCGGCGCTCCGAGGCGAAGATGCGGCGCTTCATCGCCGACGCGAGTCATGAACTGCGCACCCCGCTCACCACCATCAGTGGCTTCGCCGAACTGTATCGGCAAGGCGCGACCTCGGATCCGGCCATGTTCATGGACCGGATCGAACACGAGGCCCAGCGCATGGGGCTTTTGGTCGAGGACCTCTTGATGCTGGCCCGATTGGATGCCCAACGTCCGCTGGAACTGGGTCCGGTCGATCTGCTCGCGGTCGCGAGCGACGCCGTGCACAATGCCCGTGCAGTCACCGCGGCCACTGGCGATGACGGGCGGCGCCGCGCTGTCGAACTGGAAATTCGTCCGGGTACAGGAACATTGGAAGTTATCGGTGATGAGGCGCGGCTGCGCCAGGTGCTGGCCAATCTGCTGAACAACGCAGTCGTGCACACACCTACCGACGCCGAGGTCAAGGTCCGGCTGACCCCGACCGACGACGAGGTCCTGCTGGAAGTCGCCGATACCGGTCCGGGCCTACCGCCCGAGGAGGCCGAGCGCATCTTCGAACGCTTCTACCGCACCGACACCTCCCGCACCCGCGCCAGCGGCGGCACCGGCCTCGGCCTCTCCATCGTCCAAGCCCTGGTCGACGCGCACAACGGCACCGTGAGCGTCGAAAGCGCCGAGGGTGCAGGCACAACCTTCACCGTCCGCTTGCCACGCGAACCCCGCTGAGTGTGCGCGATGCGGTGGCCCACCCCCGTCTGAGCTGGTAGAGCACTCGCCGTATAAGCCGCGGGTCGTCAAGTTACTGCCACTGCTGATGGAATCGCCACGCGTCGCGCACGATATCGACAATGTCCGGCTTCTCCGGTGTCCAGCCGAGTTCGTTCTTGGCGAGTTCGGACGAGGCGTAGAGGACGGCTGGGTCGCCTGGTCGCCGCGGTGCGTTCTCGACCTCGAATGGCACGCCGGTGACTTGTCGAATCGCTTCGACTACTTGAAGATTCGAGAACCCGATGCCGTTGCCGAGGTTGTAGATCTTGTGCTCGCCGAAGTGGATGGCGTCCAAGGCGAGCAGGTGGGCACGGGCGAGGTCGGTGATGTGGATGTAGTCGCGTACGCAGGTGCCGTCAGGGGTTGGGTAGTCGTCGCCGAATAACGAGAACTTGTCGCGGTGGCCGAGCGCCGCGTCTAGCGCTAGCGGAATCAGGTGCGTTTCAGGGGCGTGGCGTTCGCCGATCAAGCAGCTGACGCGGTGTCGACGGCGACGAGTGTGGAGCCGATACCGAACGCGGTGAGCAGGACCACCCTGATCAGGTTTCTCATCATTATCTCCATTACCTACTACTCCCGTACCCCACGGGAGAGATAAGAGCCGTCCCCGGCCACGCACGGCCGGGGACGGTGTTGTGACGTGCACGCGTCACAACAGCCAGCCCGGTCGGTTGTCCACCCACACGACCGGCCGGGGGATGGTGCCGTCGCCGATGCACGCCCACAGGGTGGAGGTGGGCATGCCGTGGTAGCGGGCGCGGATGGTGGCGGTGTCGGCGAAGTAGCGTGTTTGTGGTCGCCCGAACGGCTTTCGGTCCGGGTCCCATGCTTGGATGCACGCCAGCGACCAGCCGCCGTGGTCGCCGATGTCGATATCGGGTGTGGGTACCCACACGGAGGTGCCGTGCCGCCAGGCGGACAGCTTTGTTACTGGTACTCCGGTCATGAGCGCGAATTGGGTGAGGCCGAAGTAGCGGCGGATTCCGGCGTCGCGTGAGTCCGGCTGGTACGCGGCGGCGGTGGGCATCCGGCTGGCGGGCAGTCTCAACGTTCGCCCCACTCGCGGACTGCGTTAGCGACGCGCTCAATGAGTTCGACGGGCAGGTCCAGCGGACGTGGCGGTCCGACGAACGCAGTCCGTTCCGGCAGCTGGGTGTCGACCGCGGAGGTGGCGTCGATGTCGATGAACACCGCCCAGAGCGCGGGAGTGGTGGTCTCGAGTTCAGGCAGCTCGACGGCGTCGAGCTCGTCGACGAACCCATCGTCGTCGACCAACCCGAACTGCCCGTCGCTGAACTGGATCAGGTGGCTCATCGGACTGTCTCCGGAGTGGGCCGAATCAGTCCGGCGTCCACGCGAGTCCAATACGCTTTGTATTTGGAGTCGCACAGTTCACGGCTGCATTCGAGGTGCTGTTGCAGGACGAGCGCGGCCTCGTCGGCGGTGAATCCTTGCGGCGGGGCGGGGTGGATTCGTTCGGTGGTGACCCGGTCGAGGATTTCGGCGGCGGGCACAGCGCCTTCGGGGACAGTGTCTTTGCCGAGGATGTAGGGCAGGCCGTATAAGACGAGCCACAGGAAGAAGATCACTGCGGCGATGACGACCATGGTGGTGAAGAGTTCTGCGGTCATTACGCGATACCCCCGGGTGCGTTGTGTCGTTGGAATGCGCCCGACGCCGGGGATTTTCGCCACCTTCGGCGGCTCCATCGAGCCGGTGGTGTGCCCTTGGGCGTCACCCGGCGCCGGGGCTGAATCGAGCATGGTTGACCAGCTGACTGGTTCCCAGGCATGAGACCGCACGAACCCGATACGCTTCCGCTATACCGGATTGAAGGTGCGGGACGGGGGCGGCGATGATCGTTACCGATTGGACGGGTGTCGAGGTCAAGGCTCTCTGGCGTGTTGCCCTGCGGCTGACCCAGGAGGAGTTCGCCGAGCGACTTGGCTATCAGCCTGTGACGGTGCGGAAGTGGCAGCGTGCGACAGCGGAACGGCCGGTACGGGGCAAGTCAGCTCATGACCTCGATACCGCGCTCGCAGGACTGAATCAGGAGCAGGCCGAACGGTTCTGGTCGGCGGTCGCCGCGTCGCGGGGATTGCATGCTGGGCAGCCTGGGGTACACGGAGCCAGTGGGCCAGATGGTGCGCTGGGTATCTACGCGTCGGAAGTCGATGGAAACGTGAGACGGCGAGAGTTCAGCAGGTTGGCGGCGATGGCCGGAGCCGCGACGGTCCTGCATTCTTGGGACATCGGCGCAAACCGGCTCGGCCTGTCCGATGCTCGGCGGCTGCTCGCTCGGGTTGACGAGTTGGAGCACGAGGACCAGCGCGTCGGTGGCGCGCAGCTGGTTGGCTACGCCATTGAAGGTTTAGCGCGCGCCAAGAGCCAGCTCGAAACCTGTGACTTCGACTCGGCTGCGGGGGATGCGTTCGCATCTGCGACCGGAGAACTCGCGGTCCTGGCGGGCTGGTTGGCATTCGACGCTGACATGCATCCGCTCGCGCGGCGCTGCTACTCCGATGCGATGGCTTTGGCCAGCCAGGCCGACGACCCGGACCTGACCGCGCATACCTGTTTGTACAGCGCGAACCAATCCATAGCGTTGAGCAGCAGCGGGCAGGCGAGCCCGCACCACGCGTTGAAACTGGTCGACCGAGCGCGCCAGCTCATGCGCGGACGGCCGCCGGGGCGTATCCACGCCCTGATCGCGATCCGGCAAGCCCAAGCCGTCGCGTTGCTCGAAGACCGTCCCGCGTTCGGGCGCGCGATCGCGACCGCGTGGCGCGAGGTGGACCAGGCGGTCGAGCACGAACCGATCCACGAATGCCCGGCGTGGCTGCGGTTCGTCAACCACGCCGAAGTCCGTGGGCATGAGGCACGCGGATATGGACGCGTCGGTCAGCACGCGAAGGCAGTAGAACTGTTGGAAACTGCTGCCAGCGAACAGGCTTCGGTGCGCAACACCATCAATGCGCGGGCATGGCTGGCCTCAGCGCGGGCAGCGGCCGGTGACCTCAACGGGGCACTCACTGAAGCGTTCCCTGTCCTGGACCACCTGGCGACCGCTGTTTCCTCACCGCGCACACTGAAAGTCCTAGAACCGGTCCGGCACGCGACCCTCGAGCTGCCCGCGGGAGCTGAGTTCGGTCACCAATTCGACACCCTGACCGAGCAGATAGCGATCACCGCATGAGCCTTCCCGACGGGATCGAGTTCCGGCACCTCGACGCGGCGCAGGCTCGCGCTCTGCGGCCGGTTGTTGAGGGCATCTATCGCCGCTCCTACGTCGATGCGATCGCTTCTGGTGATCCGTTCGACTCACCCGAGGCGTTCATGCACCGGTTCGACAGTTACTCCGATCCGGCCCGTGGCAGCGTATTCGCCATGGTGATCGCCGAAGCGGACGGGCACACGGTCGGCCAAACCTGGGGTTGGACGCTGAGCCCGAATGCCGCATGGTGGAAGAACTTCCAGCCGGACAAGACGGTTACCGACCACAGGGCATTCACCGAAGAGGATGGTGTTCGGACGTTCGCGCTGTCGGAGATCATGGTGTGCTCCGAGTACACCGGCCGCGGCCTCGCGCGGGCCCTGCATGACGAACTGCTGGGCAGCCGTCCGGAGCGGCGGGCGACGCTGCTGGTTGAACCGGATAACGAGCGCGCGTATCGCGCCTATCGAAGCTGGGGATGGAGCCGTGTTGGAGTCAGCAAGCCGGGCTGGCCTGACGCGCCGACGTTCGACGTGCTGATTCACGATCTGCCCCCAGGCTGACTCTCGTCCCCTAGCCCAATTGGATACGAGCGAACTCGCGGTGCGTTCCGATCGTGAAACATGTTCGGACACAAAGCAATAGAGTGCAGCACAGGCCCGATGTCGGGCCGCGCCACAGCGGGACCGTTTACGTGGACCTGCATTCACACATCGCCGCGTGATGCGAAAACAGCAGTGGGTACGGGCGGCGGCCCCGATCCTGAAGTGTTCTGGGTCGTTGCCAGCCGCCTCGCAGCTTCGACTCTGATCAGTCGGGGACGTTGGCTCCGTAGCCCAGGTCACGCAGTGCGGTCTTGATCTTGGTTTGGGCTTCGTCGAGAGATTCGGGGGTGGGGTTCGGGTTGGCGCCGGAGATGTCGAAGTTGCCCATGGCGAAGGCCGGGAAGACGTGGACGTGCAGGTGGGGGACTTCCAGACCGGCGATGAGCAGGCCGGCGCGGGGTGCGTCCCAGGCGTGGCGGACCGCCTGGCCGATCTTCTGCGCGACGCCGTTGAGCCGCGCGAAGGTGTCGGCGTCGACGTCCTGCCACTGATCGATCTCCTTGCGGGGGACCACCAGCGTATGCCCTTGCGTCACCGGGGCGATGGTGAGGAATGCGACGAATTCGTCGTCCTCCCAGACGAATCGGCCCGGTAGCTGGCCCTCGATGATCGCGCTGAAAACAGAAGCCATGCACCGCAGGCTACGCCGAGACTTCCCGATCGGTCGTTCGGGTGTTGACGGCGCCCGATAAATCAGGCGACATAGTGCGACAGGATGCTTTGCACCTCGTAGATGTCTACCTGGCGGTTGAATCGCTTCTGCACCGGTTCATGGGTGCCGGAGATCCAGATGCAGAGTTCGGCGTCCAGGTCGAAGGTGCCCGCGGTCTCCACTGAGAAATGAGTGATGGCGCGGTACGGGATGCTGTGATAGCTCACCTTGCGGCCGGTGACCCCCTGCTTGTCGACCAGGATGAGACGCCGGTTGGTGAACAGAATCGCATCGCGGACGAGCAGATACGCGGCGTAGACCTGCTCACCGCCGCCCATCAGCTTTGCGTATTCCGCTTGCGCCTTTCCGGGATCTATCCGCCCGGCATTGCCCATCAGTCCATCGATCAGACTCATCGTCAGCACGTCCTTTGCGGTAGAGGTCGGCCGTCGTGCCCCGTCCCATCAATCATCCACTCGACGACCACTGGGGGCCGGTAACGTGACGACTGATTTCGTGAGTTCATGGGTAACTCGTCGGGGTATGCCCAAGAATGAGCCAGGACTCCACCGCAGGTCCGCGGACGAAGTTACGGTGCACCCAACGACCGGCAAAAGTTCCGGGGAGGCGGGGGAGCCGATATCGGCGACACCCTAAGCTGTTGCGCGTGCGCGTACTCGTCATCGGTTCCGGAGCCCGTGAACATGCCCTCGTCCTGGCCCTGCGCCGGGACCCCGCGGTGTCCGCGCTGTTCGCGGCGCCGGGCAATGCCGGGATCGCCCAGCACGCGCAGGTCAGAGCGGTGGATCCGTCCTCCGCGGAGGCGGTGGTTGCCCTCGCGACCGAGCTGGACGCCGACCTGGTGGTGATCGGGCCCGAGGTGCCGCTGGTGCTCGGCGTCGCCGACGCGGTCCGGGCCGCGGGGATCGCGTGTTTCGGTCCGTCGGCCGCGGCCGCGCGCATCGAGGGGTCGAAGGCCTTCGCCAAGGACGTCATGACCGCGGCCGGGGTGCGCACCGCGCACAGCGAGATTGTCGACAACCCGGCTGAACTCGATGCGGCGCTGGATCGGTTCGGCCCGACCTGGGTGGTCAAGGACGACGGCCTGGCCGCGGGCAAGGGTGTGGTGGTGACCGCCGACCGGCATGCCGCCCGCGATCACGGTGCCGAACTGCTCGAGCAGGGCCATCCGGTGCTGTTGGAATCCTTCCTGGACGGACCGGAGGTTTCGCTGTTCTGCCTGGTGGACGGCGAGACCGTAGTGCCGCTGCTGCCCGCGCAGGATCACAAGCGGGTCGGCGACGGCGATACCGGGCCCAATACCGGCGGTATGGGCGCGTACACGCCGCTGCCGTGGTTGCCGCAGGAGTCGGTCACCGCGATCGTCGAGGATGTCGTGAAGCCCGTCGCGGCGGAGTTGGTGCGGCGTGGCTGCGGCTTCTCCGGACTGCTCTACGCCGGTCTGGCGATCGGTGCGGACGGACCGGCCGTCGTCGAATTCAATTGTCGCTTCGGCGATCCGGAGACCCAGGCGGTGCTCGCGCTGTTGGAGAGTCCGCTCGGCGAATTGCTGAACGCCACCGCGACCGGCACGCTCGCCGGGGTCGCCGCCCCGCGTTGGCGGGACGGTTCGGCCGTCACGGTCGTGATCGCCGCCGAGAACTATCCGGGTCGTCCGCGCGTCGGTGACGTGATCACCGGAGCGGGCGATGGCAGTACCGACGACTCGTCCGCCGTGCTGCATGCGGGAACCGCGTTGCGCGAGGACGGAACCCTGGTTTCCGCGGGTGGTCGCGTGCTGAGCGTCGTCGGCATCGGCGCGGATCTGGCCGAGGCCCGCGCACACGCCTACAACCGCATTGCCTCGATCAAGCTGCCGGGCAGCCACTTTCGCACCGATATCGGCCTCGCGGCCGTCGAGGACCGCATCAGCGTCTGATTTGCCGCGCCTGCGGCGCGACGTGTGGACGGGGTAGGACTTACGGTCGAACAGACACCGCAGCGTTATCAGTCGACTACGCCGAGTTCGTCTTCGAGCGCGCGCAGTCGATCGAACGCCTCGCGCTGCGCGGCGCGCTGGATCTCCTTGTGCGCGAAGACATCCCTGCTGAAGAGCCGGGTGTGTGAGCCGACCTTGTGTGCGGGCAACGTGCCGTCGTTGACTAGCTTCATCAAGGTGGGTCGTGAGATGTCCAGCATCTTCGCGGCGACGGTGGTTGTCACCTCGTTCGGAACGCTGCGAACTGTGACGGTGCTACCACGGCTTACAAGGCCGAGAATCTGAGAGATCAGCGCGGTCAGCTGAGCTGGCACCTCCACGGAGACCCCGCCTTGGAGGTCGACAGTGATGCTCTGCTCAGTCTCGGTGGGGGCGGCAGCCCGCGCCTGCTCCAAGTGGGCGGTGAACGCCCGAGCCTGCTCGACTTCGCTCGCGGTGATCGACAGAACTGCCTTCTCGTCGCGAATGAGTGATGTACTCATGGGACCGAACTCCTCTTCGCTCTCGCAGGTACTACCCACCGTAGAGGGTTGCACTTATAAGTGCAACCCTCTACTTTGTCGGATGCGATCGGGATCAGTCGACGCTTTCGGGCTCAGCCGAAGCCGAGCCCGTGCATCGCCAACCACTGCTGCGGGTCGACGTGCTGTCCGTTGACGATGACCTCGAAGTGCAGATGCGGTCCGGTGGAGTCGCCGCGGTTGCCCATGCGGGCGATCTGCATACCCGCCGGCACGCGCTCGCCGACGGAGACGAAGAAGTCGTACATGTGACCGTAGACGGTGATGCTGCCGTCGTCGTGCCGGATGCGCACCCAGAGACCGAAGCCCTGCGCGGGGCCCGCATCGATGACGGTGCCATTGGCGACGGCATAGATCGGGGTGCCGATGGGACCGGCGATATCGATGCCGTTGTGGAAAGTGCCCCAGCGCGAACCGAATCCGGAGGTGAAGGCGCCGCGCGTCGGCAGAACCATGCCGGTGATGCCGGGTAGCACCGACCCGGCGATGACCGGTGCACTGCCCGCCATCCACGGCTGATACGCACCGGAGACGGCCGCGGCCGCCTCGGCCTTGGCGCGTTCCAGCGTCGCGCGGGTCGCGGCCGCGACCACCTCCTGCTCCCGGATGCGCTCACCGTTGGCGATGGCATTCAGATAACGCTTCACCGACGGCGGTGTCGACTGCACCTGCTGCGGATATGCGAAGGCGACGCGTTGCGCCTCGTCGGGGCCGGGCGTGCGGTTGGTGACGCCCCAGGTGAACGCGGAATCCGCGGCCGCGAAGACGGCGGTGACGCAGACACCGACGATCAGGACCCGGTGCTTGCGCAATAACGCGCGGTGGTCGGGTTTGGGCCGGTCCTCCCACAGTGCGCGCAGGTCGGGTGTGGGTTGCCGACGCAGCCAGACCAGGCCGTCCCGGCACTCGCCGAGCACCTCGCGCGCCCGTCCCGGCAGCGCACGCAGCTCGGATTCGCGTCGTTCCCGCACCGCGGCGCGCCAATCGGGGGGGATGACACCGATGCCACCCACCCCGGGTACTCGGTCCAGCCGCGCACGGCGAGCCTTGTCAAGCATTGACGCCGACAATAACCCGGGCCGGAGGCCGCGAACCTGCCGAAACGCGCGGTCGGTCGCATTTCGGTATCCGACAAAGTCGAGGATCGGCGCCAACCCGGTGAACGGGACCGTCTACCGTACGACGGGTGTCCAGAGAATCTCGCCGGTCGACCATTCCACCTTTCTACGTGATGGATGTCTGGAAAGCCGCCGCGGAACGGGCCAGGACGCACGGCGATGTGCTGGTGCTGGCGGCCGGGCAGCCGTCGACGCCGGCGCCGGCCCCGGTGCTGCGCGCGACCAAGGCGGCAATCGATGCCGAATTGCTCGGTTACACAGAGACATTCGGCATTCTGTCGCTGCGCGAGGCGATTGCCGAACACCATCGCGATACCTACGGATACGCCGTAGAACCCGACGATGTCGTGGTGACGACCGGGTCCTCCGGCGCGTTCACCCTCATCTTCCTGGCCGCATTCGACGCCGGGGATACCGTCGTGGTGGCCAGGCCCGGATATCCGGCCTATCGCAACTCCCTGGTCGCGCTGGGGTGTCGCGTCATCGAACTCGATTGCGGTGCGGAAACTCGATTCCAGCCGACGGTCGCCATGCTGGAGGCGCTGGCGGAACCGCCGGCGGGTCTGATCGTGGCCAGTCCGGCCAACCCGACCGGCACCATGATCGATCCGGATGAGCTTGCCGCACTGGCCCGCTGGTGCGAGGCGCACGGCACCCTGCTGATCTCCGACGAGATCTACCACGGCATCACCTACCCGGGCGTCAGCGTCGGACGGACATCATCGGCCTGGGAGACCTCGCGCGAATCCGTGGTCATCGGCTCGGTCTCGAAGTACTTCTCGATGACCGGCTGGCGGCTCGGTTGGATGCTGGCGCCGAGCGGATTGCGACCGGCACTGCAGCGGCTCGCATCCAATATGACCGTGTGTCCGCCCGCGATCTCGCAGTACGCGGCGCTGCACGCGTTCGGCGCCGAGGCCAAGGCGGAACTCGACGGTCACGTCCGCCGCTACGCGGTGAATCGGCAACTGCTGCTGGAGGGGCTGCCGAAGCTCGGCATCACCGACCTGGCTCCGGCCGACGGCGCCTTCTACGCCTACGCCGATATCGGCCATCTCACCGACGATTCCAGGCGGTGGTGCGCCGAGGTGCTCGACCGCACCGGCGTCGCCCTGGCGCCCGGTCTCGACTTCGATACGGCGGCGGGGCACCGGACGGTACGGTTCTCCTTCGCCGGAGCCACCGCGGACATCGAGGCGGCACTTGTACGGTTGGGTCACTATCTGCGTGGTTGATGATGCTGTCCGACAACGAGTTTGCACGGTTCGGCACCATGAACGAGCAAATGCGGTAAAACAACGATGGCTGGGTTTCATTCTCTAGGTTTCCTCTCTGATTCACACGGATGAACTGATGACGACTGGCACGATGGCACGGTGATAACCGCGACGACCCCGAAAGGCGAACGGCGTCGCCAGGCTTTGGTAGCGGCCGCCGCCGAGTTGTTACTCGAAGGCGGATTCGATGCGGTGCGGCATCGCTCGGTCGCGACGCGCGCCGACCTTCCGCTGGCGTCGACGACGTACTACTTCGAGTCGCTCGATGATCTGATCGCGCGCGCAGTCGAATTCAGCGGCAATACCGAACTGGATGCGATGCGGCGGCGGGTCGGCGAGGTGAGCCACCGCAGACGTGGCGCGGAGGCGACCGTCGATTTGGTGTTGGACCTGCTGGTGGGGACCGACAGACACGACGAGGGCGCCCGCGGCCAGCTCATCGCGCGCTATGAGCGTTCGGTGGCCTCGGCGCGGCATCCGCAACTGCGGGAGGTCCAGCTACGACTGAGGGCGCAGCTGGACGAGTTGCTCGCCGATGTACTGCGCCGCTCCGATCGGGCGGCCCGGTCGGAACAGTTGCGCAGGATGGTCGCGGTGGTCGACGGGGCCGTGGTGGCTGCGTTGAGCGAAATGGATCCGGAGCCAAGGCGAATGGCGCGCGGAGCACTGCTCGAGGTCATCGATATCGTCGCGCCCGCGACGCCGCAGCAGGTCGACAGGTTCCGGACACTAGAGTGAACAGACGTGAGCCTTGTCCCTAACGTCCTTGCCACCCGATATGCCAGCCCCGAGTTGGTGCATCTCTGGTCGCCCGAGAACAAGATCGTGCTCGAGCGGCGGCTGTGGCTGGAGGTGCTGCGGGCGCAGTCCGAACTCGGCATCGACCTGCCCGCGGGCGTCATCGCCGATTACGAGCGGGTCATCGATCAGGTGGATCTCGCCTCGATCGCCGAGCGTGAGCGGGTCACCCGCCACGACGTGAAGGCACGCATCGAGGAATTCAACGCGCTGGCCGGGCATGAGCACGTGCACAAGGGCATGACCAGCCGCGATCTCACCGAGAATGTGGAGCAGCTGCAGATCCGGCTTTCGTTGGAGCATGTGCACGCGCACGGTGTCGCGGTGGCGGCGCGGCTGGCCGAGCGGGCCGCCGAGTACCACACGCTGGTGATGGCGGGACGTTCGCACAATGTCGCCGCCCAGGCCACCACACTGGGCAAGCGGTTCGCCTCCGCCGCCGACGAGCTGTTGATCGCGCTGACCCGTCTGCGTGAACTCATCGACCGCTACCCGCTGCGCGGTATCAAGGGGCCGATGGGCACTGCGCAGGACATGCTCGATCTGCTCGGTGGCGATTCGGCCAAGTTGGCGACGCTGGAGCAGCAGGTCGCGCGGCATCTCGGCTTCGCGAATGTGCTGACCAGTGTCGGTCAGGTGTATCCGCGCTCGCTCGATCACGATGTGCTGTCCGCGCTCGTTCAGGTCGGTGCGGGTCCGTCGTCGTTCGCGCACACCATTCGGCTGATGGCGGGCCACGAGCTGGTCACCGAGGGCTTCCAGCCCGGCCAGGTCGGCAGCTCCGCCATGCCGCACAAGATGAACACCCGGTCCTGCGAGCGCGTCAACGGCCTGCAGGTGGTGTTGCGCGGTTATGCCTCGATGGCCGCCGAACTGGCTGGCGCGCAATGGAATGAGGGCGACGTCTTCTGTTCGGTGGTGCGCCGCGTCGCGCTGCCCGATGCCTTCTTCGCCATCGACGGCATGATCGAAACCTTCCTCACCGTGCTCACCGAATTCGGCGCCTATCCGGCCGTCATCTCGCGTGAACTCGATCGCTACCTCCCCTTCCTCGCCACTACCCGGATGCTCATGGCCGCCGTGCGGGCCGGTGTCGGTCGCGAAACCGCCCATGAGGTAATCAAGGAACATGCGGTAGCCGTCGCCCTTGCCATGCGGGAACTGGGCCGCGAACCCGATCTGCTGGACCGCCTGGCGGCCGACTCGCGCTTTCCTTTGGACCGCGCCGAATTGGAAGCCGCTCTGGCCGACAAGTCCGCCTTCATCGGCGCTGCCGAGGCCCAGGTCTCGGATGTGGTGGCCGCTGTCCAGAAGTTGGTGGATCAGTACCCCGACGCGGCCCGTTACACCGCGTCGCCGATCCTCTAGCCGCGACGTCGGTAACCGGCGATAGTGTTCGGCCCGTGAATCCGTACACGATCTTCGGAGACATTGTGGCTGGGCGGGCGGAGGCCAGCGGCCTGCAACCGGCCTGGTTCGGATAGCGGTGCATGGATAACGGCGGGACGCGAAGACCTCCGGCAGTGAATGCGTTCCTGGACAGCAGGCACTTCACTCGGAGGTCTTCGCTTCGTCAGCTCGCCACGTCGTCACCAACGTCCATGGTCAGTACAACCAGATCCCATCGGAGGCGCTGCACCACATGTCGGTTGGCTTCCGCCCTCACACTCGCTGTGCGCCAGAGTGAATCGCGAATCTCCGAGTACGAGGTGTACGGGCTCGCTTGCCTGGGCCCATTTTTCGGCCTGATCGCCTGTTTGATCAGGGAACGATCAACGCTGAGTGAACAGTGCCCATTACATCAACGTATGGGATCGAGTGCCTATGGCTTGACGTCGTTGTCGAGCCGGTCGCGCTCGTCGGCGGCTGCGGCGAATACGGAGGCACCTGGTCGTTTGCCGAACTTCCATTCGTTGAAGGCCAGGTTGAGGAGGACGGCGGCGACTGCGGCGGCGCTGATTCCGGAGTTCAGGACCACTGCCATTTTTTCGGGGAGAGCGTCCCAGAACTTCGGTGCCGCAACGGGTATGAGGCCGAAACCGATGCCGACCGCGACGATGATCATGTTGAGGTTGTCCTCGCAGTCCACCCGGGACAGGGTGCGAATCCCGCTCGCCGCAACCGATCCGAAAAGCACGAGTCCGGCGCCGCCGAGTACCGGGTACGGAATTCCGGCGACGATCGCGCCGACCACCGGGAGCAGGCCGAGCAGCACGAGAATCAGGCCGCCGGTTGCCACGACGAACCGGCTTTTGATTCCGGTCAGTGCGACCAGGCCGACGTTTTGTGCGAACGCGCTACAGGTGAAGGATCCGAAGACCGGCGCAACCGACGTCGACAGCATTTCGGCTCGCAGCCCGTCCGCCACGCGCCTGGAATCGACGTCGGTCCCGATGATTTCACCGATTGTGAGCATGTCGGCCGTGGTTTCGATCAGGGTCACCAGGATCACGATTGTCATCGCGACGATGGCACCGACTTCGAAGGTCGGGGACCCGAAGTGCAGCAGCTGTGGCGGTGCGATCAGGCGGGCATCGCCCACATTGGAGAAATCGGCCTTGCCTGCGGACGCCGCGATGACGGTACCGAGCACCAGCCCGATAAGAATCGACAGTCGCGACACCGCGCCCTGGAACAGGCGACTGATCACCAGGATGATCAGCAGCGTCAGGCCGGCGAGTCCGATGTTGGTCAGGGAACCGTAGTCGGGTGCGGCGGAGTTGTTGCCCATTGCCCAGTTGAAGGCGACCGGCATCAGTGAAAGGCCGATCACGGTGATGACCGTGCCCGTAACCACCGCGGGGAACAATCGCAGCAGTTGCGCGAAGAACGATGACAGCACCAGGCCGATGATTCCGGCGACGATGATCGAGCCGAATACCGAACGTAATCCGCCGGTGTTGGCAATCGCCACCATGGTCGATACGCCTGAGAAAGAAATCCCCTGCACGATGGGCAATCGGCTACCGAACGGTCCGATTCCGAGGGTCTGCAGCAGCGTGGCGAGGCCCGATACGAACAGAGCCGCCGTCACCAGTAATCCGATGTCGGCGGTGGATAGACCGGCCGCGCCGCCGACGACGAGCGGTGGCGCGATCACACCCCCGTACATCGTCAGTATGTGCTGGGCGCCGTAGGCGGCCAACTGTCCCGGTGAGTGTCTTGCATCCTCAGGTCGTCCACTGTCTGCCCGGCCGCGACGCCAAGTCAACATCCCCATACCTAAT
The DNA here is from genome assembly GCF_040674855.1 of Nocardia sp. NPDC049707. Taxonomy (NCBI): domain Bacteria; kingdom Bacillati; phylum Actinomycetota; class Actinomycetes; order Mycobacteriales; family Nocardiaceae; genus Nocardia; species Nocardia sp. NPDC049707. Next base: position 46,110 of record NZ_JBFANN010000045.1, on the reverse strand, counting down.
CCTCTCCGATCACGGAAATGATGTTCCGCTACGTGGAAATGTGACAGGCGTCACTAGAATGTGGCTACGGTGAATGTGTCCAGTATTCGGTCCCTCGTAGCTACACCGCATTGTTGGATCGGCTAGTTGCCTCTGTCTCTACGGTTGCCCCACGCTTATTGCGAGTCGCGGTGATGCAAACCTATGGCGGCCCCATTCACCCCGCTGTTTCGCACGCCCGATGGAGTGCCCTCTTGGCGTTCGGGTTATGCGGGAGCGCCGGACGATGATCCGCGGTATCCCACTGGTCAGTGGGCCGGACTCGACCGACGCTGTGACCACCAGGATATGACCTGCACCAGGATAGGACCTGCGCGCCGGTGCGCATGACGTACAGATCGCCGAGTCCGGATCGAAGACCAACTCGGGTGGCACCGGCCGCCATCTCCCGTGAACTCGACCGCTATCTCCCCTTGGACCGCGCCGATGGGGAAGCCGCCCTGGCCGACAAGTCCGCCGTCATCGGCGCTGCCGGTGCCCAGGTCTCGGATGTGGTGGCCGCTGTCCAGAAGTTGGTGGACCAGTACCCCGACGCGGCCCGCTACACCGCGTCGCCGATCCTCTAGCCGCGACGTCGGTAACCGGCGATAGTGTTCGGCGCGTGAATCCGTACACGATCTTTGGGGACATTGTGGCTGGGCGGGCGGAGGCCAGTCGGGTCTATGAGGACGATGATGTGGTGGCGTTCCTGGATATTCGGCCCATGACGCCCGGGCATGTGCTCGTGGTGCCGAAGGTGGCGGCGCGGAGTCTGGCCGAGTTGGATCCGGCGGTCGGCGGGAAGTTGTTCGAGGTGGCGCAGAAGTTGGCGGGCGCGCTGCGGGCCAGCGAGGTGGGGTGTGATGGAGTCAACTTCTTCTTGGCCGACGGGGTGACCGCAGGTCAGGAGGTGTTCCATGTGCATTTGCATGTCATTCCGCGGACGCCGGGTGACGGATTCGGACTACGTGGCCGGCCGACCAGTCCGCACCGCGCTGACCTCGACTATCTGGCGAGTTCGATCCGCGGTGCGCTCGCTCGCTGAGCCGTCGCCGGTGACTGCCGGTGCCGGCGTGAAAGCCGGGCCATGACCGATCTGCACCGGGCGGGCGCGGTCCTCGACGAGATCATCCGAGCGGCGGGCGGTGGCCGGCCCGAACAGTAGGGTGGACCCCATGGCTCTCGACAGTGGAACCGGAACGCTCGCCGGTCCGGGTGATGAATCGGCCGTGGTGACGGCCCCGATCGCCAAGACGGTGCGCACCGAGCGAGTGCACCACGGCGATGTCTTCATCGATGATTACGAATGGCTCCGCGATAAGGAGAACCCGGAGGTCATCGCCTACCTCGAGGCCGAGAACGCCTACACCGAGGCGCAGACCGCGCATCTCGGCGGACTGCGGAGCAAGATCTTCGACGAGATCAAGGCACGCACCCAGGAGACCGACCTGTCGGTGCCGATCCGGATGGGCGAGTACTGGTACTACTCGCGCAGCTTCGAGGGCAAGCAGTACGGCGTGCATTGCCGCTGTCCCATCGATGCCACGGCCGAGGGGATCGATGCCTGGGCCCCGCCGCAACTCGAGGTCGATACCGAGATTCCCGGGGAGCAGGTGCTGCTGGACAGCAATGAGGTCGCCGCGAGCCACGACTTCTTCTCCCTCGGCGCGTTCTCGATCAGCCATGACGGCAACCTGCTCGCGTACTCGATCGACACCGTGGGTGACGAGCGCTATCTGCTGCAGTTCAAGGATCTGCGCACCGGCGAGATGCTCGGCGACGAGATCGCGGGCACCGCACCCGGCGCGACCTGGTCGCTGGACGGCACCCACGTCTTCTATCAGACCGTCGACGAAGCCTGGCGGCCCGACACCGTGTGGCGGCACCGGCTCGGCACGGCCAAGGATGACGACGTCAAGGTCTTCTACGAGCCCGATGAGCGCTACTGGGTGAGCATCGGCGCGACGCGCTCGGAGAAGTACCTGATGATCTCGGTCAACTCCAAGATCACCACCGAGGGCTGGGTGCTCGAATCCGATAATCCCGAAGGGGAATTCCGGGTCATCCTGCCGCGCCGCGAGGGCGTCGAATACGCGGCGGAACATGCGGTGGTCGGCGGCGAGGACCGTTTTCTGATCCTGCACAACGATGTCGTGGACGGGGTGAAGGCGGAGAACTTCGTGCTCGCCGAGGCCCCGGTATCGGATCCGTCGAATATGACGCCGCTGATCGGACATCGCGACGATGTGCGGCTCGAGGATATCGACCCGTTCGCCGGTCATCTGGTGCTGAGCTACCGGCGCGAAGCGCTGCCCCGCATTGCCATTTGGCCGCTGACCGAATCCGGCTACGGCGAGCGGCGCGAACTCGAATTCGATCTGGAACTCTTCTCGGTCGGTTCCGGGTCGAATCCGGAGTGGGAACAGCCGACGCTGCGGATCGGGCTGACCTCGTTCATCACGCCGACGCAGGTCTTCGACTATGTCCCCGCCACCGGTGCGTTGCTGCTGCGCAAGGAGCAGCCGGTACTCGGCGGCTTCGACGCGAACGACTATGAGCAGCACCGGGATTGGGCGCTCGCGGCGGACGGCACTCGGATTCCGATCTCGCTGGTGCGCAAGAAGGGACTGCCCGCGGGTCCGAAACCGCTGCTGCTCTACGGATACGGCTCTTACGAGACCCCCATGGATCCGTCCTTCTCGGTGTCGCGGATTTCGCTGCTCGACCGCGGCATGGTGTTCGCGGTGGCGCATGTGCGCGGCGGTGGCGAAATGGGACGGTTCTGGTACGAGAACGGCAAGACGCTCACCAAGAAGAACACCTTCACCGATTTCGTCTCCTGCGCACGGCATCTCATCGATATCGGTGCCACCTCGGCGGATCGGCTGGTCGCCGACGGCGGTAGTGCGGGCGGGCTGCTGATGGGCGCGGTGGCGAATATGGCACCCGAGCTGTTCACGGGAATTATGGCCAGCGTGCCGTTCGTCGACCCGCTCACCTCGATCCTGGACCCGTCGCTGCCGCTCACCGTCATCGAATGGGACGAGTGGGGAAATCCGTTGGCGGACAAGGAGGTCTACGACTACATGAAGTCCTACGCCCCCTACGAGAACATCGAAGCCAAGGACTATCCGGCCATTCTGGCCATCACCGGCATCAACGACACCCGCGTGCTCTACGTGGAACCCGCCAAGTGGGTCGCCAAGCTGCGCGCCACCAAGACCGGTGACACACCGCTGCTGCTCAAGACCGAAATGAGCGCGGGCCACGGCGGCGTCAGCGGCCGCTACGAGGTGTGGAAGGAAGTCGCCTTCGAATACGCCTGGTTGCTCGACACACTCGGTCTGGCCGACGCGTAGGTCGGTGCGCGGCCGGTGCATCCCGGCCGCTCACCCGGCGGGCACCAAGAGTTTGCCGAGCAGCGCCGTGAGCTGGCGGCGCTTGCCGGCGGTCAGTGCCGCGAAGGTCTTGTCGAGGTAGGCCGGAATCGCAGCCTCCGCCTGGTGCAGGCGGTCGTGGCCCGCATCGGTGACGGTCACGACGTAGGAGCGCCGGTCGCGCGGATTGCGTTCGCGCTGTACGTAACCCGACTTCTCCAAGTCGGGGTTCCAGTAGTAATCGCGCGAAAAACAACACATATGGCTGGACCAGCAGCGATGCCGTTGTGATCGGCTCGCGCTGCGGGCGGGTGCGGTAGGTGCTTGGCTTGGCTGCTGATGAGGTTGGTCGGCGTGGTGGAGGTCGGGTTTCGTGGCGACGCAGGTGTTCGCAGCCGAGGAATTGGCGCGTCTGCGAGAGTTTCCGGAGATCAGCCGCGAGGAGCTCTTCCGGTTATTCACGCTGACCCCTGCTGATACCGCGTTCGTCGCGCCGGGACGTGGGCGTGGCCCGGAGGACCAGCTCGGCCTTGCCGTGGCGTTGTGCACGCTGCCGTGGCTGGGGTTCGTGCCGGACAAGGTCGCGGCCGCGCCGCTGGTGGCGGTCGTCCGATTGGCGGATCAGCTGAAAGTTGATGCGTCGCAGATCCGTTCGTACGGTCGCCGGGCACAGACCCGCACCAAGCATCTTCGGTTGGTGGCCCAGTATCTGAGCTGGCGGGCGGCGGGTGCGATGGAGTTGAAGGAGCTGGACGAGTTCCTCTTGGCGCGGGCAATGGAGCATGATTCGCCGACGCTGCTGTTCCGGTTGGGGTGTGAGTATCTGATCTCGGCGCGGGTGGTCCGCCCCAGCCCCGACACCCTGGTCCGCCGCGTCGTGCACGCGCGTGAGCAGGCACAACGCGAGACCTATGATCGGCTCGCGCACGAGCTGACTCCGCAACGCTGCGCGGAATTGGACGCGCTGCTGGTGACCGATTCCTCGATTCGGATGTCACGGTTGCGGTGGTTGTCCACCGGTCCGGTGGAGGCATCGGCGGCCGCGGTGCGCAACGAGGTCGACAAGCTGGGGTTCGTGCGGGGCCTGGGCGCGGACACCCTCGATCTGTCGGTTGCTTCCGGCGGAGCGTCGCCGGTTCCTGGCGACGCTGGGCCGCCGCCTGACTCCGCAGGCCCTCGAACGGCGCGACCCGCAGCGGCGGTACCCGATTCTGTTGACGGTGCTGGCGCAGTCGGGCACCGATGTGCTCGATGAGGTGGTGGCGCTGTTCGATCAGGCGCTGTCGGGGAAGTTCAGTGCCGCCGAGAACCGGATGCGTGCGCAACTGGCCGAACGCGCCAACTTCGCGCTGTTCGACCTGCTCGGGATGCAGCTGTCCCCGCGCATCCGGGACCTGGGCAAGATCACCCTGTACCGGCCGATGCCGCGCGCCGACGCAGAGGCGCGGTTCCCGATCGCGGGGCCACTGCTGACCCGCAAGCTGAATCTGGACCTGATCGCCGAGCACTACGACGACCTGCTCCGGTTGGCTGGGTCGCTGAAGTTCGGGCACGCCACCGCATCCTTGCTGGTCGGCAAGCTGTCGGCGTCTGGGCGACAGAACGCTCTCGCCGCGGCGCTCAAGGAGTACGGCGCGATGCGGCGCACCATCTACGCCTGCCGGTACCTCACTGATCCGGACTACCGGCGCAAGATCTCCCGCCAGCTCAACAAGGGCGAATCCATCCACGCCCTCAAACGCGGCCTCATCTACGCCCACGAAGGCGCGTTCCGTGCCCGGCACCTGGAAGCCCAAACCAAGCAGGCATGGTGCCTTACCCTGGTCACCAATGCCGTCATCGCCTGGACCACAGAGTATTACGGTCTCGCAGTGGACCAGATGCGCCGTCAGGGCCGCTGCATCGACGCTGATGTGCTGGCCCACATCAGCCCGGCGCAGAGCGCCAACATCAACTTCTTCGGCGCGATCGAGGTCGATATCGAGGCCGAACTCGCGGCGCTCGGTCCCACCGGCTACCGGCCGCTGCGGGTCCGCGACACCCTGTTCTGAACCCGCAGCCGAGGTTGCCGAGTCGGTCGCCGATCAGCTCTAGCAAACACCCGCGACCTGAGTTGACCGACCGCCCCGAAACGCCTGATAACCCGTGGGCCCGATGGCTGCGGCGTCGTCAGGCGGGCAGGGGTCGTTCGGCGACGATGTTCTTCATGACCAGCGTGGAGTTCAGACGCTGGACGCCCGGCAGGGTTGCCAGCACATCGTCTTCCAGACGCTGGTACGCGCTCAGGTCGGCGGTCACGATCCTCAAGAGGTAGTCGGGGTCACCGAACAGCCGCTGCGCCTGCAACACATTGGGGATCTGCGCCACGGCCGCCTCGAACGCCAGCAGCGTCTCACGGTCTTCCTGCCGCATTGTCACGAACAGTAGCGCCTCGAAGCCGAGGCCCACCGCCGCCGGGTCGACTACGGCACAGTAGCCGCGGATGACACCCGACTGCTCCAACTCCCGCACCCGCCGGTGGCAAGGCGACACGCTCAACCCCACCCGACCAGCCAGATCGGTGAGAGTGAGCCGCCCATCCGCCTGAAGCTCGGCAAGGATCTTCCGGTCAACACGGTCCATGTAACAGATTCTTCCACAAACTAGTCTTATGGCGGGAAAATACGGAAACACTTGCGGGCTGTTGCCGAATATCCTTGCTTGGTCAGCTGTCTTCGTGGAAAGAGTTGCCAATGGCTGTCGGTTCTGTGCTCGCTTTCTGGGGCGTCGCGACCTTGCTGATCGTCGTTCCCGGTGCCGACTGGGCCTTCATGATCGGCGCGGTGGTGCGCGACCGCCCGATGGCTGCGGCTGTCGGCGGGATCACCATCGGCTACACCGCGATGACCGCAGTGGTCGCCGCCGGAATCGGCGCGCTCCTGGCCGGCACACCGGCCTTCCTGCGAACCCTCACGCTCATCGGCAGCGCCTACCTGCTGTGGCTGGGAGTCAAGACGCTCCGCAAGCCCCCCGGAAGCCTCGCCCCAACAGTTGACGACACCTCGCCACCCACGGGCCGGGCGACGCTGCTGAGCGGGATCGGTGTCAGCGGCCTCAATCCCAAGGCGCTGCTGCTGTTCCTCGCGCTGCTGCCGCAATTCGCCGACCCACACTGGAGCTGGCCTCTCGCCGTCCAGCTCGCGCTCCTTGGCCTGATCTTCACCGCGACCTGCGCCATCTTCTACACCGGCATGAGCGTGTTTGCTCGCACGCTCGTCCGCGCGCGCCCGAGAGCGGCTCGGGCCGTCGGCTACATCTCCGGTGCTGGCATGGTCCTGATCGGGCTCAGCCTGCTCATCGAACAATTCCTGCACTGAGCGCGTTTCCCGGAAACCAGGTTCCCATCCCTCGGCGCCGCCGAACAACGCAGACCGCGTGAGCGTTTCCCAGAGGGCGAGCAGAACGAGCACGGTGTTTCATAGGTGATCGCCTATGAAACACCACGGTCACCGTGCCTCGACCAGCCTTAATTCTGTTTCATAGGGTGTTGCAAAAGAACCGGTGGTTGAAACGTACTCATGAAACACTGGGGCGTGTGAGCGAGGACTACCAGCTGTCAGGTTTCGAAGTCGCCTTCAGTGATTTTCGAAGTCCTGTTCAGCGGGGCGGGGTTGGTAAGGGCCGCGAGTTTGTCGATGTGTTTCTGCATCGAGGGGATCCACTGCACGAGTGTCGGCAGGTCAGCGGGAGCGACGCGGACTTCCTCGCCGTGGCGGATTCGTTTGGATCGGTCGGATGCCAGCGGCGGCAGGTCGGTGTGCGAGACGGCACAGGACTGTCAGTGGGTTGACCTGGTGATGCGACAGTTGTGTCAGGGTCCAGCGACAGGACGTGTCAGCAGGCTTCTTCGCAGGAGTGATGGCGCCGAGAACTGGTTCAGCTGTCGAACCCCGGAAATGCATGTCCTTCGTTCATGGGCAGAGCTCGGTTCGTAGATCTGCGGGGACATCTGGCGGCCATGGCGCGGATTCGAAGTCCTGTCCGCCCCAGCGGCACAGGGAACCGGCGACGTCATCTGCGGAGCCGATGTCCCACAGCTGTACTGTGCCGTCGCTGCTGCCGGTGGCCAGGGAGTGACTGTCGGGACTGAACGCCACCGAGATGACGCCGTCGGTGAGGCCGAGGGGGTCACCGATCTGCTGCCGAGTGACCGGATCCCACAGCCGCACAGTGCCGTCGTCGCTGCCGGTGGCCAGGGAGTGACCGTCGGGACTGAACGCCACCAAGGAAACGCTGCTGGCGTGGCCGGTGAGGGGTTCACCGATCGGGTGCCGAGTGACCGGATCCCACAGCCGCACGGTGTTGTCCCAACTGCCGGTGGCCAGGGTGTGACCGTCGGGACTGAACGCCACCGAGATGACGCCGTCGGTGTGGCCGGTGAGGGGTTCACCGATCTGCTTCTGAGCGACCGGATCCCACAGCCGCACGGTGCCGTCGCCGCTGCCGGTGGCCAGGGTGTGACCGTCGGGACTGAACGCCACCGAGATAACGCCGGTGTGGCCGGTGAGGGGTTCACCGATCTGCTTCTGAGTGACCGGATCCCACAGCCGCACGGTGCCGTCGTCGCTGCCGGTGGCCAGGGTGTAACCGTCGGGACTGAACGCCAACGAGATAACGCGGTCGGTGTGGCCGAGGGGGTCACCGATCTGCTTCTGAGTGACCAAGTCCCACAGCCGCACGGTGTCGCCGTAGCTGCCGGTGGCCAGGGTGTGACC